>PMBS01000069.1 GCA_003153015.1 Myxococcales bacterium
CCTGGATTTGGTGAACAAGGCGCTTTGATATGGGAACCCTGAGAGGTTTCCCAAACCCTCCCGCGATGGTGCGCCGCCGGCAAAGCCGGCGGGCTCCCCACGCGACTAGCGCCCGCCGCGGGCGCGCCAGATCACTTGCGCCACTGCTACCACGGCCAGAGGCCAGGCTATGAGAGACGCGTGGATGAGCGCCACCCAAGGAACGCCGACCAAGGCATAGACCAGAAAGGCCAGGATGAAGAAGTCGCGCCGGCCGATGCTGTGCACATAGACCAGCAGGTCGCGCTTGCCCTTGGCCACCCTGGTTTTCATGTCCGTGCCGCCAGTCAGGTGCCAGCGCACCTTTATGACCTCGGCCCCCACGCCCTGGAGCCTAAGCTCGCGGAAGGCGACCACGTCGTAAAGGATGTGCGCGGCTGCGTTCAACAGACCCGCCGCCAGTGCCAAAGAACTGCCGGTGGCTCGGAAGATGCCAACCCCGATGCAGGCGAAGAGCACGACGTTGAGCCCATCATCCACCAGAGTGTCCAGCCACTCGCCCAGTGCACTTTGCTGGAAGCGCACCCGCGCCAACTCGCCGTCGCAACCGTCTAGGATCGACTGCAGGTGCGCGAGGAAGAAGCCCCACACCATGAGGGCCGGGCCTCCGCTGGACACCAGCAGCGCGCCCGCCAGGCCGACCAAGGCTGCGCCCAGGGTAACCTGGTTGGGGGAAAAAGGCAGGCGAGCAAGCAGGTAGCGCGTGATGAAGAACGACACCGGCTTGTTCAGGTAGCGCGCGACGAAACCCAGGTCACCACGCAGCAGCTCGGCGAAGACGGCGTGTTCGGCGCGGCGGCGGCTGGCCTCATCGATGACCCGCACCGTGCCTTCGAGCGAGTCGCTGGAGGGGCGGACCTCGTCGGCGCCCACCTCGATAGCGCCCGCCATGTCCCGGCGCAGAGCCGTCAGGTTCTCGGGCTTGGGCACCTTGTGCACCTGCACCGAGGCGGGCAAGTAGGGGGGCAAGCGGCAGCTTCCGTCAGAAGCCACCACCACGTGGTATTGCTGACGATGCAACTGCTTGATGGCCCGATCGAGCACCGACAGGCCGGCCACGCGCATGGACGATCCCACCACCTCAGCCAGGGTGGCCCGCAGAAGCACAGGCGGCTTGCTGGGCTGCTGCGCGTCCGCGGGAGGCGCGGCGGGGCTGGTGGGTTGCTCGGCGGGGCTCACTGGGGGACTAGTCTTGCACGGCAGGCGCGCGCCGGGCCAGCACAATGTCCGCGGGGCCACTGCGGTCCAACTCCCGCCAAGAGTGGGAGAGGCAGACCATGTGTGCGCGAGATCACTCCGATCGACGGGAAAAGCGGGATGCCCATCTGCCTGCAATTGTCCCGTGAGCCAACTCCGTCTACAGTTTTCCTATGAACTCGAACTTGCGGGCTTTGTGGTTCAAGCTGGGGCTGTCTGTGGCGCTCTGTCTGTGCGCGGGCTGCGGAGGCAGCTCGCCGCGGCGGCCCGACAGCGGCCCAGACGCGGCAGCTTCCGGATCCTCTGATGCCTTGGCCGAGGACAGCTCGGCGCTCGGGCCGGACGCTGCGATTTCAGTCGACACACAGCAGTTCTTCGACCCTGGCGCTGCTGATGCGCCGGATGCTGCGGTTTCAATCGAGGCACAGCAGTTCCTCGACTCGGGTGCTGCTGACTCGCCGGATGCTGCAATTTCCCCCGACGCAGGGCAATTCCCCGACACGATCGCTCCCGATTCGCGGGCGAGCGACACCGCTGACACCGGGCTCGAATGCTCGGCCAATCCTGCACGGCGACCCGATATCCCCTCTCGCCAGACAGTTCGCTTTCACTTCGTCAGCTCGTCGTCGGACTACCTCGTGACCAGCGGCATCGAATGCGGGGCTTTTGTCATCGACCGCCTGGATGGCGACGGTGGTGTTCAGGCACTCCTGCTCGGCATGCGCGCACAATGCATCTGCGAGTGCCCTGTGCCCCCCACGCCCAGCGTGGGGTCAGCCACCGCGCTGAACCAGTCGGCAGCATCCGTCTTGAGCTGGAATGCGCGTGAGCTGCAACCCTACCAGGTGTGCGTGGAGTGCAGCGCTCGGCCCCCCGGGGCGCCGAGCGAGACCCACACGTTCACCTCGGCGGCACCGGTTGGTCCTGGCCCCTACCGTGCCACCTTTGCCGTGATGAATACGCTGCCGGCCACATGCAGCGGCCAGTCCGCCGACATGCGGTGTGGTTCGCAGTATGGTGGCTACCCGAGCGCCTCCAACTCCTGGCTTTGCCCGGACGCCTCGCGCACCCTATCCGTGGAATTCGACCTTCCTGCCAGCGGTGACCTGGACGTGACGGTGGTGGACACTCAGACGACCAACGACGCGTCCACAGGGGACGTCCCGATCGAGCGCGCCAACGACGTCGCATCACCGGATGCAGCCAGAGACGACAAGGGGATTGCGTGTGGGACGACGGTCTGCACCCCCGGTCAGGTATGCGTGATCGACGACCCGTGCTGCTACCCAGTCCCCAACCCGAACGGGGGACAGCCGGCGCCGTGCCCAACCTACGCCTGCAAGGACATTCCCGCTGGATGCGGCGAATACCCCGACTGCAGTTGTCTGGGCGTGTGCAACGGCAGGTGCCCCGAGATAATGAACGGCACGGTCGAGTGCATGTGCCAGTGATCTCGGGCCCTGCGATCGTCGCGGGGCATCACCCCGCGATCGCAAGTCGTGACGAGCGTGGAAGACGACGATGACGATGAACAGCCATTGGTCGCGGAGCCATCGCCAGGGATGTAGTTAACTCAAATCGACGATCCAGGGGCTGACCCCGGCCTGCGCGACCACCGCATCCGGCAGACACACCCAATGCGGACAGCGGTCGAGCAGCCACGCGTCGGTCGAGCCAGCCACCCAACCAGTGGCAGCGATCGCGCGATCGGGATTGTCGACAAGCTCAACCTGCCAGGGCCAGCCTGCCGACACAGCCATTGCCTCGGTGAGGCCGCGCAGCCGGCCGCTGTTGGAGACCGGACGGTCGAGAAACCAGCGCACCTCGGTCGGTGCGGCGCGGGCAATGGCATCACCGAGAAGTCGCAGGGCGCGCTCGGTTTCCTGCACCTGGCGGTAGCTGCCATGCACACTGGAAAGATCGCGCAGCGCCTGATCACGGCCGCGCAGCAAAAGACCTCCCGAAAGAGCCGCTTCACTGGTGATGAGACAGTTGAAGCCATCCACGGCCAGGCGCTGGCCCTGCAGCTCAATAGCAGTCAGTCGCCGCCGGCGGCGCTCGCTGGCCGCGCTTTCACTGCAGGAACTGCGCAATACTGCCAGACGCTGTCGCTCGCGCAGGCCAAAGTGATCGCCCACCAGCTTGAGAGCCGCAGTCTGACTGTACCCGCGCCCGAAAAGCCAGGATAGCTCCTCGGTCGCCTGGCGCAGGACCGGCACCTCGGCAGATGCGAAAAGCCGGCTGTCGGCTGGATGGCGTCCCCGGTGCTGGCGCTGGTCAGGCATGGCGAGAAGCTCACTTCGTGCCCTTGGCAAAACCTAGCACAGGGCAGCCTGGCGGGCGCAACTCAAGGGCGCGCGCCGAGGAATCACATCCCGATGATAGCCACGCCGCGCTCGGACACCGAATGGCCCCTCTCGTCATGGACCATTCCGGGATCGCCGGCACCGGGCCACTCCGGCTCGGGAACGGGAAGCTCGATCCGTGGACGATCACCTTGTCGACGATCTTCCTCGCGCCGAAGGATTTCATCGATGACCCACGGCTCCAGCATCAAGATGCCTCTACTTGAATACCGATAGGGCTTCCCGTCGCACGGTGCGAAGGTCGTCCCACAGTTCCATCAGGGTTGCCTCACTAAGGCCTACCCGGGTTCCGTCCGGGGATTGCACTAGTCTCTGCACATGTGGGGAATCTGCGTCGTGCTGTTGCTCGAACAGCCAGTCAACGTGGTCAGCGACGCGCAGCAGATCGACAGACAGGGCGACGCTCGCGGACTTTCTCTGGGCAACTTTGGGCTGATGGTGACAAGCAACGATCTGTGGGATGGGCTCGGGCAACCTCCACGACAGCAGCACGTGGCCACCAAGAATCGCGTGGTCGTAGCCCCACTGTGCTTGTTCCTTGAGGTGAACGCTGTTGGGCGCGAGGTTTTCCCCGGCCAGAGCGGCATAGGCCCTGTCGCCCGTCTGGATGAGGAGCAACTTGCCAATGTCGTGCAGAAGACTCGCCAAAAACACCTTGGGGCAGGCCGCGGCGCGACCCAGACGGAACGTCAGCTCGCGCGCCACCGCCGCTGTGCCCGCCGAGTGGTCGCGAATCTTCTGTCCTACCCCACCCAGATCCTGAAAGAAGGTCATGGCGGACATGGCCATGGCCAGCTCGCACACATTGGTCGCACCGATGCGCACCACGGCCTTGCTCACTGAGCTGCAGGGTTCGTAGATCCGGTAGGCCGCGGAGTTCGCTACCCGCATGATCCGTGCTGCCAGGGCCGGATCGGCCTCGATTACTTTGCTGACCTTATCGAATTGGAAGTCAGGCCGGGAGACGTAGTCGACCAGTTCCTGCACAACCGCGGAAAAGGGCCGAATGCCCTCGAAGGCGGCCATCTTCGCCGCCAGGCTATCGGCAGCGCGCAGATCCGCTTCGCTGGGTATATCCCCGTCGAGCCAAAGCTCGGCTATCCCCCGAAGTCTTGCTGGCGTCAGAACAGTGCCGTTCACGTAGAATTTGTCGGCACCTCCGCGGCAGAAGTTAAGACCCCCTGCCGAGCCGAGAACCCGCTACTCCTCCGGCAGGATCAGCATGTCGCGCGACAACGCATCATATCTCACCCCGCAAGCCGAGAATGGGATAGATAGGAAGGCCCTGGCGCACCCTGCTCTTGGTGAAGTCGTAGTTGTACTGCATGGCCTCGGGGTTGGCGCGATTGAACACGTTCTGCAGGTCGAGATATGCGTTCAGCGTCCAGCGGTTGAAAATCCAGAGTTTGTCCACGCGCAAATCGAGCTGGGCAAAAGGCGGCAAGCGGTCAGAGTATTTGGCGCCAAAGACTGGACTGTATCTGCCAGACGAGGCGTCGAAGACCGCACCAGTGACCGGCGTGGTGGGATTGCCGCTGACCAGCCGGAAGCGCGAGCCGATCGACCAATTGCGCGGCAACTGGTAGATGCCAACCAGGGTCAGGATGTGCGTCTGATCGAATTCGAAGAGGCGGTACGACGTGCTGCCCGAGTCGCGCCTGGTCGCGTGTGACAAAGTGTAGGCGAGCCAGCCGGTGAACTTGGTGGTCAGATCGTGGCGTGCCACCACTTCCATGCCGTAGACCCGTCCGGAGCCGTTGTTGTCAAGGCGCAGAGGCGTCCCGTCGGGCCTGATGGCCGTGGTGGTGCTGATCCAGTTGCTCAGGTCTTTGTAGAAGCCGGTCGCATCCAGATGGATGTGCTCGCGCGGTCTCCACTCTGCGCCCATTGAATAGTGAATGGCCCGCTCAGCTTTCAGATCGGGATTTCCGAAATTCTTCTGGGTCTGTCCGGTGTAGGGGTTCGGCTCCTGGTAGAAGACGCCCACACCTGCCTTCAAGGCCACGGGCTTGGCGAGCTGGTAGCGAACCGTGAGGCGTGGCGCGAAGGTTGCCTGGGTGATGTCTGAGTAGTAGTCGAAACGCAGGCCGGGCAAAATAAGCAGGCCCTTGATCGGCCGCAGTTCCAGCTCGGCAAAAGCGCCCGGCAGAAAGACGTTCTTTCCCTCGATGCTGCTTTGGTAGGCAGGGCCGAAGGACCTGCGCTGCTCCTGCCCCTCCTGCGGGGGGTTGGGCATGTACACATTGTCGCTCAAGCGGTAGTAGCCGAGATCGAGACCGGCGGTCAGGGCGAGTCTCTTCGACCATTCGTACCGGGTCGTGTTGCGCAGGTGGGTTATATAGGCAGTGTAGCTCGAAGAGAACTGGAAGATCCGTATGCTTCCGTACTCGCGGCCTTGCGATAAGCGAAGCGTGTTCTCGAACTTGTCACCCGGGACATAGCGATAGGTGGCGAGGGCGCGAAAGAAATTGGCGGAATCTGCTATTTGGTTGCCGGCGATTTCTGTGCCGGCTTGGGCTGCGTTGCGCAGAACGATGCGGAATGTGTCGTCTGAACCGAATACAAACAGGCGCAAGTCGTGCGCGGGCGCTGGGCGATAGTTGGCCAGTACTTGGTAGTCGTAGTAGCGGGGTAGCGTGAGATCCGTGATGGGCGCGTTGGACGGGATCACGGCGTTCAAGATGAAGTCGATGTAGCTGCGACGGATTGACGCCGCCACCGCGGCCTTGTCACCGATGGGCACCTCCACATAGATGCTTGAGTCGAGCAGATTCACGTCAAAGTAGCCGCCCGCCTTCTTGGGCTTGAGCTTCTTGATTGAGACATCGACGATGCCGCCGGTGGCGCGACCGTAGTAGGGCGAGAAGTTGCCCGGATAGAACTCCAGGCTGTCGATCATCCCCACCGGCAGGACGCTGCGCAGGCCACCAAAGTGATAGACGATAGGTACCGCCGTGCCATCCACGAAGAACTGCGTGTCCTGCGGCGCCGAGCCGCGGACAATGATCGCGCCCGAGCCTGTTTGGGCGCGCGCCACGCCCGCGAAATTCTGGATGACTGCCAGCGGGTCGCCCATGGCGCCGGGCATTTTGTCGATGACCACGTTCTCAATCACCGTGCGGCTGACTTCCTTGCGCTCGCGCTCGGCGGTGACCATCTTGTCGAAGGGATTGTACGAGCCCCGCTCGATGTAGTAGGTCACATGGGTCACCTCGCCCGGAACAATCTCCTCGCTGGTGCGGAAAGGATAGTAGGCGGGTGGTTCGATGAAGACCTTCCACACACCGGGCTGCAGATCGAAGAAGTGGAACTGCCCCTTGGCATCCGTGATGTCTTCGAAGCCCACGGGCTCTGCCTCGCCGCTGCGATAGACGGTAACCAGAATCCCGGACATGGGAATGCGGGTTCCTCGCTCGCGCAATACGCCGACGAGATTCTCCACCGGCGGGGCTTTGGGCGCCGCAACGGGCACTGGCGCGGCCGCTGGCGGGGGAGGAGGAGGGGGCGCGGCCGGCTTGGGCAGCGGGAACTTGAAGGTGTACGTGATCTGAATTGGCACCGGCTTTCCCGCGATCTCGGCTGGCTCGAAGCCGAGACTGTACGCTGCGGTGACCGCCGCCTCTTCGAAGCCGATGCCAGTGGGGGTCTTGGGCTCAATCACCGTCGCGCCGGTGACCTCGCCCTTTTCGTCTAGGTCCACCAGCAGGGCCACCTCGACATCGCCGCTGCTCTTGCCGACGGCCTCGGGCGGATAGGTGACCTTGGCCGGCCTGGTCAGCTTGGGCTGCTTGCTGAGCTGGCTGGCGTCGATGGTGGGGCCATTGTCCGTGCTTAGGCTTGCCTCGCCCGCCCGCTGCGCGGCTTGCTTTTCTTCCTTGCTACCGTCTTCTTCAGCCGCCCGGACCGCACCCGCAGCGGCGATCGACAGCAGCGCGGCCAGCACGCTGCAACGACGGGCCGTCACGGCGCGGTCTCCAACCAGGCGTCCACAGCTACTCCTCGGGCAGGATCAGCATTTCGCGCGACAAGCCCGACCACCACAGGATCTGCACGCCGGCAAACACGGTGTAGGTGTGAATGTTGCCGTCGGGCATGATGAGGAAGTCCACCGTAGGCGTGAGGGCCCAGCCTCCCGTCAGCAGCTTGGGCAAAGGGAAGAGGTCGTAGCTTGCGCCCAGCAGGTAGTATGAGCCCGCGCCTCCGCGCAGGGTCTTGTCCAGACTGTTGTTGTCGGTCACATCCACGTAGCCGATTCCCAGCCCGGTGTGAGCGGACAGATTTCGCCAAAGTCGCGCGCTGCCCTCCAGGATAAGCCCGCCCAGGCCCCCCTTGTCGCTGCCCTTGCTGATTGTCCCCAAATTGACTTGCAGGCCAAGACCCAGCCGTTCAGTCAAGAGCTGGCCGATGCGGAAGCTGAAGCCATAGCCAGGGTAGAAGCCGCGGTTCCTGCCTTCCTCGTTGAGGTGGGGGGCCACGCCGAAGAAACCGTTGCCGATCCAGTACCCCTGGCGCGCGCGTGGCTGTTCCAGGGTTTGGGCGTGCGCCGAATGCGCAGCGCTGACCGCCAGAACCACCAGCGCAGCCAGACCGAAAAGCAATTGGCGACGCATTAGATTTCTCCCCTCAATCCGAGGATTGGATAAATGGGGAGGCCCTCGCGCACTCGGCTCTTGGTGAAGTCGTAGTTGTACTGCAGGGCCTCGGGGTTGGCGCGATTGAATACGTTCTGCAAATCGAGATACGCGTTCAGCATCCAACGATTGAAGATCCAGCGTTTGTCCACCCGAATATCGAGCTGGGCGAAGGGCGGCAGGCGGTCAGAGTACTTGGCGCCGAAGATTGGACTATAGTTGCCGGTCGAGGCGTTGTAGACCGCGCCAGTGACCGGCGTGGAAGGATCACCGCTGACCAGGCGGAAGCGCGAGCCGATCGACCAGTTGCGTGGCAACTGGTAGACACCAAAAATCGTCAGGATGTGCGTCTGATCGTACTCGAAAAGGCGGTACGAGGTGCTGCCCGAGTCGCGCCGGGTCGCGTGTGACAGGGTGTAGGCGAGCCAGCCGGTGAACTTGGTGGTCAGATCGTGGCGCGCCACCACTTCCATGCCGTAGACCCGCCCGGCACCGTTGTTGTCAAAGCGCAGGGGAGTTCCGTCAGGTCTGATGGCGTTGGTGGCACTGACCCAGTTGCCTAGGTCCTTGTAGAAGCCGGTCAGGTCCAGGTGGATGTGTTCGCGCGGTCTCCACTCTACTCCCAATGAATAGTGAATGGCCCGTTCAGCTTTCAGATCCGGATTGCCGAAATTCTTGTCAATCTGTCCCACCAAGGCATCCGGCTCCTGGTAGAAGAGGCCCACGCCCCCCTTCAAAGCCACTGGCTTGGTGAGCTGGTAACGAACCGTCAGCCGTGGCGCGAAGGTTGCCTGGGAGATGTCTGAGTAGTAGTCGAAACGCAAGCCGGGCAAGATGAGCAGCCCCTTTATCGGCCGCAGTTCCAGCTCGGCAAATACCCCCGGCAAGAAGATGTTCATTCCCCCGACCGTGGTTTGGTGGGTCTTGCCGATGGCGGTGCTCTCCTGGTCACCCTCCTGCGGCGCATTGGGCGCGTACACACTGCCACTGAAGCGGTAGTAGACGAAATCCAGGCCGGCGTTGAGCGCCAGCTTCTCTGACCATTGGTATCGGACCGTGTCGCGAAGGTGGGTGGTGTCGGTTATGAAGTGCTCGTAGAACTGGAAGAATTGGAAGTCCAAGGTGTCGCGGCCTTGCGAGAGGCGAACCGTGTTCTCGAATTTGTCACCCGGGACGTAGCGATAGGTGGCCAGGGCACGAACGAAAGTGGTGGAATCGGACAATTGGTTGCCAGCGATCTCTGTCCCGATTTGGGCGGCGTTGCGAAACACGATGCGGAATGTATCGTTCGAACCGAACACGAACAGGCGCAGATCGTGTGCGGGTGCCGGGCGGTAGTTGGCCAGTACTTGGTAGTCGTAGTAGCGGGGTAGCGTGAGATCCGTGATGGGCGCGTTGGACGGGATCACGGCGTCCAAGATGAAGTCGATGTAGCTGCGGCGGATGGCCGCCGCCACCGCGGCCTTGTCACCGATGGGCACTTCCACATAGATGCCGGAGTCGAGCAGATTCACGTCAACGTAGCCGCCCGCCTTCTTGGGTTTGAGCTTCTTGATTGAGATGTCGACGATGCCGCCGGTAGCGCGGCCGTAGTAGGGCGAAAAGTTGCCCGGATAGAACTCCAGACTGTCGATCATGCCCGTTGGCAAGACGCTGCGTAGGCCGCCAAAGTGGTAAATGATGGGCACGGTGGCGCCATCCACGAAGAACTGCGTGTCGCGCGGCGCCGATCCGCGCACGATGATCTCGCCCGAGCCTGCCGGGGGGCGCGCCACGCCGGCGAAGTTCTGAATGACTGCCAGCGGGTCGCCCATGGCGCCGGGCATCTTTTCGATGACCACGTTCTCAATCACCGTGCGGCTGACCTCCTTGCGCTCGCGCTCGGCAGTGACCACTTTGTCGAAGGGATTGTACGAGCCCCGCTCGACATAGTAGGTCACATGTGTCACCTCGCCCGCAGCAATCTCCTCGGTGGTACGGAAAGGATAGTAGGCGGGGGGCTCGATGAAGACCTTCCAGGTTCCGGGCTGAAGATCAAAGAAGTGAAATTGCCCCTTGGCGTCGGTAATGTTCTCAAAGCCGACGGGCTCTGCCTCGCCACTGCGATAGACGGTCACCAAGATCCCTGCCATGGGGATGCGGGTTCCTCGCTCGCGCAACACGCCGACAAAATTCTCCACCGGCGGCGGCTTGGGCGCCGCGACGGGCACCGGGGTGGCCGGGGGCGGCGGCGGCGGCGCGGCGGGCTTAGGCAGAGGGAACTTGAAAGTGTACGTGATAGAAATTGGCGTCGGTTTTCCCGCGATCTCGGCCGGCTCGAAACCAAGACTGTACGCCGCAGTGACCGCTGCTTCTTCGAAGCCGAGGCCGGTGGGGGTCTTGGGCTCCACCACGGTCGCGCCCGTGACCTCGCCCTTTTCGTCCAGATCCACCAGCAGGGTCACCTCGACATCGCCGTTGCTCTTGCCCACGGCCTCCAGCGGATAGGTGACCTTGGCCGGCCTGGTCAGCTTGGGCTGCTTGCTGAGGTCGCTGGCGTCGATGGTGGCCCCAGTGCCCGAGGTGAGGGTTGCATCGCCCGCCCGCCCCGCGGCTTGCTTGTCTTCCTTGCTGCCGGCTTCTTCAGCCGCCCGGACCGCGCCTGCGGTGGCGATTGACAGCAGCGCAGCCAGCACAGCGCAACCGCGGGCCGTCACGGCGCGGTCTCCGGAACGGCGTCGGCAGTATTCCCTTGCTCGGCATCCGGCGCTTCCGCATCAGGGACCAGCTCGCCGGCGTCTGCTTCCGGCGCATCGGATGCTCCTGCATCGGGTGCTGCGTCCACCGCGCCACTGTCTGCCTCCGGCGCATCTGGCGCTCCAGCATCGGGCACTGAGGTCGCCTCGCCAGCGTCCTCTTGCGGCGCATCGGATGCCCCGGCGTCGGGTGGATGGTCCACGAGGCGGGCAACCCCGCTGGTCCAGGTCACCCCGCCCCGACTGTCGCGAACCACCACAGTGAGGCGCGCGGAGTGCGCGGCGTAGTCTTCGGTTTTCGGGGTGTTCCAGTAGGTCTGCCGGGACGACAAGAAGGGCGAAACCGGATCGTTCGGATCCCCGCCGAGGTAGCCGGTGGCATCGCCTCCCACTCCATCCTTTTCAGTGAAGTCGCCGCCCTCGGTGTACCAGTTAACGTAGAGCCGCTCCCTGGCCGTGTCGTTGGGGCCCAGAACGGAGTTGGGATCCTTGGGATTGATACTGGGTAGGACCTGGTTTGGATCAGGCAAGATTTCGGAATCTGGAAGAGACATGTCGAGAACGAGTGAGACCTTGGAGTTGCGCACGACCTGCTGGGTACCCGCCTCGTCGAGCTGAGAATTGGGATCCAGGGGGTCAGAATTCTCCGGCGTGACATAGATGTCGCCCACCACCGGGTTCACATTCGCCGCGATGGCATCGTTGATGGGCAGGTACACGGTGAACACGGCGGGCAGGTCCCCGTCCGGGGTGGACGAGGTGTGCACCACCATCTTCACCGTGATGGGGAAGCCCGCTATCGTGCAATTGAACGTCAGCCCCCCGTTGGCAGCGAGCGTGCCCATGCTCGATGCCGCTGCGGCCAACGCGGGTATGGCGTTGAGATTCCCGTTGCAGAGAGCCGCAAGCATTGGAGCTGGGAAGGGATTCGTGAACTTGGTTGTTTCACCTGTGCCAGGAAGATCGAGCGCAGGAACGCCGGGAATGCCGGCAAACAACTGATCCGCGTCTTCCTGCTTCGTGATGGGACACTGTGAGGGGTCAGTTGGACTCATGGGCAAGGGGCACCACGACCAGCTATAGGTCACCCCTGCGACTCCGCCATCTGCCAACGACGGCTGGTAGATCAGCGCGCGCAGAGTCGTGGACCCGCCCGGCGTGCCCAACCCTGGATCAGGCGCCGCGGGCTGGGGCGGCTCGGCCTGGATAGCCAGAATGCGCGGCTTGTTGAGCAAGGTGGGCGTGCTGAAACCGCTTGGGCTGCAGGCTAACAGGGCCAGCGCAAAGCCGGCCATCACAGTGGTTGTTCTTCTCATCAGTCGACCAGTCGGAATGAGACGTTGTACTTCAGCGTGGTGGCGGTGGGGACGCCATTGCGAGTGGCGGGCTCGAATTCGTCGGCCAGTGCCGCCTTCTTGGCGGCCTCGTTGAACTCGGGATAGGGCGATTCTTTCAGGATCTTCACTGCGGTCACCTTTCCAGTTGCGTCGATCCACACAATTACCGGCACGTCGCCTTCGAGGCCCTGGGTCTTCAGGGTTGGCGGGAATTCCGGCTTCACTTCCTTCTTTCGCTTCGCTTGGACAAACACCACCCCGGCCACAGGAATCCGCGTAGCCACGGCGTTGGCCACTGGCTTCACTGTGGTCGGGCCCTTGTTGATTGTCTGCTTGGGCACGTCCTTGGCAGGGGCCGCGGTCTTGGCGGTGTCGCCCATGCGGGTGTTGCCCACGGCAAAGGCCGGTCCTTCCCCTTCGCCTAGGCCCTCGCCCACTGTCGATTCGAAGCTGAGACCCACCACCCGTGCTGGCTGTGCCTTGGGCATTTCCTTGGGTTGCGATTCCACCTTGGGCTGGGGCGCCTGGCGCACCGGCACTACACGCTCGGGCTTGACCTCAGGCTCCGCTTGTTTGGGTTCCGGCGGCGGCGGTTCTTTGGGTTTGGCCTCGCGCTCACGCACCTCGATTGCCACCTGCTGGCGTGCGACCGACTTCTGGTGGCTCAGGCGGCTGATGCCGAACGCCGTGACCACGAAGGCCACGTGCAGGCCCACGGACACCAGCAACACCAAAATGCCGACGGCCGCGCGCAGCCACGACGGCATACGGTGCAGGCCCCGGTGCGCGCGAAAATCGGACGACAAGGGAACCCGCACATGCGCCATGGCTCGGGCCTGCGCGAAGTGCCGCCGACGATTCCTCTTCTCAACAAAGGGATTGCCATAGCGGCGCGGCTCGCGCCGGGGCGTAACCAGCCGAGGCTGCGGGGGGCGGGAAGAAGGGCGCCCTGTCATGGCGAATCGCTTGCTAGAACACCGAACAGTTTGAATCCTCGGGAGAATCGAGGGGTTGCGAGCCTCCGGCGAATTCGCCTCGCCCCGCGCAGCGGGGAGAGGCCGACGCGCGAAGCGCGGCGGGTGAGGGGCTCGGCCGCGTGAGAGCGGCTGCCCCTCACCCTAGCCCTCTCCCCGCTTCGCGGGGCGAGGGAATGGGACAGCTTCCGAGCGTCACAACTCATTGATTTCACGGCAGAGTCAAACTGTTCGGTGTTCTAGTTCCCCTCGGGCATGGGCGCACGTTCCACGTCGAGCGCGAAGGCCGTGACCCCGTTGCGTTTGACCAGATCGATGAGGTCCATCACCTTGCCGTAGGCCACGCCCTTGTCACCCGCGATCACTGCCTGCAGTTTCGGGTTGGCGTCGCGCTCGCGCTTCACGTGGCGGGCCACCTCCTCCAGGTTGCTCTCTTTCCCGTTGAGCAGGAGCCGGCCATCCTTGGTGTAGACCAGATTCACCGTCGATTCCACATGCGCGCCGGCGGTGGCGGCCTTGGGCAGGTTCACCACCATGCTGGCGCGCACGATGGCGGCCGAGGTCAGCATGAAGATGATGAGCAGCACCAGCACGATGTCCACGAAGGGAACAATGTTGATGCTGGCGAGCGGCCCCTCGTCCTCGCCGTTGCCGTTGCTCAGCGACGCAGCCATGCTGGCTCCCTACTCGCCCTTCTCGCCGCCCGCCGCCTTCAGCTCGGCCAGCAGGATGCGCGAGAGCGACTCGGTGTTGGTCACCGCGTCCTTCACCATGCCCTTGAACACGTTGTAGGCAACCACCGCCGGAATGGCGACCAGCAGGCCGATGGCCGTCGCGACCAGGGCCTCGGCGATTCCGGCCATCACGCCCGTGCTGGCGGCGGCGATGTCCTTGGACAGATCCTTGAAGGCGCGCACGATCCCGAGCACGGTGCCGAACAGGCCGATGTAGGGCGAGTTGGAGGCCAGGGTCGCCAGGATGGGCAGGCGCCGCTCGTAGAAGCTCCTCTCGCGCGCCATCGCCCCGGTCAGGAGATCCTCGACGGATTCCGGTCCCTTGGCGTAGCCGCGCAGACCGGCCAGCACCACGTTGGTCTCCAGGCTGTCGGTCTTGGCCAGCAGCTTGGCCGCCGCCTCGAAATCGCCCTTGTCCAGGTGCTTGACGAATTCGTCGCGCAAAGAATCGAAGTTGACCCTGCGCCGCCGGTAGAACATCCAGCGTTCCACCATGACCGCCACCGAAAGCAGCGACAGGCCGAGCAGGAGCCAGAGCACCCACTCGGAGCGAAAAACCGGCAAGGATAGGAGTTTCTGGACAAGTCCTTCGGGAGAGGGGGTCATGACGACCTCAGATAACAACGCATGGGCGGATTTCTGTCACCTGGCGGACCGTGACGCAAGAGCGATCGCGTCGCGTCGTCACAGGCGAACCGCCTGTTGACGTCGCCGCGCAGCGCACGTAGCGTTCGGCGGCCATGTCCCCTTGCCTGCTTGTCTTCATGCGAAGCTTGTCGAATCGCCGGGTTCTTCCCGCGGCTCTTTTCCTCTTGGCGAGCACGCTTGCCAGCGTGGCGCGCGCGGAGCCGCAGAGCCTGATCGCGGGGAAGCTGCCCAGCCATAGCCAGGGTGTGAAGAACCTGAGCCGCCTGACCGACGGCGTGTATGGCAACGAAGGCGACGAATGGCTCACCGATGTCACGTCTCGCTTTTCCTCGGCGCGATCCTTCGTGGAATACGACCTGGGCAGTGAGCGCCAGCTTCGCTGTGCCCTGGTGCAAGCCGACAACAATGACGTGTACATCCTCTCGGCTTCGCAGGACGGGGAGAAGTGGCAGTCCCTGTGGCGGGTGGGGGCCGAGACGGGCGCCGGCATGCGCCTGCGCAATCAGAAACTGGAGGTGAGCGCGCGCTATGTGCGGCTCTCCGCCACAGGTGGGGATGCCCTGTACAGTGTGAGCGAAATCGCTCTCTTCGCCGAATGCCCGTCGATTTGGCCGCCGTCCGAGCTGATACGAACCCGCGGGGTTGCCGTGGCCGACACGGTCAACACCAAGGTGGTCATCTTCGGGATCTTCGTCGTGTTCTTCCTCTTGGTCCATCGCCGCAAGGCTGCCCGCATTCACTACGTGCTGATCGCGCCGGCGGTTGCGGCAGGCTGGATGCTGGCGACCGAGTTGGCGCATCTCTACCCATTTTTCGATGAAGAGCCGTCGCTGCGCGCGTTGCTCGCCGCACTGACTGCCTTGCTGGCGCTGAAAGAGGCTTTCTTCAGCGAGGCCGCGGCACCGCATCGGAGAGTGGTGCTGGGCACCCTGGCCTTCTGTGCGGTCACCGCATTTTTCACCTACTATCACTTCGGAACCCCGCAGTACTTCGACGAAACCACTGGCCAGCGCACCTTCGTGCACACCTGGGCCATGCGCCACGACTTCCCGACGGCAAAGTATTTTCGCGAGCTGCGTTTCGACGGGCTCTATCTGGCCAGCCTGGCTGCCTACGCGGAGGACACGCCGAGCTTTGGCCAGGAAAGGCTGAACAGCGTGCGCCTGCGCGATCTGCGCGACAACCAGATGCGCACTGGCAGCGAGCTGGCGGATGAGATGTCCAGGGTGCGTGCGCGCTTCACTGCCGAGCGCTGGCAAGAGTTCAAGCGCGACATGAAGTATTTTTCCGACACCATGGGCGAGGCGGACTACATGGCCAGCATGCAGGAGCATGGGGGTGACGCCACGCCTGCTTGGATTTTGCCCGCCTATCTGCTTTTCAGCCACCTGCCCGCCGGCAAGGCGACCTTGACAGTGACTGGACTCATCGATCCGCTGCTGATTCTGCTCATGTTCTTCGTGATCGCGCGCACCTTCGGACTGCGTGTGATGCTCTACCTGGTGGTGCTGTGGGGCACCAGCGACTTCTCCATCTTCGGCACCAACCTCATGGGGGCGACACTGCGCCAGGATTGGCTGGTAGCGCTCGGGTTGGGTGCCTGCGCACTGAAATCCGGGCGCCCCTTCCTGGGCGGTGTTCTGGTCGCCTACGCCGGACTGGTCCGCCTCTTCCCCAGTGCGGCTGCCTTGTTCCTGGCGGTGCCCATCGTGTGGTTTGCCGTCGACATTTGGCGTGAACACCGGCGCATCCCCCGTTTCGCGGAAATTCGCGCGGCCCATCGTCCGGCCCTGCGCGGCCTGGCTGGCGCGGTTGCGTGCGTGATTGGCTTCTTGCTGCTCACTTCAGCCGTGTTCGGCGTGGGGGACAACTGGGGCGCGTGGCAGCAGAAGACTGATATTCATGCAAGCGGCCCCAGCGTGAACTTCTTGGGCTTGCGCAACGTCATTGCTTTCCGTTCCGACCTTTCAGCCTCAAGTCTTGCCCAAAGAAACACCCCTGACCTTTGGTCCGACTGGGCACGCCTACAGAATTCGACTTTCTCGGCTCGCCAGCCGCTCTACTATCTGGGTGTACTGCTTGCGCTTGCACTGGCCTTGATTGCGTGCCGGGGACGCAGCTTGCCGCAGGTTTTCCTCATTGGCCTCTTGCTCATCCCGTTCTATTCCTATTTGCCCAACAATTACTTCCAGTTCGTGTTCCTCTTGCCACTGGCAGTAGCAGTGGCTGGAGCACAGGCTGAACGCGACCGCAACTTCGCCCTGGTCGTTGCCGTACTCGCGCTCATGGCCGTGGGCCAGGCCTTCACCTTGGCCGAGACATGGAACGACCTGCGCTACACTGACCAGAGCGATCTGCTTGTCCTCGGGTCCACGATTATCCTAATCCGATTGGCGCGCGAGTCCTGGCGCGCGTCGCCACTGTGGAAGAAGGAACCGGCGAGCGAAGCCGGAGAAGCCAAGAGCTGAGCTGGCCGCGGCCGAAAGGCCCTAATGTCGGGGCGACCCGCGGTCGCCCTTGCCCCTGATAGAAGCCGTTTCAGCCATCGGCCAGCCGGCGTGACGTTCTGGTGATAGAATATCCTCTGAACATGAGCTTGGGTTCGATTCTTGCCGACCAAAGTCTCGCCGAGGCGGTTCGCCGCCTGCGCGATGCCTACGCCCCCGAGCGCATCTACCTGTTCGGTTCCAGGGCGCGAGGCGATGACGGCCCGGATAGCGACTACGACCTGCTGGTCGTGGTCCCGGATAGCGTCGCACCGGAGGCACGGGCCAGCAGGATCCGCTACCAGGCATTGCGCGGAACCGGGATCGCCGCCGACGTGGTCGTGTGTTCGCACGGCTACTTCGAGGCGCGCGTTCACCTTCAAGCCTCACTGCCGGGCACCGTGATTCGCGAAGGTCATCTGCTTCATGCCGCCTGACCCTGCCCGCATCGAGGACACGCGGGCCTGGCTCGACAAGGCTGCGGGTGATCTGCGTGCCGGCGCTCACAGTCTGACCGCAGAGCCACCGCTCACCTTTGATGTGACCTTTCACGCGCAGCAGGCCTGCGAAAAGGCGCTGAAGGCGCTGCTGGCCTGGCACGACCGGCCGTTTCGCAAGACCCACAACATCGAGGAACTGGGTGAGGTCTGCCTGACCATCGATCCGTCCCTGCGGGATTTGGTCGATCGGGCCGCACCGCTCTCGGAGTATGCGTGGCGCTTTCGCTATCCTGGTGAGGCTCACGACCCCACGCGCGACGAGGCGGAAGCGGCCCTGGCGGTTGCCCGCGACGTGTTCCAGGCGGTGCTCGCTCGCCTTCCTGCGCCCGCGCGGCCGTCAGGCAGCACGTAGGCCACCGCGTGATGGCCGAAAGTCGTCGCGCAGAATCGATCCGAAGAGAGCCAGCCGTGCGATCCCGTTCAGCCAGGATTGCGTCGAGAAGTGGCGCGCGAGGCAACGGAAAGCGGTTTGACGCAAATTGGCCCGAGGACTACGATAGCGCCTCCTGGTGCAGCGTTTCTGTCGCGGCACCATGGAGAGCGAGGGTTGTAGCGAGTGACCACACGGGAACCTAATCTGGCGAGTTCGGGCACCCTTTCTGGGTTGCCGTCGCGGGAGAAGATCGGCCGTGTCGCCTGAACTTCGCATGGACGCGCTGGTGGGCAGCGTGCTGGAGGGCGCGTACCGCATCACCCGCCTCATCGGCGAAGGCGGCATGGGCGCGGTGTATGAGGCGGTACAGCTTCGCCTCAACAAGCGCGTGGCGGTCAAGCTGATGGCACGCGACCTGGCTGCCAATCACGAGGCCCTGGCGCGCTTTCATCGCGAGGCCGAGATCACTTCACACCTCGGCCACCCACACCTGGTGACCGTCTTCGATTTCGGCCAGGCCGAATCCGGCGAGCCGTATCTCGTGATGGAGTTTCTCGACGGCGAAGATCTTGACCACCGCCTGCGGCGCGTGGGTCGCATGCCCGTCGAGGCGGCTGTCCACGTGGTCAAGCAGGTCGCTTCGGCGTTGGGCGCAGCCCACGACCAAGGCGTGGTTCACCGCGATCTCAAACCTGGCAACGTGTTTCTGTTGCAAATTCCCGGCGAGCCCGACTTCGTGAAGGTGCTCGACTTCGGCATTTCCAAGATGAAGGCGGCGCGCACCCAACTGACCAACGCATCGGCGGTCATGGGCACTCCCAACTACATGTCGCCTGAACAAGCCACCGGCGCGGTCGAAGAGATCGATCACCATGCCGACCAGTGGGCGCTGGCCTGCATAGCCTGGGAAATGCTGCTAGGCCGCGGTCCATTCGTGGCTGACGACGTGGCCGCGATTCTGTACCAGATCATCAACCTGGACCCGCATCCGCTGGCGCCACGGGTGCCAGGCCTGCCGCCGGCTGTGGAGTCGGTGTTGCGGCGGGCGCTGAGCAAGCGGCCCGCGGATCGGTTCCCNNCAGCCAGCGCGACCATCGGGTACGGCACAACCCCGGTCGCGGGGACACCTGTACGACCGCCCGCCGCCCCAGCGCCGCGGGATGTGCCCAAGCCCGACGCGGATGCGGCGCGGACCGTGGACAACTCGATTCAGCCACCGCGGAATCGGATCAGGCCGATTCATGCCATCATCGCGGCGGTCGGCGTGCTGCTGCTGCTCGGGACCTACTTGCTGGTTGGCGCGCGCCGGACTGACACGCGCCCTTCGTCAGCAGCCGTGGCCGCGCCGAAACCAATTTCGCCGCCCACCCCAAAGCCGGCGGCCGGACCGACCGTCACGCCGTTGCCAGCCCCCGAGCCTCCACCGGCAGCGGCTGCGGCGCCGGAGCCTGCGCCACTACCTACCGCGCCCGCAGGTGAAGCCAAGCCTTCCATTGCCAAACGGTCACAGGCCGCATCGCCGCCTGTGTTGAACCCGCCAGCCGACGAATCTTTCGACGTCGACAAGTTCCTGCGCGAGCACGACCAACGGAAGACCCAGGCGATTGCCCCCGCCTTCGGCCGCCGCGCCAACCCGTGGCGCGATCCGTTCGCAGACGATGCCTACCTTCTGCCTGAAGCCAAGCAACCGAAGAAGCCCGTTTCGCCGCCCGCGAGCAAGCCGCCCCGCGCCCCCAAACCGCAAGAGCGCTCGTTGATCGAGGAGCTATGACCATGTGTGCAACCTCCCTCGTCCTTCTCACAGTTCTCGCGCAGGCCTCGCCGCTGACTGCCGACCCGCAGGCCAAGGCGCAAGCGCAGGAGTTGCTGAGCCAGGGTTCCAAGCTGTACCACCAGGGCGACCTGGCCGGCGCGCTGGAGAAGTTCGAGGCTGCCTATGTTGCGTTTCCCAGCCCCAAGCTGATGTTCAACATCGGCCAAGCCAAGCGCGATCTCGGGCGGCCGGTCGAGGCAATAGAAGCGTTCCAGAGGTTCTTGGCCGAGGCCACGAATGCGTCGCCCGAGACGATGGCGGAGGCGCGCAACTCGGTGGCTGAATTGCGGGGTAGGCTGGGAAGGATTCGCATCGACTGCGAAACGGCCGGCGCGCAGATTGCGGTCGACGGCAAGAGCGTCGGGCTGGCACCGCTGCCCGATTTGATATGGGCCACTCCTAGCCGCCACCAAGTCACAGCCAAGCACGTGAGCGCGGCCCCCGCGATCGAGGATGTGGAGGTGGCGGTGGGTTCGGTGAGTACCGTGAATTTGCGGTTGCTGCCTTTGGCGGCTTCCGTGGCTGCCGCCCCAGCCCCGGCGCCCACCTCTGCGCCGAACCTCGGCCTGCAGGCCGCGCCACGGCCAAGCGCTGTCAGCGAGGGTTGGTGGCTTGGCCGGAAATGGACCTGGGTGGCAGCCGGCTCGACCGTGTTGTTGGCTGTGGGCGCGATTAGCGCAGGTGTGTTGATGCAGGACAAGTTCGACAGCCTGAGGAGTTCATGTGGCGCCGGCAATTCGCTCCGCCCTGGCTGCCCCCAGAGCGACATCGACTCGGTCAGTTCCCGCCAGACCATTGCCAATGTGTTCTGGGTCCTGACCGCCGCTACCGCCGTGACCACCGGCGTGTTGTTCTACTTCGAGAGCCGGCCGGTGACTGTGGCGCCAGTCGCAGGCGGGATGACGGGCTTTGTTGCGGCCGTGAGGTACTGACCATGAAAGCGTTCTCATCGCCTGGTGTCTGCCTGATCGCCGTGCTGGCTGCGGGATGTACCTTCGACGCCAGTCAACTGCGGGCCTTGCCTGACGGAGCCGTCGAACATCCGGCCGAACATCCCGCTGCGGCCGACGTTGGCGCGACTGGAGCCGGAGGCACCGCCAGCCCGCCAGACGCCCCCGCCGCCGCAGGCGGCAACGGCGGCTCGGCTCAAACCGGCGGCAGTGGTGGAATGGGCGGAGGCAGTGGAGCAGGCGGGCGTAGCGGTACACTTGGCAGAGACGCAGGTCTGGCCGGAGCCGGAGGTGGAGGTAGGGACGCGCCCACTGCAGCCGGCGGCACGGGTGGGCGCGACGGCCCGACTGCAACGGGCGGGGCAGGTATCACCGATGGGCCAATCGCGACGGGCGGCGCGGACGCCCGTGACGCTCCACTTGCCACGGGAGGCACGAGTACTGGAGGAGCCACTGGTGGCAATAGCACCGATGCCGGGGTGCCAGACGCCCCCGGTACCCAGGCGGATGTTCCAATGGGTGGCTCGGGTGGTGGAACGAGCGGAATCGGCGGCTCGGGTGGCTCTACCGGGGGTACGACCGGCTCGACCGGGGGGACGACGGGCCCCGCGGGGGGGACCACGGCCAACGGTTGCACCGCCTGCTCGACCGGGCTGGTCTGCGAGCGCTACCCCACCGCAGCGTGCCTGGATCCTGACTGGGCCGAGTGGCCAATGCCCAATGGTCAGGTAGACGTTACTGCTGGCGCACCGAATCTTGAGAACTACACGGACAACGGAGATGGCACGGTTACCGACAACGTCACGGGGCTCATGTGGCAGCAGGCCGTACCGGCGACCAGGTACACCTGGGCCAGTGCGGTCGCCTACTGTCCGACGTTAACCCTCGCCGGTCACAGCGACTGGCGCCTCCCGTCGTACATCGAACTGGTGTCCATCTTGGACGTCGGGGAGTCCAGTTCCAATCCAACCATGAGCGGCACGTATTTCCCCAACACACCCGCAGGCTACTTTTGGACTTCGTCTCCGGTGGCCCCGGTGACCAGCTCTCCGTGGGGCGCGTGGTCCGTCTATCTCACCAACGGTGGCACGGTCGGCACGGACGGCAACTCCGTGTCCACTATGCTCTACGTTCGTTGTGTGCGCTGAGGACGGGCAAATTTGACTCTTTGACATTTTGGTAGGGGTGGCATGCCGAACAACTACGAAGAACTGCCGATTCACAACGCCTTCATGGACGTAGCAGTCTGGGTGGATGCTGTCGCGAAACGCGGTGCACTACACCCTCTGGCCCGCAGATCCGAAAAGGAGATGTCCAAATGAACGCCCCTATCCTCCGTTTTCTCGGTGCGATCAGTATTGTTGGGGTTACCCTACCAACGCCCGCCGACGCCAACGCCCCGGCCGGGCGGTACGTGGTGACGAACGGCGGAACCGTCAACGGAACCGTCTACGACACCAAGACCAAACTGACCTGGCAACAGACAGTCCCGTCGACCACATATGCTTGGGCCGACGCCAAGACATATTGTACAAGCATGGGTTCGGGCTGGCGCCTTCCGACGATCAAGGAGGTACAGACAATCGTCGATGTTTCGCAGGGCGTCCCATCGATAGATCCGACAGCCTTTCCCTCGACCCCTGCAAACTACTATTGGTCTTCGTCTTCGGTGGCCAGCTCGCCATCCTACGCGTGGGCCGTCGACTTCCACTACGGCTCCACGCACGGCTACGTCGTGTTCGGCTTGTACAATGTTCGTTGTGTGCGCTGAGGACAGGGATTTTGGCGCTTGACCTCTTGACCTGCGGCTAGCCGTGGATCTCCACGCGGGCGGTCCACCTAGGCACGGGCGCGGCTCCTAGCAACAAGGGAGGATAGATGAAATGAACAGACGACCTATCGTGCTCGCGCGAATCGGCTGGATGACCTTCTACCGTGGGTGGCTGCCGGGCGATCCTTGGCCGAAGGGCGGTGGCAAGTTCCCAGACAAGGCGAAAGCCGAGCCCTTGAATTTTCGCCCGCAAGGCGGTTGGCTTCGCGGCTACTTCTCGACGGGCGGCCGTCTGGCAGACCTCAAGCAAGTCGACCCATCCTGCAAGAACGACCGCCACGAGGGCACCCCCCGGTCATCCAGTGGACCACGATTCGCAGCTTGCAGGTTCGCGATGGTCAGCACGTCGCCAAGAATGGCACGGGGGACTGACATGGAGTTCGTAGAAGGCGCCGCTGTGGAATCGGGGCACCGACGGTTCGCGGGCTACTGTATTCCCTTTGGGACAAGCTTGATACCCTTCCGAGACACGAGGGCGAAGCGGATTCCCGTTTTCCTCACCAGGGGCGCCTTGGACCAAAGGTCGACATGTTTTTGGTAGGCAGCTGATTGGGGAACGGCGGCGATGAGAATGTCACCTGCTCCGACCTTGGCGAGGGTCAGTAGTTGGCCCAGGGCCTCCCGAAGCAACTTGAGCTCGGGGTTGCTCAGCGTGCCCTCGAAATGCCCCTTCTTGCATTCGGCGCGGATCGTCTTCCTGCGAACCTTGCACACGACATCCTGCACGCCGGACTTCTTGTGGATGCGCAATAGCTTTTTGCCATTCTTGTAGGTGCCACCCCAGTCCGAGTCTTCTCCATTCTCACTGCTGGCGTCCTTTCGCCAGCCTTGCTCTTTCAAGAACTCCTCGATCTTGAAGATCGAGTGTCCCGCGATGTGAACTTGGGCACCATCAATGGCGACGCAAGCCTCTCTTGCGCCGGGTTTCCTGAGCAAATGGAACGCTAGACGGAGCGAAACCTCAGCCTCTGGCATATGGTCGCTGTGAAGTTTCATAACGGATTTTGTTATCGGTGCGTTGCTACAAGAAAAGGCAACTGGCTCAACCCAAAGGGTTGGTCGGACCTCAGAAAAGGAAGCCCTACCAGTTGCGCCAGACAACCTAGCACGGTCCTTCCGATCATGCACCAGCCTGATGTTGCTGGCCCAGTCCAGTCGGAGCGCGTTTGACGCAATTGGGGCCAAGGTCTACGCTGTTGCCGTCTGCATTTTGTGCGGCTTTGACATAGCGGGACCATGGAGAGCTTCACGCGTGACCACACAGAAACTTGATCTGGCGAGCACGGGCACCCTTTCTGGGTTCCCATCGCGGGAGAAGATCGGCCGTGTCGCCTGAACTTCGCATGGACGCGCTGGTGGGCAGCGTGCTCGAGGGCGCGTACCGCATCACCCGCCTCATCGGCGAAGGCGGCATGGGTGCGGTGTACGAGGCGGTTCAGCTTCGCCTCAACAAGCGCGTGGCAGTCAAGCTGATGGCGCGCGATCTGGCTGCCAATCACGAGGCCCTGGCGCGCTTTCATCGCGAGGCCGAGATCACCTCACACCTCGGCCACCCACACCTGGTGACCGTCTTCGATTTCGGCCGGGCCGAATCCGGCGAGCCGTATCTCGTGATGGAGTTTCTCGACGGCGAAGATCTTGACCACCGCCTGCGGCGTGTGGGTCACCTGCCGATCGAGGCCACTGTCCACGTGGTCAAGCAGGTCGCTTCGGCGTTGGGCGCAGCCCACGACCAAGGCGTGGTTCACCGCGATCTCAAACCCGGCAACGTGTTCTTGCTGCAAGTTCCCGGCGAGCCCGACTTTGTCAAGGTGCTTGATTTCGGCATTTCGAAGATGAAGGCGGCGCGCACCCAACTGACCAACGCGTCGGCGGTCATGGGCACGCCCAACTACATGTCGCCTGAACAGGCCACCGGCATGGTCGAGGAGATCGATCACCATGCCGACCAGTGGGCGCTGGCCTGCATAGCCTGGGAAATGCTGCTAGGCCGCGGTCCATTCGTGGCTGACGACGTGGCCGCGATTCTGTACCAGATCATCAATCTGGACCCGCATCCGCTGGCGCCACGGTTGCCAGGCCTGCCGCCGGCTGTCGAGTCGGTGTTGCGGCGGGCGCTGAGCAAGCGGCCGGCGGATCGGTTTCCGTCGATGCGCGAATTCTCACGCGCCCTTGAGGCCACCTCAGTTGGCCGGCCGGCGGATGCAACACCGGCGCCGGTGCTCGTGTCAGCCGCGCCGTCAGCCAGCGCGACAATCGGGTACGGCACAACCCCGGTCGCGGGGAAACCAGTACGACCACCCGCCGCCCCAGCGCCGCGGGAAATG
>PMBS01000357.1 GCA_003153015.1 Myxococcales bacterium
GGAGCCCCGGCTGCAACGAGCGACGAGGGAGAATACTCGACGTATTTGACCGAGGAGCGAGGCGGCAGACGGGGCCCACAGCAGCGACGGCGACGGGAGAATTTCAATCAGTAGTGCTAGGCTTCCGCCATGCACGCCAAGCTGATTTGGAAAGAGAATCTGCAGTTCGCCGCCGAGGCGGACGGCCACGCTGTGCTGATGGACGCCAAGCCCCCGGTCGGGCAAGGAAAGGCCCAGACTCCGAAACAGCTCCTGCTCGCTGCCCTGTGTGGCTGCACAGCCATGGACGTGGCGGCGCTCATGCGCAAGCACCGCCAGGACATGAAGCGCTTCGAGGTCACAGCCGAAGCCACGACCCGCGAGGGCGTGCACCCCGCTGTGTTCACGGCCATAGATATCGCGTTCCGCATCGAGGGTGCCGTGGATCCGGCACTGGCCGCCGAGGCGGCGCGCCTGTCGCAAACACGTTTCTGTGCAATCAGCGCCATGCTGAGCCAGGCCGTGCCCATCCGCTACGAGGTGTTCGTCAACGACGTGTCTGTGGGTCGCGGCCAGGCGCAGTTCGCGCCGGATTCCTAGCTCAGGGTCGGGTTGCCGTCGACGCGAAATCTTTCGCGGAAAGGGTCTTGCTCTTGCCCGCCGCCAATTCGACTACTAGCTTGCGATCACCGTAGCGGACGAAGGTCTTTCCGCCGAGCTTGCTGCGCAGGGTGGCGCTGTCCAGCCGCTTCCGTTTCCAGTGAATGTCCACTTCGAACCCGCCTTGGGCACGCAGGCCTTTCACCGATCCAGTGGACCAGGCGGCGGGCAGCGCCGGCAGCAACTCGATTTCACCGTCGTGGCTTTGCAGCAGCAGCTCGGCCATAGCGGCAGTGCCGCCAAAATTGCCATCGATTTGAAACGGCGGACAACTATCGAAGAGATTCGGATAGGTGTGCTCGGGTTGCAGTAGGGCCGTGAGGATCTTGTACGCGCGCTCGGGGTCGTGCAGACGCGCCCACAAGGCAAAGCGCCAGGCCAGGCCCCAGCCGGTGGCGTCGTCACCACGCATTTCCAGCGAACGGCGAGCGGCCGCGGCCAAGGCAGGCGTGTCGCGCAAAGAGATCTGCGTGCTGGGAAAGAGGCCGAAAAGATGCGAGACATGCCGGTGGTGGATCTCGGGCGCGGCCTGGTCCCAGTCTTCGAGCCATTCCTGCAGTTGTCCCTGCGCCCCAATCTGATTGGGCGGCAAACGCGCGCGGGTGGCAGCCAGTTGACTGCGCAGCTCTGGATCGATTCCGAGAATCTCGGCGGCCCGGATGCACGCGGCAAAGAGGTCGCGCAGGATCTGGGCGTCCATGGTCGGGCCTGCGGTCACGCTAGCCCCGTACGGATGTTCGTTCTCGGGTGACAGCGACGGATTGTTCACCAGGTAGCCGTGCTTGGGATCAGGAACCAGCGTCTCGACGAAGAACTGGGCCGCGCCGCGCATCACCGGATACGCCTTGGCCAAGAACGTCGGGTCGGGATTGTAGAGGTAGTGCTGCCAAAGGTGAAGCGACAGCCACGCCCCGCCCATCGGCCACATACCCCAGGTCGCACCATCAATCGGCGCCGACGCGCGCCACAGATCGGTGTTGTGATGCGCGACCCAACCATGCGCGCCGTAGTGAACCTTGGCGGTGTGGCTGCCAGTCTCGGACAACTCCTCAATCAAGTGGAACAGGGGTTCATGGCATTCGGCAAGATTGGTCGTTTCGGCCGGCCAATAGTTCATCTCGGTGTTGATGTTGATAGTGTACTTGCTGCCCCAAGGCGGCTCCAGGTGATAGTTCCACAGGCCTTGCAAATTGGCAGGCTGGCCGCCCGGGCGCGAGCTTGAGATAAGCAAATAGCGGCCGAACTGAAAGTACACTGCAGCGAATTGGGGATCGCCTCCCTTGCCGAAAGCGAGCAGGCGTTCATCTGTCGGCAATCGCGCCGCCTTGCTGGTTCCAAGGTCGAGTGTGACTCGGCGAAACAACCGCTGATGTTCGGCAATGTGGGCAGCGCGCAGATCCGCGTAGGATTTCGCGGAAACCGCCGCGAGTTGGCGTTTGCTCAGCGCCTCTGCATCGCCCGAAACGTCCTTGAAACTCTTGAAGCTGGTGGCCATGGCGATGAGCAAGGTCGCCGAGTCCGCGCCCTCGACGGTGATCACATCTTTCCCAACCGTCGTCTTTCCGCTAGCTGCGACCACGCGCACGCGCGCCTCGAATTTCAGCTTGCCCGGGCCCGCCGGACTCTTGCCGTTGCGGCCGGCCAAGACCAACGTGTCGTCCCCTGTGGTAGTTACGGTCGCGGTTTGCGGTGTGGTCAGCCGCGCGGAAAAGCCGATTTGGCCCGGTTTGTCCGCGGACAGCCGCACCACGATCACCTGATCGATTGGGCTCGCGAAAACCTCGCGCATGAAGTGGATGCCATTGGCCTGGTAGCTCACGCGCGCGATGGCCGTGTCGAGGTCGAGTTCGCGCCGGTAGTTTTCGACAGCGGCGAGCGCGGGAAACGTCAGCAGCAGACTTCCGACCGGCTGGTAGGCGGCCTGCCAGAGTGGCCGAGCCATCATCTTCGCTTCTACGAGCTGGTGTGCCTCGCGGTACTTGCCCGCGAAGATCAGCGCGCGCACCCGGGGCAGCGCTGCCAACGCTTCGGGATTGGTGGGATCATAGGGTCCCCCACTCCATAGCGTGTCTTCATTGAGCGTGATGTGTTCTTGGACAATGCCACCAAACACCATGCCGCCTAATCGGCCATTGCCGACCGGCAAGGCTTCTTCCCACTCGACCGCTGGTCGCCGGTACCACAGCGCCAGTGGCTCTCCCGGGGCGGAAGCTTGGCCGACAAGCCGACCGGCAAATGCAGGGATCCGGTAGCTGCCGGTGGGCTCAGCGCGGGCGGGCGAGCTTGCCTCAAGCGCGATGGCAAATGTCATGAGGGAAGCATGCAGTCTCATGTCTTGGCGACCTCGTCATATACCGAGATCGACTACGATCTTGGTCACAGTCTTGGGGTTCTTGGCCCACATGTCGAGCGCTGCGCCCGCCTCCGCAAAGGGCACCACGTGGGTGATGACCTCGTCGACCGGGAAGCGTCCTAGCTCGAGGTACGCAATCACGCCACGAAAGTCATCCGCGGTTGCGTTGCGCGAACCCATGATGTCGATCTCTTTCATCACGAAGTTCTTGGTCGCGTATTCGACCGGCTCCTTGGCGTAGCCGACGTAGACCACGCGTCCCGCGAAGCACGCTTCTTCGACACAGGCGCGGAAGGTCTCGGGCAATCCCACGCCCTCAATCAGCAGATCCGGACCGTGGTTTTCAGTCAGCGTCTGCAACCGCTGATGGAGGTCATCGGTCTGCGAGTTGATGGTCACGCTTGCGCCTGCGGCGCGCCCGATGCTGAGTTTCCCGTCATCGACATCGACGGCGACTGTTCGCGCCCCGGCCGCGGTGGCAGACGCGATCGCACCCAGGCCGACCATGCCACAACCGAAAACCACCACTGTGTCGCCAGCGGCTGCGCGGCCGCGCCGGGCGGCGTGCCAGCCCACTGACAGCGGCTCGACTAGGACCATTTCTCGCAACGACAGTCGTCGCGAGGTGAGCAGCTTGCTCGCGGGAACCACGATCTCCTCTGCGAGGCCGCCGTCGCGCTGGACCCCGAGGGTCTGATTGTTGCGACAGGCATTCGGGCGCCCTTTGCGGCACGCGGAACACTCGCCGCAGTTCGTGTACGGCACTACCAGCACCTGAGTACCCGGAACCAAGTCCTGTGAAACTTCGGGGCCAACCGTATCGATCACGCCGGCCAGCTCGTGGCCCGGCACGCGCGGGTAGCTCACCAGGGGATTGAGCCCGCGAAAGGTGTTGAGGTCAGAGCCGCAGTATCCGAGATAGCGCACGCGAACCCGCACCTCGCCACGCCCCGGCTCGGGCCGCGCGACCTCGCGCATCTCGGTCTTGCCTGGTGCTGTGATGAAGAGCGATTTCATGGACGTGCGTCCTTTAGCTGGTACACGCGCCGGGCGTTCTCACCTAGAATGGCCGCACGCTCGGCTGGCGACAAGTGCGCGGTCAGTTCCTGCACGATCTCCATCCAGCGCGCGTAGCCGCAGGCGACCAGGCAGACGGGCCAGTCGCTGCCGAAAAGCACGCGCTCGGGCCCGAACGCGTCGAGCACGACCTCGACGTAGGGGCGAAGGTCCGCGACGGTCCATTGCGGCCGGCCAATTTCAGTGACCATCCCGGACAGCTTGCAGCAAACATGGGGCCGCCGCGCTAGTTCGCGCATGGAACGCGCCCAGGGCTCGATCATCCGCTGCCCGATTGCGGGCTTGGCCATGTGATCGATCACGAACGACTGGGCGGGATGCCGGTCCACCAGTTCGATGGTCTGGGGCAAGTGGCGATGGAAAATGAGAATGTCGTAGGTGAGGTTGAAATCCCGCAGCGCCCGGATGCCCGCCTGAAAATCGTCGCGCAGCATGAAGAGCGGGTCGGGCTCGTCTTGCAACACGTGACGGATCGCAACCAGTTTGGGATGGGCCGCAAACTGCGCGAGCGTGGCAGCCACCGACGGCGATACCAGGGGCACCCAGCCCACCACACCCGCGATGAAAGGGTTGTGCGTGGCGAGATCGAGCAACCAGCGCGTCTCCTCGACGCTCTGGCGGGCCTGCACGCTCACCACCGCGTCGACGCCCGCGGCAGCTATCTCTCGCTGAAGGTGCGCGGGAAGAAAATCCCGCCGGATGGCTGCCATGCCATCATCTATCCAGCCGAACTCGGCCGGAGTATAGCGCCAGAAATGATGGTGCGAATCGACGATCATCTCTGCCAGCCAGCATGTCATGGACCGCGGATCAAAGTTAGCTGTTTTGCCACCGTCTTCTCCCACCATCCTTGCAGCTCAGCAGGACCGACCTACGCGCGGCCCCAGCCTCATCGACCTTCTCGGCACGCCACAGGCCGAGCAGCCCGACAACGATCCCATACGCGTGCAGCTGCCAAGCTGCCGTGCAGGCGTTTCCAACCCGCGTTTGCGTGAAGACGAGATCCGGAGACGGCGCGACTGCCTCGTCGTCCCCTTCGCTCGACTCACGTAAACGGCTATTCGTTACGTATCTTTGCTCACAGCAGTGTCAGTTGCACTCCTGGGGCGTTGGGGCAGGGATACTATTGCCACCAAAAGGATAGCAGCCGCCGGGGCCCTCTTGTTGGCAGTACCTGTGGCTTTCGGTGTATTGTGCACCGCAAGAGTCAGCAGTGCTGAAGGTGTCGCAGGTGGGGAGCCCATCGCTCCCAATGCACGTGCATCCACCGAAATCCTGGCAAACCCCACTCGCCGAAAATGCGCAGATTGGGGAGCCACAGGTACCATCTGCCGGGAGGTTTATTTTCAGGGTCGCGTGACCGTCGCAGTTGTAGTCGAAGCTGCCACATGCGTCGGGGACCGAATAGGTGTTGGTTTGGCCTGGTTTGGCGTTGGGGTCGCTGTCACAGCAGTCGCCAGACCTGTTGGCGTAGCCCGTCGGAATTGTGGTGCCGCACTGTTGAATGAAGGCGTTGCTTCCGTAGGTATCGCGATCGCCATCCACGTAGAAGGTGCTACATGTTCCGGTCAAACATTGACCGCCCGTCGTGCAAGCCTGGCCGTCGTTTAGATAACAGGACCCGCCGGTACAGCTCGAACCCGTCGCGCAGGATCGACCGCAGCTCCCGCAGTTAGAGTTACTGTTGGAGAGAGTCACGCAAGTGCCGCTACATCCCGTGAGGCCAGCGGCACAGCAGGTGGTGTTGGAGCAATTCCCGCTCGCACACTGACCGCTGCCTTGGCAAGCGCCACCATTGGCGACTAGATTCACGCAGGCGCCACCCGTGCAGTACTTCCCGGATGCGCAGGCCTGCGGGGTAGGCATGGCGCAAGCACCATTGCTGCAGGTTCCAGCGGCTTGGTAACTGCCGTTTGCGGTGCAAGACGCTGTGCCGCACGCAGAGCTGGGGTACGTGCACGCGGCGCTACCTTGGCAACCACCAGCGCAGCCAGAATCAGTCGCCACGCAAGTCGGGTGACCCTTGTGAGGTTGCTCGTTTGCGGCCAAGGTCGTGCAAATTCCTAGAGACGTGGCGAGGTTGCATGCCTGACAGGATCCGCTGCAAGCGCTGTTGCAGCAGTAGCCATCGGCACAAGGAAGCCCTCCCGCGCAATCCGCGGCAGTCTGGCAGGTCTGTCCCTGCTTGGCCTTGCAGGCACCGGTGGAGTCGCAGGTGCCTGGGCAGAGGTCCGGATCGGGCTGATTCCTGACCGTGGTGCACACGCCGTTGCTGCAGGTCTGGCAGGCACCCGAGCAATCGCTACGGGTCACGCATCCGACGCACTGGTTGGTGGTTGTGTCGCATGTCCCGGCGGCGCCCTTGCAGTACCTGTTCGCCGTGCACACGACGCACAGGCCGCTGGCGGTGGCGCAGGCAGGCGTCCCGGACCGGGCGGCGCAGTCGCTGTCGCTGGTGCATTTCACACATTGATTGCCCAAGCAGAGCGGGTTTTGCGCCGAACAGTCCTTGTCCGTGCTGCAGGTGCCGGGAGCGTCAACCGTCGGCCCGATGGGGGGCGCATCAGGGGCTCGCGCATCCGCCGCCGAATCAGATGCCGCTTCCGCGGTCGCGCCAGATTGTGTGTCCGCCGGCGAATCCGGCGAGGTAGACACCGGCGCTCGGTCTGGCTCGGGTCCGTCCAGGCCGGTGCTCACTGCTGCGTCGGGCGTGGCGGACACAGGCGTGGAGTCAGCCCCACCTACATCCTGCCCGATGGCGGGGCCCACGTCGGGCAGGGCTGGCCCCTCTACGCTGATGGCCTCGTCGGCCACGCCACGGCTGTCCGTGGCCACGAGAGCATCAGCTCCCCCGTCGACTTCTCGTACGCACCTCCAATCCACCGTGCACGTGAACCCTTTCTGGCACTCGTCCTAGGGTGAGCAGAAGCTCCAGTCTCGCTCCACGCAAGAAAGTCCCAAGGTCGCTACCAGAACAAGAGCGAGCACCCCCGAACATACGACGCGTTGGTTGCTCATCTCTGAGGTTCTCGGCTAGCGGTTGAGAGAGTTGCCTGGAAAATGAACAAAGAGATCGCGTCCGCCACTACCCAGTTCTGGCATCGTCCCGCATGCGATCCGGCAGGCGGGCGGCATCGCTACTAGCTGCGTTCCTTGCCCCCTGTGCTGGCAATACCGGAAGGCCACGCGGAAGACGATGCCCACGCGGGTCCGGCGTGTCAAGTGGCGCGCAAACGATCAAGCGGCAACGAAGCGCGGGTCGGGAACGCCGTGGGGCGACCGCAGGTCGGCTCTGCGCAACGTGCGGCAGCCCCGAAACCACCGCGCCGCCCTGGGCGCGGGTGCACGGCACCGGTACAACACGCGGCCAAGGTGCCGCAGGCGAAGTTGCGCTGCGCTGAGTTTCTTTTTCTAGCCGCTCGCCTACTGGGTGACCGCGGTGAGTGCTTCGACGCAGAAGTCGAAAGGATTGGCGGCGGTGGCCGAACCTGGAATCTGGAATTCAATGAGAGCAATCATCGTGGGATCCCAGGTTTCCGTCTTCTCCCAGGAGCCTTGCCCCAGAGGCGGAACTGAGGCCAGAACCGTGCTCTGGCCAATCGCGGTGACCGTGGCGAAGAAGACGTTGTCGTCCCCCTTCTTGCCGTAGGCAAAGCGGATCCCGCCGGTGGGAAGCGTTCCCGACAGCACGACGCTGAACCCCTTAACCCCATGCGTTGTCAGATTGAATGGCTGCTGCCCGCCCGTGTCGTTCAACTCAAACCCGATACCGCCGTACGCGCTCGAACTCGCAACGAGGCTTCCCTTTGTGCACATCTTGCCGCCCACGTTCGCGAAACTCCCGGTGCCGGGAGATATGGTGGAGGCGGTGTCGGAATAGGAGAACCAGTTCCCGTTGATCCCGAGGGAGTTGCTCTTGGCGTCCACATGGCCTGTGGCGTCCGGAGTGATGAGAACTCCGCCGGTGACAACAGACGAGCCGCCGCTTCCCACCGAGCCGC
>PMBS01000165.1 GCA_003153015.1 Myxococcales bacterium
GGGGAACCTAGCCCTGAATTGTGATTCGCACGACAACTACGATCCGGGTTCACAAAACGGAGGCGGCGCCGGAGAGGATGCCGACGGCTTCGGTGTCCACGGCGGGAGCGGGACCGTCGGCACCACGATCAGGGGCTGCCGATCGTGGTGGAACTCTGACGATGGTTACGACTTCCTCAGCGACGAATCTCCGGTCACCATCGAAAACTCCTGGGCCATGGGCGCTGGGTACTTCAATTATGGCACCGGCTCGGCAGGAAATGGTAACGGCTTCAAAATCGGCAGCAGCAAGACCGGCATCAGGCACTTCGTCAGAAACTGCGTCGCCTGGAAAAACAAAGCGAACGGGTTTTATGCCAACCACTCCTCGGGTGGGAACACCTGGTACAACAATACGTCGTTCCAGAATGGAACCCAATACAACATGCTGGCGAGTACGTGGAGTGAACCCAACGGCGGCGGCACAAGAACTGACGGCGTTACCCTGTCGGGGGATAAGGCACACATACTGAGGAACAACATCGGCTTTCCCAACGACAACCAGTACGTCAACGGGTACGGGGTTGACACCAAATTTAACACATGGGATCTGAATATCGTCCCGGCAGCCAAGGATTTCCTTAGCATCACCGATCCAAGCCTGACGGTGACGGGTCAGGCCTTGGAGAAGGTTTCACCGGCGATGGGACCCCGCCAAGCCGACGGCAGTTTGCCCAATGTTGACTTTCTGAAACTAGCTGCTGGCAGCGCAATGATCGACAAAGGCACAGACGTCGGTCTGCCGTTTGTGGGCTCTGCCCCAGACCTCGGCGCCTATGAATATGGAGCTACGGGAAGCGCCGGTGCCAGTGGAACCGGCGGGGCGACGGGAGCCGGCGGCAGGACCGCAACCGGCGGCGCGACCGCAAGCGGCGGCGCGGCAACCAGCGGCGGTGCGACCGCAAGCGGCGGCGCTCCAGGAACCGGCGGTAGGACTGGAACCGGCGGTGCTTCGGCGACCGGCGGTACCACATCAGGCGGTGGCGCACCGGGAACCGGCGGCGCCGTGGCGACCGGCGGTGCCACGTCAAGCGGTGGCGCACCGGGAACCGGCGGCACTGTGGCGACCGGCGGGAGGACCGGCGGCAGTGCAACCGGTGGCGTGGCCAACAGTGGGGGCACCGTCGGAACCGGGGGCAGTGTGGGAACTGGCGGGAGTGTGGCGAGCGGCGGAGCAATCGGAACTGGCGGATTCACTGCAAGCGGCGGCGTAGCAAGTTCTGGCGGAGTCGGAACCGGTGGCAGTGTAGCCAGCGGTGGAACTCAGGGAGCCGCTGCAACAGGTGGCACGTCGGCTGCGACCGGCCCGACAGAGGCAAGCAGCGGCGGATGCTCCTGCCGCATAGCCGGCACAAAGTCCACGAGCTACCCGGGGTTCGCTCTGCTCGCGCTTGTGATGGTCGCCCTTCGTTTTAGGCGCCGCAATGGCTCCACTTGAAAGAAGATTAGACAAGTCTCAATCGTACGTCGACAAAGCGCCGATTGCGATGTCCCTTAGCATCCGNNGTCGGCCGTCGTCGCCTCGGTGGTTTGAGGCAACGCTTCACTAGGAGAAGGCGCTACTGACTGGACTCGACCATACGTCTGGCTTTGGTGGCGTAAGGGCCGGTAGGAAATTTGTCCAGGTATGAGGCGGCAGTTTCTCGCGCGGCAGCTCGGTCGTGCAGAGATTCGAAGAGCGCCAGACGGCGGCCCAGGGCCTGGCCGGCGTAGCTCCCCGCGGGGTTCTCCGCCAGGTAGCGCCCGTACCATTCGAGCGCGCTGGTCCGGGCTTCGCGCCCGGCGCGGGATTCGTCAAGGGTACCGAGGAAGAAGGCAGCATCGCGTCCCGCCAAGGTGTGAGGGAAGCGCTGGCGCTGGGCCAGGAGCGCCTGCCGGGCCAGATCGTTCTTGCGGCGGTAGCGGGCGGCATCGGCGAGGGCAGCAAGGTCGGCACTGGCTGCGCCCGATAGCACCTCGTCGAGTCCTCGGTGCGTAGCGTCGTCTAGGATTTGCTGGAAGTCGCCGCGCGCCAACGATCGCGGCCAAGCCAGCGATGGCTCGGGGGCTCGTGCTGACGGTGAAGGGGCCAGGCGCCCACGCGACGACTCGCGCGGGGACAGCAGGGGACGCTCGGAGGGAGGCGAGGGTGTCGGCGCGAGGTCGGGAACGGGCGGCTGCGCGGCCGTGGCGATGGGCGGAGCCGGCGGGGCGGAGGGTACCATGGAGTCGAGGACGATCTGCCCGCTCGCTGCGCTGGCCAGGAGGTGCTGGCCGGCGGCAACGGCAAGTCCCTGGCCGGCGTTAGGACCCTTCACCAGGACGCTGCCGTGGCGGAGCCAGAGTTCCAGGTCACGCGTGTCCGGCGCCCAGCTCACGTCGAACGCCGTTCCAGTCACCAGGACCTGGTATGGACCGGCTGCGAGGGACCAACTCGCCTTGGGAAGTTGCACGAAGTGTGCGGAGAGCCGGCCGCGCTCAAGCCGGATGTGCGCCCCCCGCGCGTCGATGGCCGTGACACTCGCGCGCGCCTCGGCCGCCAGGGCAACCTGAGACCCGTCGGAGAAGTCGATGTGCCCGGCGGAAGCAAGATCCGGCGCGGCGTGAGGCACGCCGGCTTCGTCGACGACGCGGAACCCGAGGCTGGGCGGCGTCTGATGCCACCCCAAGGCCAGCAATACCACGGCGGCCGCGGCAGCGGCCAGGCCGAGGCCCACGGCAAGAGTGCGGCGCGGGCGCGGTTGTCCCGACAGCTTCACCTCCAGGCGGCTCCACTCGGCCTGTTCGCGCGGTGACAGGTCTTCGGTAAAGACGGCACGAGCCAGCTCGCAGAGGTGGCGAAGCGCGCGGTCGGAGTCTTGCGGCTTGTTCATGGGGACTCCTCGTCGATTCCCGAGAGGTAGGCGGCCAGACCAGCATCTCTGGCGATGTGGTAGTCGACCCGCGCGCGGGCATGCGCAAGTCGTCGCTTGGCCGTGGCCAGGGACAATTCGAGGGCCGTGGCCACCTCGGTCAATTCCATGCCTTCGATGTAGCGCAGGACAAAGGCGATGCGTTCTTCACGTCCAAGCCGGTCCAGGATGGCGTAGAGGCGAGAAACCGCTTGGCGCGCTTCCGGATCGGGATGCACCGCCTGCAGATCGGGGCCGATATCTTCCTTCGCGCCGAGGGTCATGTAGCGTCGCACCCAGCGGCGACGGAGCTCGTGGCGCAAGGTGAGGGTCGTGATGGTGACCAGAAAGGCGGGCAGGGCCCTGGGATCGCGCAAGGTCGGCAGTCTCTTCCACAGGCTCAGGAAGACCTCCTGCACCAGATCCTCGACGTCATTTTGCTGGCCTAGCGAGCGGCGCAGGATGCGATAGACCAGACGCGCATGGCGATCCCACAGGACGCGAGGCGCGCGGGGATCCCCATGCAGGACCGCACGCACCAGGCCCGCGTCGTCGATGGTCGAAAGATCCGCGGCCGGCAGCACAAGTATCTTGGCGCCTTTTCTAGCCTGGGTGTCGGTTTCGCTGCGCATGTCTTCCAGCAATAGAGGTACCCTTCCTGCCAGGAACCGGCTCAGGAAAGAGGCCACGTCCGAGGCACTCATTGCACAGTAGCTGAAGGCATCTGTTCGGGGCCAAGGAATACCGGGGCGTCCGTTGTCACAGTGAGACAATTCTTTCCTGAGCCGGTGGAATCACCCGGCGGCACATACCTCCCGTGAGAGATCTAGATAGGAAGAGTTCTATGATGGATAGGTATTCGGGACGCAATCCACACATGTCGGTGCAATTGTCCGCACTTGTTGCGGTCTTGGCAGGCGTCCCATTGTTCTGGGGCTGCTCCTCCAACACGACGAGCGGGTCCTCGAACGGCGGCACCACTCCCCAGGGTGGCACGGTCGATCTTGGTGGCAGTGTCGCATCTGGCGCTAGCGTCGCCACCGGGGGCTTCTCCATGTCGGGCGGGTCCGCGGCTCTCGGGGGAACCACATCGGCAGGAGGTCTGAGTGCGACAGGTGGCAGGTCTCCTGCCACAGGCGGAAACGTGGCATCTGGTGGGAGCCTCAACTCCGGTGGCGCAATCAGCTCTGGTGGCGCAATCAGCTTTGGTGGCGTGGTCAGCTCTGGTGGCGTAGTTCCCTCCGGCGGTGCACCCCGCTCTGGTGGCACAATCAGCTCCGGCGGTGCAACCAACTCGGGCGGTGCGACCAGCTCGGGTGGAACAAGCAACTCCGGTGGTGCGAGCAGCTTGGGTGGCGCAACCGGCTCCGGCGGTGCGACTAGCTCCGGCGGCGCAAACAGGTCCGGTGGTGTGACCAACAGCGGCGGTGCGACCAGTTCGGGCGGGGCGACCAGCTCCGGCGGTGCAACCCGCTCTGGTGGTGCAACCAACAACGGCGGTGCGACCAGTTCGGGCGGGACGACCAGCTCCGGCGGACCGAGCTATCCCTACATTTTCGCGTGCTTCAACGACTCGGCTCCGGCTTCCACCCTCATGATTTACAAGTCCGACGATGCGTTGAACTTCACAGTGCTTTACGACACGGGGTATGGCGGGCCCACCGGAAACTTGCGCGATCCAAGCATCATGAAGCACACCGACGGCAAGTTCTACATAGTACACACAACGCCACCGTCGGGTACTGGTTGCTGCGGGGCCGAGTCGAGTTTCAACGTTGCCTCAAGCTCCAATCTGAAAGACTGGACCACCGTCACCCAGGTGCCCTGCGGCGTCGCCGGAGTCAAGAACGTATGGGCACCTGAATGGTTCAAGGACACAGACGGGAGCATTCATGTCCTCGCCAGTATCGACGGCAAGACCTATCGCTACGAGCCGACCGACGGCACCTTCACCAAGTGGAGTGGAGGAACATGGATCAATATTGGACCCGGCTTCATCGACACCTTCATGGTCAAGATCGGCACGACCTACCACGCGTTTACCAAGCTGGAGAAGGACACCTATGTCGAGCATGCGACCTCAACGAGTCTCGACGGCCCATGGGATTTCGGAACCGACGTCGGTGACTGGGCGGGCTGGGGCAATCACAAGGAAGCGCCCTGCTTGATTGAACTCGCCAACGGAACTTGGCGCTTCTACACGGACGCCGGTTCGGCCGGCCACGAAATGTACAGCGACAGCACCGACGTGTTCCAGACCTGGAGCAAGATCCAGACGCTGCCTACGGTCGGCAGCAATATCAGCCACGGCACCGTAATCAAGGGGAACTAAATGAGCCGAGATTCGCGTCCCAATCCACACATGGCGGCGGCGCGATTGTCCGCGCTTGTCTCGGCCTTGGCTGGCGTCCCATTGTTCTGGGGCTGCTCTTCAAATACGCCGGGCGGGTCCTCGACCGGCGGCACCGCCTCACAGGGCGGTGCGGTCGATTTGGGAGGCAGTGTCGCAACCGGCGGCAGTGTTGCCACAGGCGGTGCCTCCCCGTCGGGCGGGACTCCTGCTCTCGGGGGGACCACATCGACAGGTGGTCTGAGTGCCACGGGTGGCAGTACCTATGCCTCAGGCGGAACCGTGGCGTCTGGCGGGAGCCCTAGCGGCGGTGCGAGCAGCGCGGGCGGCGCGACCAGTTCTGGCGGCGCGATCCGTTCCGGTGGTGCTACCAGCTCCGGCGGTACGACCGGCTCCGGCGGCGCAATCCGTTCCGGTGGCGCAACCAGCTCCGGTGGTGCAATCAGCGCAGGTGGTGCTACCAGCTCGGGCGGCGCGACCAGCTTTGGTGGTGCGAGCAGTTCCGGCGGTGCAACCAGCTCTGGTGGCGCGACCAGCTCCGGCGGAGCGATTAGCTCCGGCAGTGCAACCCGCGCTGGTGGCACAACCAGTTCTGGCGGTGCGACCAGCTCCGGTGGTGCAACCAGCACCGGACCGAGCTATCCCTACATCTTCGCGTGCTTCAACGACTCGGCTGCGAGTTCTGATCTGATCATCTACACGTCCAATGATGCGTTGAACTTCACCTTGCTGTACGATACCGGGTACGTCGGGCCAAGCGGATACCTACGCGATCCCAGCATCATGAAGCACACCGACGGCAAGTTCTACGTGGCCTTCACCACGCCGCCGACTGCTAGCTGCTGCGGTTCCCAGACGAGCTTCGCCATTGCTTCAAGCTCCAATCTGAAGGACTGGACCACCGTCACCCAGGTGCCCAGCGGCATCGCCGGAACCAGTAACGTTTGGGCGCCAGAATGGTTCAAGGACAGCGACGGCACCATTCATATCCTCGTCAGCATCAACAGCTCGACGACCTATCGCTACGAGCCGACCGACAACACCCTGACCAAGTGGGGCGCGGGGACGAAGATTGGGATGACAGGGGTCATCGACACCTTCATGGTCAAAGTTGGCGACACCTACCACTCGTTCTCGAAGGGATCGTACGTCCAACATGGGACGGCACCCAGCCTGGATGGTCCCTGGACCTACGACGGAATAAGCCACTGGCCCGGCTGCAAGGAGGCGCCGGCCGTGATTGGTCTTCCCGACGGAACCTGGCGCCTTTTCTGTGACGCCGGAGGGGGCGGTCACGAGAAATCCAGCGACGGCTCGGCGGATTTCAAGACTTGGACGACGGCGGCGACGCTTCCCAATGTCGGCGACAACATCAGCCACGGCACCGTAATCAAAGGGAACTGACCAGGGCCTTCCATCGGCTCTCTGCGTGTGCCCGGTGGACGAGGGCGCGCGAAGCGCGCGGAATGGCCGTCCATCGCGAAGTCCCCGTAGGGCAAGAACTGGACAGCAGCGTGTTGGATCGCGCTCCGTGAGATCATGGTTAGCGGACGCGCGAGGGCGAGAAAAACCGGCCTGTTTCTGCTATGTTCAACCGACTGCCGGGTGATTCACGTGAAGAAGATCCATTCCTCCGCCTTCGAGGGTGCGCTCTATTGCCTCTTGTTTGCCGCGGCTGCCGTGTACGTCGAGGCAAGGATCAGACCGCAGGTTCTGTACTATTGGAATCCCGAACTGTTCTTGACGACGTTCGCCTTCTTCCGCGATATCGCGGTGCTGCCCGGGGGAGTGACGACGTATGCGGACAAATTCCTTTTCCAGCTCAACGCGCTCCCCTGGTTGGGCGCGTTGTCAACCGTCTTCTTGGCACTCCTGGCCGGCATCTCTTCCAACAGGATCTATTCCACGCTCACTGGCAGACGCTTCTCCCTTTTCATCGTCGTCCCCCTTTTCTTCGTGCTCTGTACCCTCAACCAATTCCGCATCATTCCCCTGACCAAACTGCTTTCGGCCCTCGTGCTTGCCGATGTTTTCATTCATCTACCAGGAAGGAATGCGCTTCTGAGGGTTGGGGCGTTTTCCATTATTTCCTGCTTCTTTATCCTCATAGTGCATGACCTCTATTGGCTCTTCGTTGCCCTATGCATGATCTTCGAGATTCTCCGCCGCGACGATCGTTGGGTCGGGGCTTTGTATGCGGTCTTGGCATCTGTCATTCTGTTGATCGATCAGCGATATCTCTACCTTCTGCATACCAGGGTAGAATCCTTTGGTACCGCCTTTGGTGCTGCGATCCACCGCGCTTCCTTCATTGAGGTGGTCACCTTCATGGGTCTGGTGTTGCTTGCCATTGCCGTGGCGTATAAGAAGCGATCGCTCTCCGGCCTCGCTTTGCTCCCGATTCTGGTCGCCGGCTACGCCGAGCTCCAGACCTGGCTGCCGAGCTCCAAGGCACTGTTTGGGCTGCTCCTGGGCGCGCCGCTTCTGTCGGCTCTTCTCTCCGGTCGGGGGAAGTCGAACCCGAGACGATGGCCTGTCTGGACAAGAGCGGCATCAATCGCCTCCCTGTCCCTTCTCGGCGCGACAACGATAGGCCTTACCTTCAACGACTATTGGAGTTTCGTCCTGAGGCTCAACTTCCATTCCGCTACGCAACAGTGGTCTGCCGTCTTGCAGGAGGTACAAGAACCGTCGTTCGCGGATGCCTCGCCCGTATTGGTATCGCCGTTCATACTCGAAGCCCTGCACCATACGGGAGGGTTGCCTGACGACCTTTTCAAGTACCGGCAACTCTATCCGCCCTACGTCGCGAATGTGACCCCGGAGGCGCTTCGCGAGGACCTGGAAAAGGGAAGATACATGGTCAACCTCCAGCAGAGCGCCCGGGTGAGCTTTGAACTCGGGCTCATCAACTACGCGGAGCTGACGGCGTACGATGTCATGGAATATCGGACTGACCTGCTTCCCTCCTATCAACTGATCGGTCTGGTCTATCTGCTAAAGGGCAATTATGAGGCCAGTCGCCCCTTCCTGGCCATGACAAGACAGAATCTACTGTCAAGCGAGTGGGCAGACCGCTACCTAGCCTATACCGACGACCCGAAAAAGATGGAGGGCGACGACTATCTGATGTCGATCAAGGCGCGAGTACTTCCGACCGACGACCCCATCGCTGGGTTGATGCGGAGGCCCCCTTTTTCCGAAATAGCGCAGCGGCTCGCAGTGCACAATCCGCAGAACAGTATGGCGCGCGATTACCTTGTGTCCTCATATCTACTCAACGGACAAATCGCGAAGATATATGAGAGGTTTTTTCAGGGCGACGGCTCAGTCGCCGCGTTGGGTGCCGCTCCAATCCCGCGCGTTTGTCAAGAGGCCGCGCTGATGTATCTCGCGGCTATCGGCCAGGACGTACCACCCGCGGTCGCAAGGCGAATACACCAAACGACGATGCGTGACTTCATGGAATTCTCCAACATCCTGCGACAACGTGCTGCCGGTTATGCCGTGAGCGCCAGTGTTACAAGGAGGTTCGATACCACCTATCTCCACTACTACACGTCCCTCACAGACCAAAGCCTTGCAAATCAAAGGCAATCATGGACGTATACCATCGATCCAATTCAGTAGTGCTCGCGGCATGCCTGGCTGTGGCCTCGGGAGCGGGCATTTCGTGCACGGGGTTTGATGAGGGTTCAGCCCTCCCAGCGGGAAGCGTCCCAACGATCCGGCCGGACTACTCGGGCAGCGTTATTCCGCCCAACATAGCGCCGCTAAACTTCGCGATCGGCGATTCCGGTGAAAGATTCGCTGTGGTGATCAGCTCGATCAAAGGACCGAAGATTTCCCTGGTGAGCGTATCGCCTGAGATTAGCATTCCTGCGGGGAAATGGCGGCGGCTCTTGCAGGAGAACGCGGGAAGCGAACTGAGTTTTCATGTTTACGTCGAACGAAAAGGACGCTGGTACTCTTTTTCCCCCATTACAAACAGGATCGCACCTGAACGGATCGATCGCTACCTCACCTATCGGCTGACGTACCCGCAATTCTACATGAAGGACAGGTTGGAGATACGGCAGCGCGACGTGGAATCCTTCGGGGAGGAGCTCATCCTTTCACCCAAGGACGGCTGTTTCAATTGCCACACCTTCTATCGGCATTCCACTGAGAGATTCCTTTTTCAGGCGCGATTCCACGGCAAGAACTACATGTTGCTGCACGACCGGGGAAAGACATCACTCATTACGCCGACCCTAAGGAGGCCGGGGTCGGCGTATGCGTCATGGCACCCGAACGGCAATCTGGTGGCGCTCGCCATGGATGGCAAGGTGTCGGTGTTCCCTTTCGTGGCGGGAAGGGGCGCCGAGGAGGTGCTTGAGTATACCGATTTGGACGGTGATCTGGGAGTGTATGACATTCGAAGCAATACTGTGTCTACCACTGCGGCCATTTCGCAAAAGGACAGGATGGAAACCCAGCCCGCGTGGTCTCCCGATGGGAAATACCTCTATTTTGTGAGTTGCCCGGTGGTACCTAAGGAAGAGTACCAGAAGGTGCAGTACGATCTCCAGCGCATCGGCTACGACGCCGACCGCAATACCTGGGGCGAGGTGGAAACGCTGGTTTCGGCCAAAGAAACCGGATTGGGGTGCACCTTTCCGGCAGTGTCGCCCGACGGAAAGTTCCTGCTTTTCTGCATGACCGACCGTGGATCGTTTTCAATCATTCGGCAAAGTACCGATCTTTATCTGATGGATCTCGAGAAGAAGAGCTACAAGAAACTCGAGATCAACAGCGATCATTCCGATTCCTATCATGCCTGGTCAAGCAACAGCAGATGGATCATCTTTTCGAGTAAACGAAACGATGGCATCTTCGGGAAGCTTTTTCTTAGCTACATAGACAGCACTGGCATAGCGCATAAGCCGATAGTCTTGCCGCAGCAGGACCCCCGTTTTTATGAGAAGTTTACCAAGAGCTTTCAGCGGGCCGAGTTTACTACGGAGCCTTTCAGGGTCAGCCCTGCAGAACTGAACGGGATCATTGGTGACACCGACCAGGTCATTACCGCAGCATATGAGGAAGAACGGCGGTAGTTGTTCTTGCAGGTGTGGGCCTGCGGGGGCATAGGATAATCTCCGTGGTTGTCTTGCAGCTCTTCGCCGTTCTGGCATCTGTGGCTTCCGTGGATGGGGCGGTACCCGTGGTGCTCGATGGCGACAGTGAGATGGTATCTGCGCTGGAGCATTGTCTTGTCGATCGCAAAGTGCTGGTGGTGGCAGCGGGGGCGGAGGCGGTGCAAGTCCGCGTGCAGCCCGATCCCTCGGGGATCCGGCTATCCATCCACGACCGGAACGGCCACATTGTCGAACGCATTGTCGCGAATGCCGAGATCGCTGCCGCGGTGGTGGAATCGTGGCTGCGTGACGACCTCGCCAGACCCTTGCTAGAGCCGCACGAGATTCCCACGACCGAAGTCGTGCCGATGGGAGGTGCGGTGACCCGGTCATCGGTACCCGCCCATAGAGGCGCATCTTCCGGCGCCAGTGTGACCGTCATGGGCGGGACATCCTTGGCTACCGACGGCTCTCTGTGGATTGGCGCAGGGCTGGGAGCTTGCGTGCGCGTTCGGTCGTTCTGCATTGGACTTGAGATCCAAGTCGCTGGTGACACCGCCGCCACGGGTAACATTGGTGCCAGGTACACGGCGGTTTCTGACAGTCCGGCCGCAAGCTGCAATGAACAGCAACAGCGCGAGTTGACCCGCCTCGGCGCCGATGCGCTCCTGACCGCAGATCTGCCCCTGCGCGTCGGAATCGGCACCCTTGGCCCAGGGGTCGGTCTCGGAGCGGGTTGGTTGGCGACAACGGCTCTGCTGGGCGATCATGGCGGCAACGCGACGACGGTTGGACCACGCGCGGAGGCCAGGATTGTGCTTTCCTGGCCCCTGGCCTTGGGTTTGGCGGCAGATGTAGGTCTTCGGGCCGACATTTCGCCGTTCGCTCACCGGAAGCACCTCACTTCGAGTGGATTCGAGTTACCGGGCGAACCGCTGGGCTTCTTGCGCGTGGGACTCGGCCTCCGCTACGGACCTCTTCTACGTGCGCCTTGACGCCGGTTGACAGGACTTGCGTAGGGCTTGTCGCAACGCGATCCGGCACCAGTTCTTTCGAGGCGGAGGTTTGCGGCGAAGAAGTCTGCGGCGACGGGCACCAACAATCGGTAAGATATGAGTCTAGGCCCTTACAGATGGTCAACGCGGCATTGGGCTCAAAACCGTAGTTGCTGACTGAGAAAATGATCCGCAGGCACGAAGGCAAACTGCTCCCATTCCAGCGCAAGTCTGTGTGGTTGGCGGATACCACCGACGAAGTGCTCGTGGCAGCGTGTGCCTTGCGCGACCCGGGAGCGATGGCCGAGCTGTTTGACCGTCATTGCGATGCGGTCCACCGATTCTTGGCGCGCCTCATGGGCGCCAGCCCCTGGGATCTGGACGACATGGTCCACACCACGTTTCTTGAGGCTCTCCGCTCCGCCGCTCGCTTTCGCGGCAATTCCTCGGTGAAAACCTGGCTGTTCGGTATCGCCGCGAACGTTGGGCGCCACCACATCCGTGATCAGGTGCGGCGGCGGTCTTTCCTCAAAGCGTGGGGCGAGATCAAGCCGACGCCGGGCCAGACGCCCGACCAGGCTGCCGAGCGCCACCAGATGGTTGAACGCGTGGGCGCGGCTCTCGCACAACTACCGTTCGATCTGCGGGCGGCCTTTGTTCTGTGCGACCTTGAGGAGACGTCGGGCGCGGATGCGGCCGCGGCACTCGACGTCCGACCAGGAACTCTGGGTCGGCGACTGTTCGAAGCGCGGCGGGCGCTGCGCGCGGCGGTTGAGGAGGTGCAACCATGAGTGAGCGCGCCTCCTGCCCTCGTTTCGCCGAAATCGGCCGCGCGGTGTCTCCCGAAGATGTTCCGGAACTTCGGCTGCACTTGGACGAGTGCCTGTACTGTCAATCGCAATGGGCCGCCACCAAGAGGCTCATCGAAGTTGTGCGTCAGCTTCCGACCAAGGCGCCGGAGGTCGGACGGCGACAGCAGACGCGCAGCGCGCTCCTGTTTGCGGCAACCGAGATTCGGCGTCGGCGTGTTTCGCCACGCTGGGCGCAGGCTGCCGTGTACGTGGCCGTGGTCCTGGGTGCGGCTGGCGTGCTTGCGGCCGTAGGGACCGTAGCGATCCCGTGGTTGCAGAGGCACCGCGGGGGAACCCCGGCCGTCACCGACCGAGATCAGGGCAGGCCGGGCGCAAAGTCCGAGCCACAGGCAAAGCCCGAAACCGTATCCGCGCCTGCAAAGGCGACGTCGTTGGCTCCTGCTGCTGCAACGACCGAGCCTTCGGCCGAAGCGTGGGATCGCCGGATTCCCATTGTCGGAAAGGCTCCTGGGCGGCAAGCGACGACCGCCAGACCACGAGGAGCGCTGGCCTCGGTGTCGGCCGCAACGCCTTCACCGAATTCCACGCACCTGCCCAGCCCGGCGGAACTGGCTTTCGCCGAGGGTTGGCAGGCATTTCGTTCCGGCGACTATCCTCATGCAATCGCCGCCATGAGGCGGGCGTTGCAAGCCACACCGACCTCAGCCCTGGCGGAGGATGCGCGCTACTGGGAAGCGGTCGCGCTGGCGCGCCAGGGCTCGGTAGCCAAAGCCCGCCAGGCCATGTATGAGTTCCTGCGTCTCTTCCCAGGGTCTCCCCGAGCGGGCGAAGTGTCCGCTATGCTCGGCTGGCTGTTGATCGAATCGCACGAATTGGCGGCGGCTGAACAGCGTTTCCGCATTGCCGAAAACGACCGAGCGCCGGCTGTGCGTGAGAGCGCCAAGAAGGGCTTGGAGGCCACGGCGCAGTTGCGGGCACGGACGAAGACCGCGCCATAACCAGTTCCTACCTCGGGCTGGCCAGCCATCGTTGGCCAGCGCTACTCGATCTTGATGGGTGGTGGTGGTGGCGGTGGCGGCGGCGGCGGTGGTGGTGGCGGCGGCGCCCCGCCGGCGGTTGGCGGCGCAGCGGGGGCGGAGCTTCCCCCGACTGGTGGCGGCGTGGGAATGGCAGGGTCTGGCATCAGACACGACACCAGGTCGAACATCATGAACTCCAGCGCCTTCTCCGGCGCGGATAGGTCGCGGGTGGTCTTGCAGCCGGTGGGGAAAGTGGCGTCTTTGGTGTCGGCGTCGGCCCCCGAGACCACCGCGCTCGCCACATGCAGACCGGTGAACACGAAACGGCCGCACTGAGCCGCGGGCGCCGCAGTGGTAGGTGCATTGAAGGTGAAGTAGTGAACGTAGCCCGGCTGCGTGATCCACTTCTGTGACGGCGGCTGGATGGTATCGATGGCCGTCTGCTTCACGTCGCTGCCCAGTAGGATGGTGCCCATGGTCGTGCTGGCGCCGACAGCTTGCAGCCAGCTCGCGAAGGCCTGGCCCTTGGGGAAGCTCTGATCGATGCTCGCCGTGATGTTGCTGCCCAGGTCGCTGCTGCTGTCGTCCACCCAGGTTGCCACGTCGCCAAAGGGCGCATGGCCGTCGGGAGCGATGGAGCATGGGTTGTCCGTGCCCCCGGCCACGCAAGGATACTTGACGATGTCCTTGAGCGGCGGGTACGCCTTGAGCCAGCCGAGATGATAGTGTTCGGCGAAGGTGCGGCCGCCTTGCGCCAGGTATTGCACCATGTTCAGCTTCATGGCGTCGGTCAGGACGTTGCCGCTGGCAGTGGGGTCGGTACCGTCGGCCGGTTTCTTGTTGCCATTGTAGCGGGACTGGCTCGCACCGCAGGCCATCAGGATCACGTCGTACTTCATCATCGCCGCGAGGTTCGCCCAGAAGGGGAACGCTGACGGCCAGGCAGTGCCGTTGTCGTAGCTCGCGTTGCCGTTCAGGTCGTAGTTGTCGTTGTAGATGTTGATTGCGCCCTTGCCATCGGGGTTGGTGAACTCCGCGGTATCGACGCCTATCCGGGTAAACAGGCATTGCAGCCGGTCAGCATCACCGGCGGTGATGGCGATCTTGGGGATGCTGCCTTCGGTCTGGTTGCGCGGCAGACGCAAGCGCCGGTCTGGGCCGGTCGAGGCGTCCGCAATGGCCTTGCTTGCGCACTGACTGACTTCCGACGCCTTGATGGTGACTTGGCGGCGCCACTTGCCCACCTGCATGACTAGGGGAAAGTCCACGCCCACCGGGACATTGTCCAATTTGAAGTTGCCGCTCGAATCCGTGAGCGCGGTGGTGATAGGCTTGCCCGACACCGACGCCGAGCAGGTGTCACAGGAGGCGCCGGTCGAGATAGTGGCCAGCGGCGCATCGGGGACGTAGACGATGACGTTGTACAGCGGAACCTTGCCAGCCGGATCGTAGACAGTTCCGGTGATGCTGGTGGTACCCGTGGTGCACTTCACCTGTGCGGTACACATAGAACCGCAACTCAAGGCAGGACAGACGTTGTTGTTGCAGGTCCCGCTGCCCGGGCAGTCGCCGCAGTGGAGGGTTCCCCCACACCCGTCGCCGATGTCGCCGCAGTATTGGCCACCCCCCGCTACCGTACACGCGGTGCGAACACAACTGGGCCCGCCGGTGCACAGACCTTGGTTCGTGTTGCACACCCAGCCGGCCTTGAAGGCCGAACAGGTGTCCCCGCAGTCGATTGTTCCGCCGCAGTTATCGCCAACCTTGCCGCAGTACCTTGCATTCGGGCCACCGTCACAGACGAGCTTCTTGCAGTCAAGCCCGCCCACGCAGGAACTGGTGGCGGTGTTGCACACCCACCCCGGATTGAGGCTGGCACAGGTGTCGGGGCAATCGATTCCGCGTCCGCAACCATCACCCACCTTTCCGCAATATCGCGCTCCGGCCACCGGATCGCAGGTGGTGGGCGTGCAGACGGCGGCGCTGCCCACGCAGAGACTGTTCTCGCACACCCAGCCATTGCTGAGGCCGGCACAATTGTCGCCACACGGAAGCTTGTGACCACACCCGTCGGAGATGTTGCCACAGTAGGAGCCGCTGGTGGAGCCAGTGGTGTAGGTGCACTGGAATGGGGGCTTGATGTCAGGCCCGCAAACGCAGGTATGACTGGTGGTATCGCAAGTCCATCCGGCCGGGCAGTTGTTGCCGCAATCGATCTTGCCATTGCAGCCGTCACCGATCAGGCCGCAATACGACTTGCACGCGGTGGCGGCGGTGGCCGCGACGCAGGCGTCGACTGGCCCCGCGTCAGGGATGTTCAGAAACAGCCCCCCTGTGCCAGCGCTAGCCCCTCCGTCCTTGCCGCCGACGTTCCCACCGTCGACCGTCCCACCCTCGGCGGTCCCAGCGCACCCGCCGGCTCCGCTGGCCGAGACATTTGCTGAACTGCAGGCTCCACCCGCAGCCAGCACTAGGGAAAGCTGACAGACCAGCAGAATGGGCGTTGACAGGACGGATCTCATGTTCCCCTCCAAGGCGAGTCCGGCGTGGATTCCGGTCGACTTGTAGGTGCCCGAAGTAGTCACGATTCTTCGCGAGACTCCGCGCTGCCCATAGGCTACCCGAGATTGGGGACGCAGAGCAGCGCTTCGCCATGACCAGCAACGCGCTGCTCAGGGGCGCGAACTAGAGGCCGCCAGCGGCCGCCGCTACGATCGCCGACGGCGCCGAGTCAGAACCAGGCACAACATGCCCAGCATCGCGACCAGATAGCCAGCCGAGGCGCGTCCCGAGGCTGCGCCGATCGCGCACGAACAGCCCGAATCGCCCGCGACTTGGATACTCGTGCCGCTCTGTCCGCCGGAGGCGCCCCCAGTTCCGCTGCCCGTGTCACCCCCGCTTGCAGGCTCCGCAGAGGTCCCGCCCGATCCGGCCACCCCCGCACCTCCACTGGCGACCACGGTGCTCCCCCCGCTCGCAGGATTGCCGCCGGTTCCCGGCGCCCCACCTGATGCAGGCGTCCCGCCCGACGCAGCGCCGCCTGACGCAGGAACGCCTCCGGTCGCGGGGCCTCCCCCGCTCGCCGCCACGCCGCCGCTTCTACCGCTGCGACCACCCGTAGCACCACCCGTGCTGGGTGTACCGCCCGAAGCGACGGCCCCGCCGTCGCCCGCGCCTCCGGCCCCGGTGGCCCCGCCGGCGCCCGAGCCGCCCGTCCCGCCGGGGGTTGCGTTGGGATAGGTGATATTGGGCTTGGGCGGGTCGGTCATCCCGTCGCCCAGGTAGTAGTCCAACATGCGCGATTGCTGATAGCCCTTTTCGTTCATGCTGTTCCGATATTCTGGATCGTGCATAAGGGTGTAGATGCGCTTGTCGGTTGGAATGGCGGTTGAGTAGATCCTTATCGACGTACCTCCGGATTGTTCGAACAGCACCTCCTCGCGCCAATCGCCGAACATATCGCCGTACAGGGGGGCCGCGTTACGCGTTGGCACCATGCCGGCAAGATTCGCACTGGTAAACCCGCCGCTGGGCATGCCCGGATAGGCCCACTTTGATACAGTGTTAGAGTCCAGGTTTTCGCTCAACAGATCGCCGTCCCAGAAGATGCGAAAGTTCGGCGCCGGCGCACCGGACCCTATTTCCGTAGGAGCCGCAGAGCTCAGGGCCGTGGCAGTGCTCAAGTCCGAATTGTTCCACACCTTGCTGTCGGTCCAGCATTCGTAGCCCTTGTGGGCCGGGTCGACGTCTCCGCATGTCCCGCGGTTCATGTCGACCACACCGGGGCCATACTTTCGCAGTACGGTGCCGGTCTTGGCGTCATAGTAGTACCAGTCATATCCAGAAGACTGTCCAACGGCCCAGCCCTCCAGGCCGGGCCGGGTGGGATCGAGATCGCCCACATGCCACCGGTCGCCGTGGGTTATGCCCTGAGAAGCCTGATTCCAGAGAACCGTTCCAGTCCCATCGATGGCATAGCCGCCGTTTATACATTCGTCTTTGCCGTCTTGATTAAGGTCGAGACATCTGACGTTGTGGTTGTTGGGAAAGTTGCTTATCGGGCTACGCACGAACTTGAACCGCATGGACCAGGCGCCATTCGTGAAATCAAATCCCATGTCCATCATGGCCCGCGTCCCACCAGCTTTTCCCTTAAAGTACAGGCTCGGATGCACGCCGTCCCAATAGGGGCTGCTGAAATGGCCGGTTACGTTCCCAGTAGAGATAAGATCTTGGGGGAC
>PMBS01000185.1 GCA_003153015.1 Myxococcales bacterium
TTGAGCTTCTTGCCGGCCATCGCCACCTTCTTACGGGGTGGCCCACCCGGCCGCTGCCCCGGGGCGCCCGGCGCACGCCAGTCACGGCCACCCGGGCCACGCGAAATCAGGCTGCCCCGTCCCATGCGGCGCAGTTCCTCGTCCCTGTCCTTGATCTCGATCTTGGGAACCCCAGCCTCGCGCGCGACCAAACCGGGCAACTGGATGAATTGTCCGGTTGCGGCCGAACCGGTCACCACCGGTTGCGGGATCTTCACCGGCACCGGGGGCGGGGTCATCAACCTGGCCTCGCCCGGCAGCAAGATGGGCTCGGTCTCCGCCTCAGGCGCAACCTCGGCCGGGGCAGCACCGGCGGGCTCCTCCGCCCCGGCCGGCATCGCCTCTGCGGTGGCCTCGCTCACCAAGGAAGCATGGGCCTCTGCCACCGACGCCGTAGCTTCCGGCTCGCCCGGCGCTGGTGCCGGTGCGGTCACGGGTGGCATCTCCGGCGCTGGCGCAGGAGGTGCCATCTCCCCCTGGGAGGGCGGCGGAGCCGGCTGCGCGGTCGCCGGACGGGCGGCCCCCGCCGAGCGCGACCGCCGCCGGATAACCGTGTCGCTCAGGCGTTCCTCGACCAGACTCTCCTGACGTTCGCGCTCAATCGCGCGCCGGACCCGGTCGGCATCGGCGCCGTCCAGGTTCGACATATGGTTGGCCACCTCGACGCCCAGGGTGCGAACCTTGGCCACCAGGGCCTTGGGGGCCATGCCAAACTCTTTGGCCAGCTCGTAGACGCGAATCTTCGCCGCGGACACGGCCGTGCCCGACGGCTCTGAGCCGGAATCTCTGCGTTCATATCCGCTCATCATTTTGATTCACCCTGCTCGTGGGACGAAACCCCGAGCGCCACGCGCATGTCGCCGAGAAGCCGAGCCGGGTCGGGAGCATCGACCCCATCGCGGAATGCCCGGCGAAACGCCCGCTGCTTGACCGCCGCGGTCACACATTGCAGTCCGGGATGCAGCCAGGCCCCGCGTCCCTGCCGCGGCATCGCAGCACCACCTCGCCGTGTCGCGATCGCCACGCGGCCGTCGGGCGCTGCCAGGCGAATCAACTCGCTAGCCGGGACGACGCGCCGACAACCGATGCACGTCCTTTCACAAATGCGCCCCATGGTATTGCGCTTCCGCTAGGTCCTTTCCTCGGATGCCACGGGTACCGGCGCAGGTTCCGCCGCGGCCTCAACTCGCGCCTTTTCCTCGGCACGGCGTTGCTCTTCAATGGCGGCAGCCCGGCCTGCCGCCGCGCTCAGGCTAGCGGCCGCCTCCGGACTGCCCACCCCGGGCAAGGCGCCAAGTTCGTCCACGCTGGCCCGGGCCACAGCCTCGGCCGAGCCCCAACCCGCCCGCAGCAGCGATTCCAGGATCTCGGGCGTGGCCCCCTCGATGGCGGTAAGCGATGCGCGTGCCCGCTCCTCTGCCTCGCGCATCTTGGCTTCCGAGTGGATGTCGATGCGCCAGTTGGTGAGTTGCGAGGCCAGGCGCACGTTCTGCCCCTTCTTGCCGATGGCCAAGGAAAGCTTGTCGTCGGGCACCACCAGCTCCATGGTGTGGTTGGCAGCGTCGATCATCACGCGCGAAACCTGGGCGGGCGCGATGGCGTTGCACACGAAGCGGGCCGGGTCGTTGTCGTAGGGCACGATGTCGATCTTTTCGCCGCGCAATTCCTGCACCACCGCCTGCACGCGCGAGCCNNCCGGGACCTCCATCTCGAAGAGCTTCTCCAGCAGGCCCTTGTGGCCGCGGGAGATGATGATTTGCGGGCCGCGCGCCGACTTGTCTATGTCGACCACGTAGGCCACGATGCGGTCACCCGCGCGAAACGACTCGCGCGGCACCTGCTCGCGCACCGGCAGCACCGCCTCGGCGCCGCCCAGATCGACGATGATGTTGCCGCGTTCAAAGCGCCGCACGATGCCCGAGATCAGCTCGCCCTTCTTGTCGCGGTACTGGTTGAACACGTTGTCGCGTTCGGCCTCGCGCACCCGCTGCAGGATGACCTGCTTGGCGGTCTGCGCGGCAAAACGCCCGAAGGTCTTCCAGGCCCGGTTGAGCTTGAGCAAGGCCCCATACTTGCCGTCCTGTTCCTCGGCCCGCGCCTGGTCCTTTTCGTCGAAGAAGATCTGAAAGAGCAGTTCGTCGCCCGCGTCCGCTTGCAGGTTGAACTGCTTGGCCTCATCCAGCGAGATCTCCTTGGCCGGGTTGGACACCGGGTCGGCCACCATGATGATCTGGAACAGGTCGACGCGTCCGGTGGCGTCGTTGAACTTGGCCTCCATCTCGCGCTCTTCGCCAAAGGCGCGCTTGGCCGCGGTCAGGATCGCCGACTCGAGCGCTTCGACCAGGATCTTGCGCTCGATGTTCTTGTCCTTGGAGACCTGATCGATGACCTGACTCAGGCTGGTCCCTTCACTCATGACACACTCCTGTGGGGCGCATGCGGCGCAACCCTCTCGTCGTGCCGTGTCTTGCTCCCGCCCTGGGAATCTTCCCACGCCCCTTTCCGCTCCAGCTCAGGCGGGCGGGACCCGCCTTCGCCACCGGCCGCTTGCCGGCGAAACTCCGCGGCCCAGTCCGGAACCAGGTTGGCTCGCGCGATAGCCGTGATAGGCAGTTGGTACACCCTGCCCTCACAATCGACCTCGACCTGGCCGTTCTGCGCTCCGCGAAGCACACCGGAGAAGTTCCGCCGCCCGTCGCTGGGCTCGGTACAACGAATCTTCACCTGCTGGCCGGCAAAGCGCCGGAAGTCGTGCTCGCGGCGCAGCGGACGGTCGAGGCCCGGCGAGCTGACCTCGAGCTTGTAGGTGTGATGAATTACGTCCTCCACGTCCAAGGCCGCTGACAGATCCCGGCTGACGCGCTCACAGTCCTGGTGGCTTACCGCGAGACGAGGCAGAACGTCCGCCGGTGGTTCGCTTGTCCCCGGTAGGTGGGGTGGCTCGGGTCGGTCGATGAACACGCGCAGAACCCAGCCTTCGCCTTCACGATTCCACTGCAGCTCGATGAGGTCCAACCCCGCCCCCTGAATCGGGGGTTCGACTAGCTGCCAGAGCACGTGGGGGTCGGTACGCATTCTTTGCGGCTATGTTTTGGGGTCTCGTTGGACAAAAAAAAGGCGGGCTCGATGGCCCGCCCACGACTTTGGGGTGTGCCTTTTAGGTGACGAAGCTTCTTACCACGGGAGCGTTTTCCTTGCAATCGTCAGCAGACACGCCGCGTTGCGTATGGGGCCGATTGCGAGGAAAAGGCGCACATTTTGGCCCCGCGTGCGCAGTGGGAGGCTAGCAGGCTGACCAACTCAGCAACCGTTGAACTCCGACGGAAAGAGCGCTAGTTGTTAGCCGCGGGCCCAAAAACAGGCAAACGCCAAAACGCGGCAACAAGATCTGGAGAAACTAGTCATGGCGACCGGCAAGTTTGGAGTGGGGGTTATCGGCTGTGGCACCGTTGGGGGCGGTGTGGTGAAGCTCCTCGTCGACGAGGCAGATAACCTGCGTCGCAGGACTGGCGTGGCGGTCGAGTTGCGCAAGGCGGTGGACATCGACCCAGCCAAGCGCAAGGCCACCGGCTTGCCTGCCGAGCTTCTGGCAGAGGACGCGCAAGAGGTCCTAGACGATCCTGAGATCCGCGTTGTGGTCGAGGTAATCGGCGGGGTCAAGGCAGCCTACTCCCTGGTGGCGGCGGCGCTGGCGGCGGGCAAGCATGTGGTCACTGCCAACAAGGAGCTACTTGCCAAGAAGGGGCCTGAGCTGCTCGCCCTGGCCCGAAGACGGAACGTGACTCTGCACTTCGAGGCCTCCGCTTGCGGCGGGATTCCTGTCATCCACGCATTGGGCCAGTCGCTGGCCGTCAACCGATTCGAGCGCCTGTACGGCATCGTCAACGGAACCACCAACTTCATCTTGACCAAAATGCATCGCGAAGGGGCCGAGTTCGCGACCGCGCTGCGCGAAGCGCAAGAATTGGGCTATGCCGAGGCTGACCCCACCGCGGATGTGGACGGCCACGACGCCGCCTACAAGCTGGCCATCCTGGCCGCTTTGGCCTTCAACACCGCGGTCGACTACCGCGAAATCTTCACCGAAGGCATCCGTGGAGTCACCGCGCGCGACATCGAGTTGGCCAAAGAATACGGCTATGTCATCAAGCTGCTGGCCATCGGCATCGAGCACGACCAGAAAAGCATCGAGCTGCGCGTGCACCCGATGATGATCCGGCGCGACCACCCGCTCGCCGCGGTCAGCGATTCCTTCAATGCCGTGTTCGCGCGGGGCAACTATGTGGGTGACGTCATGTTCTACGGACGCGGTGCCGGCGCATTGCCCACCGCATCGGCCATCCTGGGCGACATTATCGACCTGGCCGTGCACCATCCCCAGGGCGGGGTGAGCGCGCGCATGAACTTCGGCGCGCGCAAGAAGCACGTGGTCCCCATGGGCGACGTGGTGAGCAAGTTCTACCTGCGGCTCGAGGTGAAAGACCGGCCCGGCGTGCTGGCGGCCATTGCCCAGGTATTTGGCGAGTGCCAAGTCAGCATCGCGGGCGTCAAGCAGAACGAAGCCACCGGCAAGGAAGCCGAGCTGGTCATCCTGACCCACGAAGTCCGCGAGTCCGCCATGCAGAAAGCGGTGGCGGACATCCGCAAGCTGGACGTGGTGCTGGGCGTGCGCTCGTTGCTACGCGCGGATAGCTAGCTCTTTTCACCACAGAGAGCACAGAGAACACAGAGGCCGGAAGGACGGAAAGGGTTCGGACCAGACACGAGCCCAACCCTTTCTTCTTTCCGGTCCGGCTCTGTGGCCTCTGTGCTCTCTGTGGTGAAACAGCTAGCCTACTCGCTTCGGGCCGAAGAGCAGCGATACCACCGTGGCTAGGGCGAGCAGCCCCACCACCACGGCCAGCGAAATCAGCACGGGGATCTGGAAGAGCGGCTGGGCCATGACCTTGATGCCAATGAAGGCCAAGATGGCCGAGATGGCGTACTTGAGATAGACGAGCCTCTGCGCCAGTCCCGCGACGAGGAAGTAGAGCGAGCGCAGGCCCAGCACGGCAAAGACGTTCGAGGTGAACACGATGAACACATCGGTGGTCACACCGAAGATTGCCGGAATGGAATCCACGGCGAACATCACATCGGCCGCCTCCACCACCACCAGCACTGCCAAGAGCGGCGTCGCCATCAGGCGTCCTTCATGTCGCCCGAAGAAGCGCGCGCCCAGATAGTCGGGCGTGATGGGCACCAGACGGCGAAACAAGCGCAAAACCAGGTTGCGCGAGGGATCGACCGGCTTGTCTTCCTGGGCCAGGATCTTGATCGAGGTGAACACCAGAAATGCGCCGAGCAAATAGAGCACCCAATGGAACGCGTGAATGGTCGCGGCCCCGGCGACGATGAAGGACCCGCGGGAGATGACTGCGCCCAGAATGCCCCAGAACAGCACCTTGTGCTGCACGTCCCGATTGACCTTGAAATACGACAGGATGACCACAAACACGAACACGTTGTCCGCGGACAGCGCCAACTCCAGCAGCCAGCCCTGCAGGAACTCCAGCCCCTTGTGCACGCCAAAGCGTTGCCAGACGAAGAGGTTGAAGGCCAGGCCTAAGGAACACCAAACCGCAACCCAGGCAGCGGCGTCGCGCATGCGCACCGGGCGTGCCTCGCGGTGAAACACGCCCAGGTCAATGGCCAACGCGACGGCCACCACTACGGCGAACAGGCCCCAAACCAAAGGTGTGCCAACCGCGGTCATCGTGTCGCTGCTTCCGGCACCTGCACGCGCACGCGGATGGGACCGCGCGCGGATGCGTCGCCCGCCGCGGGGCCTGCGGCGCGCGGCTGGGGCAACATGAAAGTCTGATTCATGCAGCCCGCTATGGCGCTGGCCCTGCGCTGAAGCACAACCACTCCGGCCAGCAGGGCCAACAGGATGAAGACGCGCGTGATGCTCCCGCGCGGCAGGGTTGCCAGAAAACCCCTGCGCAGTTCTTCGTCGCCATTGCGCGGCTCGCTCACGACGTCCTCCGCAAGATCTGCTTGACCCGCACGCGCGGCCGCCGGTTTCCCCTGAAGCTATCCACCTCGGCCGTGCCTATGATGTCGAGCTGTGCTCCTTGGCCCGGATCGCGATTCGCCATGCCAAAAGCTATCGCATGACTGACGGCCGCGCCGCAAGCTAAGGTGATCTGCAAGTGCGACGCACCCACCACCCGGGTCGAGAGCGCCACCACGCCGGGCAGGGCGAACAGCGGCTCGCTGTTGCCCGCGCCGAATGGTGCCAGCCGCTCCAGTTCTTCGACCTGGTAGAGGTCCAGGTCCGCCAGGTCAGCCACCGCGTCTACCTCCAGAGCAGAGTCTTCCGGGCGGCCGTCGAAATAGCGCTGGGCCTGGGCGACGAACGAGGCGCGAAATGCCTCCATCTGCGCGGCCGACAATCCCAAGCCTGCCGCCGCTGCATGTCCCCCGAACACTGTGAGATGTTCCTGGCACGCGGCCAGCGATTCGTACAGATCGAGCCCGCCGATGGTACGCGCGGAGCCCCGACCGCTACCCTCCTTGAAACCGACCACCACCACCGGCTTGCGGAACTTGTCGACCAACTTGGCCGCCACGATGCCGACCACGCCCTGGTGCCAGCCCTCGGCGCCCAGCACCAGGGCTGCATCGTTGGGGAACTCCTCTGCCGCGCGCACCGCCTCAGTCCATATCTGGTCCTGGATTCTCTGCCGCTGCCGATTCATGTCATCGAGCTCGCCCGCCAGCCTGCTGGCCTCGGCCGCGTCGGAGGCCAGCAAGAGATCCAGAGCCACCTGCGCGTCGCCTAGCCGGCCGGCCGCATTCAGGCGCGGAGCCAAGCGGTAGCTCACATCGGACGTGAGCACCGAGCCGTGCTCGACACCCGCAATCTCGGAGAGGGCGCGCAGTCCGGGACGGCGAAACTCCGCCAAATCACGAAGACCGATGGAGGCCAGGATGCGATTCTCCTCGCGCAAGGGAACCATGTCCGCAACCGTGCCCAGCGCCACCAGGTCCAAGACCTCGCGTGGATCATAGGCCTCCGCCGCCGGGTGCCCTTGCCCGCGTAGACGCGTGCGCAAGGCTGCCGCCAAGTAGAACGCCACCCCGCACGAGGCGAGGCCCTTGAAGGGAAACTTGTCGTCGCTGCGATGGGGGTTGAGCAGGGCATAGGCGGCTGATGGCCCCGAGGGCACGTGGTGGTGGTCGATGACGATGACGTCCACGCCGCGCGCGCGGCAGAGCACAATGGCCTCCCCGTCGGTGGTACCGCAATCACCGGTCACCACCAGGGTGCAGCCCTGGTCGAGAAAGTGCGTGGCGTCGGCCGGGGATAGGCCGTAGCCCGACGAACGGTGGGCCACCCGCGCCACCACCTGCGCCCCGAAGGCACGCAGCATGGTGGTAAGCACGGCCGCGGTGGTCACCCCGTCCACGTCGTAGTCTCCGAACACGCCGATGCGTTGGCCCGCAGTCACCGCTGGCACCAGCCGGTCGAGCGCGCGATCCAAGTCCGCTATCCCGTCAGGCGGTCGCAGATCAGCCAGCCGAGGTGCCAAGAAGCGGCCCGCCGCTTCCGGCTCGCACAAGCCACGCGCCGCCAACACCGTGGCGGTCAGGGGACGCAGGTGCAGCTCATCACGTAGGCGCGCTACCGTGGCTTTATCGGTCGGACGGACTCGCCAGGTGAGGGTCAAGATTGCGACCAGCCGGCGGGCATCGGCCCGGTCCCATCAGGTCTCGACCGGCTCTTCTTCTTCACGCCGGACTGGCCGGCGCGCCGGCCGAGCCGCCTGTCGCTTTTGCGCCGCCACATACTTGTCATTCAACCAGATGAGGATGGGGCTGGCGATGAAGATCGACGAATACGTGCCTACGATGACGCCCACGTTCATGGCGAAGGCGAAGTCGCGGATCACGCCGGTGCCGAAGATATTCATGGCCAGGGTCACGAAGAACACCGTGCAGCTGGTCAGAATGGTGCGCGACAAGGTCTCGTTGATTGCGTGGTTGACCACGCGATCAAAGGCACGATCGCGATAGCGGCTGGCGTTCTCGCGGATACGGTCAAACACCACGATGGTGTCGCTCATCGAGTAGCCGATGATGGTCAAGATCGCCGCCAGGGTAGTGAGCGAGAACTCCTTGTAGGTGACTGCGAAGGCACCCACCGTGAGGATGGCATCGTGCAAGAGGGCCACGATGGTGCCGGGGCCGTAGCGGAAGTCGAAGCGGAAGGCGATGTAGACGACGATGAGCAGGATGGCACCCAGCAGCGCCCGGATTCCGTCGAGCTGGAGCTCCTTGCCGGCCTTGGCGCCCACCGAAGACACCTGCGGGATGCTGCTCACGGTACCCGCGCCCAGCTTGGCGTCGAGCGCTGCACGCACCTCGGATTCCATGCCGACCAGGGTGGCTTCGTAGGTGTGGTCCTGGGGCGGACCGAACTGCTGAACGCCCTTGTCCGTGGTGTTGGTGCCAGCCGTCCTGAGCGCGCCGGCCAGCGCCGCTGGATCCACGGATTTGTCGAAGCGAATGTAGACCTTGTCTCCGCCCTCAGAGAACTCGAACTTCTTCAGAATAGCATCGCCCACCCGGGCCAGCGTCACCTCCAACTTCTTGGCCTGCTCCGCCGACAACACCGATACGGCGCCCATTCGGATCATGTATGCGTTGCTCGATCCGCGCTCCAGAGCACTGCCGTACTTCACCACGTCAGGGTTCTCGAACCCCCTGGCCTCCAGCGCCGCGCGTATCGCGCCCGCGTCGACGGGCTTGGAGAAGTCGACCACGATCTCGGTGCCGCCGCGGAAGTCGACGCCCCAGTTCAAGGCATGCCCACGCCCCTTGATAAGGTAGGCGTTTATGGGGAGCATGAGGAAGGTGATCAGCACCAGGGTAATGGAAGATCCGATCCAGTACTTTTGGTTGCCGATGAAATCGAGGTCGATGCCGGGCTTGATGACCTCGAAGAACTTCTGATTCGCCGCCATCGGTAATTCTCCTGCCAGCTAAATGGAAAGGGTCGCGGGAACCGACCCGCGGCGGCCCACGATGAGGTCGAACATCCAGCGCGACATCCACACCGAGGTGAGCAGGTTAGAAACGATGCCCACCAGCAGGGTGACTGCGAAACCGCGGATGGGGCCGGATCCGTACGAGTACAGAACGATACCGGCCACGAAGTTGGTCACGTGCGCGTCGAACACGGTCCAGAACGCGCGCTGGAAGCCCGCATCGACCGCCGTGCGCGGCGACTTGCCGTGACGTAATTCCTCGCGTATGCGCTCGTAGATGATGATGTTGGAGTCCACCGCCATACCGATGGTGAGCACCAAGCCCGCGATGCCGGGCAAGGTCAGCGAGGCTTCGAAGGCAGCCAAGATGGCCACCATGAACAACATGTTGAGCACCATGGCCAGATTCGCAATCAACCCGGCCACCCGGTAGTAGATGAGCATGAACAGAACCACTGCCACCGCCCCGACGAGCATCGAGAACTTGGCCTTGTCGATGGAGTCCTGACCCATGGTGGCCCCCACCTGGGTTTCAAACGACTTCTTGAGTGGCGCGGGCAGAGCACCCGAGCGCAGGACCGCCACCAGATCCTTCACCTCTTGCTGCAGTTTGAAGGGATCCCCATATCCGCCCATGGTGATACGGCCCCGCTCACCAATCTTGGACTCGATGACCGGCGCGCTGGTGATTTTGTCGTCGAGCACGATGGCCATCTTGCGGCCCACGTTCTCGCCGGTCAGCTTCTCCATCATGTCAGCGCCCTGCCGGTTCATGGTGAACGACACCTCGGGCCGACCCATCTCGTCCCAGCTTGCGTCGGCGTTGGCCAGATACTCACCGGTCACCCCCGCGCGCTTCTTGAGCAGGTAGGTGCGATAGAACTTCTCCGGCGCGGCTTCCCCGCTCTCACGCGGGCTGATCTCCTCGACGACCAGCTCGCGATCCGGGGGCACCGCCAAATCGCCCGACAAGCCGGCGATGAACTTTTCCAGCCCGGGGCGGTCCTTGGTGCGCAGGTACACGTCTTCGTGTTGCTGGCCCGAGTGCTTCTCGGTCCAGGTTTCGGGCTCAGCCTTTATGGGGCCGTCCTTGGCCAGGCCGGCGGCCAGCTTCTTCATGTACTCCGTGCCATCGTCGACGATCTTGAACTCAAGCTGGGCGGTGCGGCCGATGATGCTCTTGATGCGCTCGAAGTCGGACTGCTTGAGGCCAGGCAGCTCGACCACGATGTCGGTGCCCTTCTTGATGATAGTGGGCTCGGCCACGCCAAACTTGTCCACGCGGCCGCGGATGGTCTCGATGGCCTGACGCAACGCCAGTTCCTCCACCTCGGCCACGCGGTCAGGGTCGTAACGAAGGCGAAGCGTGCCCGCCGCGGCATCACGGCTGATCTCGTCCAGCTCGCGACGGTAGGGTTTGAGCAGTTCCGCATCCACGCCGGCCAGGCCGGCGGGATTCTTGAAAGAAACCAAAATGTCGTCGCGCCCCTCGCGCCCCACCGTGACATCCGCCGCCTTCTTCTTGATGGCGTCTTCGATGTCGTTGGACAGACGGTCCACCTTGCCGGACACAGCCTTGTCGATATTCACCTCGTAGACGAGGTGCAGGCCACCCTGCAAGTCCAGGCCAAGCTGGATGCGCTTGGTGAAGTGGTCTTTGAAGAAAGCGGGACGCTTCTCCTCAGGCACCACGGTGGGCACCAAGTAGAGACCAGCGAGAATGATGGCACATCCATAAAGGAGGGCCTTCCACCACCACGATCGTTCCATGAAATGATCCTTGCTGCGCTAGGAGGCCTTGTCGTCCGACTTGGGTGTCTCGCTGAATTTGTGACGACCCGTTACCGCACTGCGCAGGACGCGGAGACGGACGCCCTCCTGGACCTGCAACGTGACCACGTCGTCCTTGATCCCCGTGATGCGCCCGATGAGCCCACCGCTGGTCGCGACGTCGTCGCCCTTCTGCAATTCCGACAGCATTTTCTGGTGTTCTTTCGCCTTCTTGGATTGCGGGCGAATGACCAAGAGATACATGACGCCAAAAATCAGCAGCATGGGAATCAACATGCCGCCGAGCGCACCGCCCGGAGATGCTGAACCCGAAGACGATGCCTGGGCCAATGAGACGAAGTATTGAGTCACGAAGGGGAACGTTTAGCAGAGGGGTGATCCGGGGTCAATCTAAGCCGGTAGGGGGTTCCGCGATAGCCGCAGGAGGTCGTAGACGTGGAGGCGAGCGGCACGCGGCTCGCGGGTCGCAAGTCTCTATCTAGCCGCCGGCTCGGTCTCCGCCGGAACCTCTCTACCCAGCACCGCATCGGACTTGAACTTGTCAGGCAGATACCGGTCGAGATGACCCAACCACTCGCAGAACTTGTCGATGCTTCCCTGGTCCACGCCCGGCTTGCCGCTTCGGTCGGACTTGCTGCCCGTCGGCCAAGGCTGCCAGTAACTTCTCGTCGATCGGATAGATGCTCTTCACCGGGCGTTCAGGCCGCCTTCTTGCCCCCCTCTCCTCGATCAGCGCGAGGCTCAGCCTGAGGCCCAGTGGTCGCAGCAAGCGGTTGATGGTCTCTTGCGTCGGATTGTGGCGCGGATTGATGGCGCGAAGGACGTTCGGACTGGCCACGCCGGCCCGCGCCGCGAACTCCTTCACCCCGGCGGCTCGAATAACCTTTCCCAGCGCCTGCTGCAGGGGAATTCCCTCGCGAATCGCGGCCACCAAGAACTCGCGGGCAAACGCCGGGCTCTGCAGGTCCCGAGCCAGGCCTTCGTTCCAATCCCTACTGCGCCTTGCCATGTTTCATCACCTCCAAGAAATCTGTCCAGTATTGTCTTGCGGTCCGGATGTCCTTGGCCTGTGAGCCCTTGTCGCCTCCTAGAAGCAAAAGGACCAGCTCCTGCCCGAACCGGCCGAAATAGAGCCGTTACCCGGGTCCGAAAGCGAGTCGGGCTTCCCATACAGCGCCGCCGACCGACTTGTGGTTGCCCAGATTGCCGATCTCGAAGCGCAGGACCCTGGCCTGAATGCGCGCCCGCGCCGGAAGATCGAGAGTCTCCAGCCACCGTCGGTAGGGGCTGACGCCACCGGCAGTGAGGTACTCTCGAATAATCAGTTTCACCACAGAATACATATCATGGTTGATATGTATTCGCAACTGTCTGCCGAAAAAGCGCGGGCTTTGGCACACCGGTGGTCAGACTTCATCATCCGCGAAGGCCACGACATCGCGGATGCTGTCGGCACCAGTGACCAACATGACCAGGCGGTCGAATCCCATGGCCACGCCACAGGTGGGTGGCATGTTGGCCAGGGCAGCCAGCAGCTTCTCGTCGATGGGATAGACCGCCCTGCCCTGCTGGCGGCGCTGTTCGGCCTCTGCGACGAAACGCGCCCGCTGCTCGACCGGATCGCAGAGCTCGCCAAAGGCATTGGCCAGCTCCAGCCCGCCGGCGTAGAGCTCGAAGCGCTCGACGGTCAGGGGATCGTCTGGCTTGCGTCGAGCCAACGCAGCCAAGGGCAGCGGCCAATCGAAAACCAAGGTCGGGCGCTCGCGGCCCAGGTGCGGCTCGACCCGGTCGAGGAATACCTGAAAGAAGATGTCATCCCAGGTTGTGGCGGTGCCGAGGTTGCAACCAGCGCGAACTGCCAAGCTACGCAACTCGTCCACGCTCTCGTCGCCGCGCAGGGCAATCCCGGCAAAGCGTGAGAGCGCCTCGCGCACCGTGAGCCGCTCGAACGGCGCCCGCACGGCCAACTTCTCGGGCTTCCCGTCGCGCCCCCGGCTGGCCGGAACGTCGACCGCGGGCCAATGGCCGACCGCACGCGCCGCCACCGCGATGAGCGCCTCGCAGTCGCACGCGATCTCGTCCAGGCTGGCGCCCGCCCGGTACCACTCGATCATGGTGAACTCGGGCTCGTGGTGGCTGCCGCGTTCGCCGCCGCGCCAGCAGCGACAGATCTGCACGATGCGCGGAAGGCCGGCCGCCACCAGGCGCTTCATGTGGTACTCAGGCGAGGTGATGAGATAGCGCGCCTCACCCGCGGGGATGGCCTGCAGATGAACTTCCTGGCCGGGCGAGGGAACCCGCGCCGGGGTGTCGACTTCGAGAAAACCCTGTCCTTCAAACCATGCGCGCACCGCCCGTCGTATTTCCGCGCGTGCTTCGAGCCCCGCTTTTCTGCTCGGCAGCTTCACCGCGCAGCCCCACCACCGTCGGAGAAGAAGTTAGCTATCTCACACCCTTCCCTTTCCGGCTCTCTGTGTCCTCTGTGCTCTCTGTGGTGAAGAAGCTAGCCTCAGGCTCGACCAACGCGCTCCAAGTACTCGCCGCTGCGCGTGTCGATCTTGATGGTATCGCCGGCGTTGATGAAGAGAGGCACCGCAATGGTCGCGCCGGTGGAGATCTTGGCGGGTTTGGTCACGCCCGTGGCGGTGTCACCGCGGAACCCGGGCTCGGTTTCCAGTATCTTCTGTTCAATGAAATTGGGCAAGGTCACGCCCACTGCGCGCTCGTTGAAGAAGAGCACCTCCACCACAATCTGCTCGGGCATGAGCAAGGCGTCCTCCCCGATGGTCTCCGACGGGATTTGCACCTGGTCGTAGGTGCTGGTGTCCATGAACACGAAGCTGTCGGCTTCCTTGTACAGGTATTGCATGGTCTTGGTCTCGACGTTGGCCGATTCCAGCTTCTCACCGGATCGGATGTTGCGCTCGATGACCGCGCCCGAGAGCAGATTCTTGAACTTGGTGCGCGTGAAAGCCGCGCCCTTGCCCGGCTTGATGAATTGGAACTCGACCACGGTGTACGGCGCACCGTCCATCATGACCTTGAGCCCCTTGCGGATGTCGGATGTGTCGTAGGTGGACATTGAATTGGCGGATTTAGCTTGGCCGCTGTGCCCGGTCAATACCAGACTTCCGGAATCGGGCACTGCGCGTTGCGGGCGTGCAGAGCACGTAGGGCAGCGCGGTTGGGCTGGCCCGGGTCGTCCTGTGCCTGCAACGCAGATAGATAGAGAAGCGCCGCACGGCACGCGTCGCCGTGGCCCACCAGGGCCTTTTCCAGCCGCTTTGCCGCCTGTTTGTGGTCGTCCTCGCGCGCTGCCAGGACCCCCAGGACGAAAGCTGCGACCGGGCTGCCACGGTCAGCCCGTCGTTCTAGGGTGGCCCGATCGCTTCGGGACACTCCGCCCTCGCGCCCCAACTCCATGTAAGTGCGCAGGTCAGGATCAAGCTCGCCGAGGGCTGCAGGCACGCTCTTGACGGCCGCGGCCAGGGCCGCGCCCCCGCCCCTCAAATAAGATGTCCGCAATGCCACCAAATAGTGCTCGAGAAGGGCTGGCCGCTCAGTCGGCGGCGCCGCCCCGTCCGCCTGGCCGCGCCCGAGACGGACTGCTAGATCGGCCCAGGCCAGAGGCACAGCCGTGGCGTCAGCCAACTTGCGTGCGCGCGCCAACACTTCGTCGGCGGCATCAATCTCGCCCAGCGAGGCCAGGGTGAGCGCGGAATCGGCCAGCACGCGCGCATCCTCGGAGACTTGACCAGCGGCCCGCGCCCTGGCCACCGCCCCTGACCGCTCGCCGTCGAGTCGCGCATCCAGAGCCGCCGCAAGCGAGCAGGCCGCGCGCACGGCACGCGAAACCCGGCCCTCGCTGCGACACGCCGAATCGATGTGCTTGGTCCAGCCACGTTCTCCCAGGGCACGCTCAGCGTCGGCGGCCAGCAAGTGCACGCGCGCTGCCGCCTTGTTCTTGGCAAGAAACGCATGCGTCACACGGCGAGCGGCGACGGCATCTCCGCTGTCGAGCCGCTGCGCGGCCCAGTCCGCAACAACCGGAGCAAATTCGGGGGCCGATTGCAGAGCCAGGTCCAGGTCCTTGCCAGCCCCGGTCGCGTCCCCGGCCAATGCACGAACCCGGGCGGAAGCAAGCAACAGCGCAGGCGGCGGCTTGCCGGCAGCCCAGGCCAGCCCGACGTCCACGTGCTGCTTGGCCGTGTCGCGATCTCTGGCAGCCAAAGCTAGTAGCGCCCGCACGGCCTCGACCAGCGCCAGCCGCTGCAGGTTCGGCTGGTCGCCTGCTGGCAACCGTCGTAGCGCCTCGTCGGCGTTCTTGGCCGCGGCCTCCCCATGGTCGAGGGTCAAGAACGCATCGGCCAGCGCCAGCCACAGCAAGGCGTCCGCGTCAGCCTCTGGGCCAGCAAGAGCTTTGCGCGCCCGATCACGAACCCGCACAAGGCGATCGAATGATCCAGACGACAGCGCACTCTCCAGCTCTTCGCGCGGCGAAGAGCCGCGACGCTGCGACGGCTTGTAGGCCCGATAGCCGAAGAACCCAGCCCCGGACAACAGCACGAGCACCGCAGCGACCACCAGGTACTTCCGCTTGCCGGACTTCGCTGCCGGCCTGGGCGAAGCCTGGGCGGAAGCTGCCTGGTCCTGGGTTCTGGCAGGCCCGGCGGGCCCGCCCGGGGACGCCATGGTCATCAACCCCGCGTTCGCGCTGACCAGCACGACCTGCGGCGTGACGAGCTGGTCTCGCGGGGTGACGGGCGTGGCCTGGGGCGCGACGAGCTCGGCGCGCGGGGTGACCGCTTCCGCTCGCGATGCAGCCGGCACCGGTGGCGGTTTCTGCGTCGGCTTTGGCGCCACGGGAGCGCGCAGGTCTTCGGCATAGCCAACCATGATCCGAGCGCGAGTTTCGTCGCCCTTGCGATGCAACACATCGCCCAGTCCACGAAAAGCCTCAGCATTGTCAGGGTGCTGCTGACATAGCTTCACCAGCACGCGCTGGGCCGTGCCCAGGTGACCCTGCTCGATGAGCGTCCGTCCAAGCAGAAGCTCCTCGCTGATGTCAGGAACGTCAGGCGACAATGAGGGCCATACTACCGCAACTGGCGCGAGCTAGCCTGCAGCGGTGCACACGCGAGATCTCGCCGCGCAGGACTAGGTTCTGCCGCCCAGCTCAAAGGCATCGTGCAAGGCACGGACGGCCAGCTCGCTGTACTTGCCGTCGATGACGCAGGAGATCTTTATCTCAGACGTCGAGATCAGGTGGATGTAGATGTTTTCCTTGGCCAATGCCTCGAACATCTTGAGCGCCACGCCGGCGTGCGAGCGCATACCCACGCCCACGATCGACACCTTGGACAAGTTCTCGACCGTGCGGATGCGGTCAGGCGGACAGAAATCGGCGCAGTGCTTGACCAGAAGCTCGCGCGCCCGCTTGCTGTCGCCCTTGGACACGGTGAAAGTGAGGTCAGTGCGACCCTCGGCAGAGAGGGCCTGGACGATGGTATCCACGCCCACGCCCGCGTCGGCCAGGGGCCGGAACACCTTGGAATGAATACCGGTGGCATCAGAGATGCCGACCATCGTGATCTTTGTCTCGTCCCGGGTGGCGGTCACCCCGGACACCAGGACTGCTTCCATCGCTTTTTCTTCGGGCACGACCCACGTCCCTTCGTTGTCGTTGAAGCTCGATCGGACGTGGATCGGGACGGCGTACTTCATCCCGAACTCGACCGACCGGATCTGCAGGACCTTGGCGCCGAGCGACGCCAGTTCCAGCATCTCTTCATAGCTGATGCGTTCAACCTTGCGCGCGCCCGGCACCACGCTGGGGTCCGCGGTGTACACGCCGTCGACATCCGTGTAGATCTCGCAAACATCGGCCTTGAGCGCGGCCGCCACCGCCACCGCCGAGGTGTCGGAGCCACCCCGGCCGAGCGTCGTGATGTTGCCCGCGTCGTCCACGCCCTGAAAACCGGCAATCACCGCGATCTTGTCCTGGGCAAAGGCTTCTTCGATGGCTTGTCCTTCGACGTCGCGAATGCGTGCCCGGGCAAAGGCGCTGTCGGTCAGCACGCGGATCTGGTGACCGAGCAGCGACACCGCCTTGCCACCTTCGGCATGGATGGCCAGGGCCAGCAGGCCGACCGACACCTGTTCGCCGGTGGAGGCGATGACGTCCAACTCACGCTCGTCGGGCTCCACATGCATCTGTTGCGCAAGCGCCAGCAGCCGGTTGGTCTCGCCCGACATGGCCGAGACGATGACCGCCACCCGATGGCCCTGGCGTTGGGTGGCCAGGCAGCGCCGCGCGACGTTCCTGATACGCTCGACCGTGCCGACGGATGTGCCGCCGAATTTCTGTACGATGATCACTGCGAGGTCGAGTTATCGCCGATCCGGCAGGGTGAGGTCAATCCCGTGGCGGAGACACGCGATTTCCGGCTTGGCGGGCCAGATGATCAGCTTTCATCCCATGCACGGCCGGGACCTGTGCCTGCCCCGGCTCTGGAACCGCGCCCGCCGCGGCAGATGATGCGCGCGTCCGGAACGGGTGCCAAGTAGCCCGACGCACGCGAGATACTGGCAGGCTCAGCTCGCGGTGAAAGCCATCAAGATCGCCATTCGGAGAACCTCGTGGCTGACGGGACACGCGGCGCTTGCTACTATTCCGGGGTGACCCTGTACATGACCATGAAAGCCCAGGCCGCCCGGGCGCAAGACCTGGCGGATATCCAGAATCTGCAAGAGGGCGACCGGTGATTGCGGACATGTCACCCCAGGCTGTCGAGGCCCGGCTGCGCGAGGCCAGTCGCCTCGGTGGCTGCTGGCGCCCCGAGGCAAGGCTGGAAACCAAGATAGACATGCGCGGTCCCGCGGTCGCTGCACGATTGAAGGAAGCGTCCGATCTTCTCGACGTCTGTCGAGCGCTATCTCAGAAACGTTCTGTTTAGGGAGGCAGCGTCATGAAGACAGTCAAGGACATTCTGGAGGCCAAGGACCAGGCGATTTGCTCCATCCACCCCAGGGCGATGGTGTTCGACGCCCTCAAGTTGATGGGCGAAATGCAGATCGGCGCGGTGATGGTGCTCGACGAAACCGGGGCGGTACGCGGAATCCTGTCCGAACGCGACTATGCTCGGAAAATTCCGTTGCAGGGCAAGCATTCACGCGAAACCCCCGTGGAAGAAATCATGACCACGGCCGAGCGCATGCACACGGTTACACCCACGAACACGCTGGAGGACTGCATGGTCCTGATGACCGCGAAGCACGTGCGCCACCTGCCGGTGTTCGAGGGTTCGCGCTTCGTGGGCCTCATCTCCATCGGCGATGTGGTCAAGGCCATCATCTCCGAGAAGCAGAGTCTCATCGATCAGTTGCATGACTATATTTCCGGTAAGTTCGGATAACTACGCCGCCATCCCCTCTCCCTGACCCTCATAGGTGCTAGCCACTATCCTCTCGGAGACAAGGCCAAGGCAAGAATCCAGGCAACTAATCTGCGTCGTTGCCGAAAACCAGGCAATGAGGCTGGTCAACCAGACTGCGGTTCCGGCGACAGTCACGACTTCTGACTTCGAGGGCTCGACGCAACGGATAGGTCTGCTGACCGCCAAGGCCACCTTCAGGTTCGACAGCCAGGGACGGGTCAACCTCGAAACCCAGGAGCCCTTCCCCCTGCTCGCGCAGGACGAAAAGACGGCGCTCGGGGATCTCCCGGCTGACCTGCAGCCGCGCACCGATGCCGCGCTGGAGGTCATTCTCTTGGGGCACGCCTACGCCCCGCGCGAACGCCCGGTATCCGAGCTGACCGTGGCCCTGACCGTGGGCAAGGTGCGCCGAGAGATCCTCGTCTTTGGCGACCGGTCTTGGGCGCCGAGCCGCAAGGCCGTCTCGCGACCGACCCCGTTCACCAAGATGCCCCTAACCTATTCCCGCACCTTTGGCGGAACGGTTCCCATCAACCTTGACCGGGAGTCAGTCTTCGATCTGTCCGACACCTGCAACAAACACGGCATCGGGTTCGATGCGGAACGCATGGCGCGCGAGCTGGGTGCCTTGCTCAAGGCGCCGCGTGGTTATCCCACGCTTCCCGCCGGATACATGCGCCGCCTGCCCAACCTGGAGGATCCGCGCACGCCAATTGTTGGCTGGGAGGACATGCCCTTGCCATCTTGCTGGGCCACGGTTCCCATCGACGTGCCCATCTGGGCAGCCCGCCAGGCAAGAGGGAAACCCGCGCCGCTACCCCCACCGCCACTTGACCAAATCAAGCGAGAACTGCCCTCGGTCGCCATTCATCGCGCCCACCCCGATTGGGTGATTCCTCTGCCTGAAACCGCGCCCAGACTTCGACTGGAAAACCTCCTGGTGAGAACGCCGTTGCTGGAGATGTCTATCCCGGATTTCGGAATCGTGGCCGACTACGTAGTCAACCGGCGAATTGGTCGGCGCAGCCTGATGCCGCACGCACTGGTGCTGTTGCCCGATCAGCAACGCTTCTACGTCGTCTATCGACTTCCCTTCAATTTTCAGTTTCAACCGGGCGACGAGCGCGAATTCCGACTGCGCACAGAGCCCAGGTGGTTCTCGGGGACAGCGTGATGCAGAAGGAGCGTCCATGAGAGTCAAGGTGTCCTTGATGGGCGATGTCTGTGCTCCGCGACCGGCGCTTCTGACTGTGCACCAGGGAACTTCGCCTCCCCCACCACTTTACCCACCAGAGTCGCCGCTGCCATGCTTCGAGTCGCCCACGCCGATGATGTGGCCACCCGGGCTGATGCTCCAGCAGAACAAGCTGACCACCACGGTATTTCACAAAGCGCAGTTCGTCGTGTTGGATGGTCACGACTGCGGCTATGCAATCCCGCACATTACGGTTCCCCCTGCCAACCTCGAGCTCCCGCTCATCATCGCCTTTTCCAAGCGGAAGGTGATGTTCTCCTCCTCCAAGGTCAAAGCCAATGGCGCTCAGATCGGTTGCACTGAACTCGCTGGTCCCCCTATTCCGCTTCCCATGCTGTGTTGCGGGTCGCCGGTCTCGTTGCCAAACGGCTTTCCCTCCTTCAACTCGCTTCACACAGTCAGCGCGGGACTCAGCATTGGCGATATCGTGGCCGGCCTTATCGCAATCGCCCTGGAAATCGTGGGCGAGATTCTGTCCAAACGCCTGAAATTGGGGGATGGCGGGCTTGATGGTCTCGCCGGCAAGCTCTTGGGCGCCTCCACCCTACCAGAATGGGGGCTCAAGTTCGGCCTGGGCTTGCTTTCGGGATGCGCCAGAATCGCCGCCACTCAGGATGGGAAATTCAAAGTCGAGGTCGGCTCGGGGTATGCAGGATTCGATGCCGCCATCGACCACGCGAGAGAGGGCCGCCTCAAGCTAGGGGCGGAGGCCCACGCGGCGGATCTGCAGCTCGGCTACGCCTACGCCATCAATCCGGATGGCACTACCAGCCACCAATTCACAGATAGCGCGGGAAAGCTTGAAGGAGCTGACAGCACGCAGTACACGATTACCGGTGGCTCCAAGCAGAAAGCGGCGGTGGCGAAGCTGCAGACCACGAGCACCCGAGGAACTGTCAGCCTCTACGGCGATCGCCCGAGCGACATCACCGCAGCCTCATGGCAGCAGACAACGACGACCCCGGCCACCGGACCTGCAACGTCCACGACCACAAGCTATTCAGGCTCGTCGTCGCTGGCTGAAAGCTGGGGCATGCCGCTATGACTCGTGTGCCGGCGCGTCCGCAATATGATGCCGTGGTCGGACTGGATCCGCGGCCCGGGCTGGAGCCGGGGTTTGCCTTTGCTCTGGTCAAGCTGACCTATGAGATCAAGGGCGCGGCTGCGCTGCTCAGCCAACCGGAACCTCTGCTCTTTGACTTCTGGTCCGATGAGACGTTGGAACCGCGCTTTCCCCCGGGCTCTGACTACTGGCTGGACAAGCAGTACTCCGATGTCGTCATCCGAGGATCTGCCTTTGCTCCAGGCGGGCGGCCCACGCCTTCGATGTTCGTGTCGGCGGAGATCGGCCGCACGACCAAGCGAATCGCGGTGTTCGGCAAGCGGCTGGTCGAGTGGGGCCAGGGCAACCCACGCCCAAGCCGGCCGGAGCCATTTGTCGAGATGCCGCTCCTCTATCAGAACGCCTATGGCGGCCTCGACAATCGGGTTCCCATTCCGGCCCAACTTGAACAGGATTACATGCGGACCGTCGCGCTCGGGATGCAGTTCGATCACCCGGGTCTGTATCCGCGCAACCCAGTGGGCAAGGGCTATCTGGTTTCGCCGGATCCCGTCGATGGGGTCGAGTTGCCTAACCTGGAGGATCCCGCAGATATGCTCACCGCCGAGCGCCTCATCACCCGCAAGCCGGATCTTTGGTATCGGCAGCCCCTGCCCTGGTGCTTCGAGTGGACAGTCGGCCTGACTTTTCCGAGATACCTGTTCATGGGCATCAACGCCTGGTTCCCCCCGCCTGACGACTCGACCCTGCCCGAGGTGAAGCGAGGCTTCATTCCCTCCCACCTGCGCGGAAGGCTTGAAAAGGACCACGACCTGGCGGCCGGCTACATGCAAGAGGCGTCGCTAGGCATGGTCGTGAGCACGCCGCTTGCCGGCCAACCCGTCACCCTGACCGGCATGCATCCTGAAGAGTCCACCATCACCTTCACCGTTCCACCCGCGCCTTCGATCGAAATCGAAGTCGAAGGCGAGCGGGCCGCGCTGCCGCCCCTGCTCACCAACCTAGTCATCTTCCCGGCCGATAAGAAGTTCACCGCCGTCTACTGTGCCAAGACCAAGGGTCTGCAGCGGGCCTTCATTCCCGGCATTCACAAGAACATCCCCATCACAGCCCGCATCAATCGCGACGCTCCCATTCGCTACGAGTCGCCGCCCACCATTCGCGATCGTCTGCTTGCCGCCGGCGTGGTTTCGTGACGTCGGCACCACCGGAGGCCTTTGCCATGTCGTCAACCCATTCCAAGCGTGAACTGCCGGTTGCCGAAACCGCGACGAACCCAAACGCTTCGTCACCCGACGAGAAGGGTTCTGTCTTCGACGAACTGCTCGCGACCGCGCCCAAGCCGGCGTGGCCCGAAGGCAATGTGATCGCCACCTGCACCGAGGAACGACACCCCACCCTGACTGGCCGGATCCGCGTGCGCTGCGAGGATACGCGCGGATGTGTTCACCAAGACTGGGTGGCCACCTTGCAGGGCCTCAGCGTTCGCGTTTCGGACCACGTGCTGGTATTGAAACTGCCCAACCAGCTCGACCCCATCGTCATCGGCGTGGTCGACGGCTTCAGCCGCCGCCCCGAGGCGCCCAAGCAGGTCGCGCAGATCCTCGAAATGAAGCGCGACGAAACCCTGCAGGTAATCGCCGAAAACGGCCAGCCCCTGTTGCACATCACCCGCAGCGAGCAAGGCCCGGTGCTTCGGCTGCTCCAGGCTGACACCCAGGTCGAGCTTCCTGGCAAGCTCCGCATCGCGGCGGGTGCGATTGAGCTGTGTGCGCGCACAGGGGTGGTGCGCATCGACGCATCCGACGACGTCGAGATCGTCGGGGAAGCTATCCACCTAAACTGACCCACACGATTCGCGAGCCAGAAGGTTAGCCTTTTTCACCACGGAGGGCACAGAGAACACAAAGGCCGGAAAAGGAAGAAGGGTTCGGATGGGACAGGAGCCAACCCCCTCCTCTCCGGCTCTGTGACCTCTGTGGCCTCTGTGGTTAAGAAGCTAACCAGGTTCAGCGGTGCTAACCTTCGATCGTGCCGTCTGCGAATCAGATTCTAGCCACCGGCGCCGCCACTAGCGCGAATCCTGGCGACGCTCTGCTTTCCCACAGCCTGCTCTTGGGTGAGCGGTTGTACTTCTTTTCGCGACTGCGTTTCCTGGCCGCCGCCGGCATCCTGACCGGCGTTCTCTTCGCCATCCACGTTGTGGGCATCGAAGGGCTCAACCTCGCCGCCCTGGCCGGCACCGCCGTCTTTCTCGCCCTGTGCAATTTGGTGGTGTTCTTTGCGGTTCGGCCCTATCGCCGGCCCGAGCGGGCCGCCACCGCGACCCGTCCCCTGATCTGGACGGCAAGCGCCACCATCCTGCTCGACTACCTGGTGCTGACCTTCACCATCTGGCAGGTGGGCGGTAGCCAGTCGCCCTTCCTCGCCTTCTACATCCTGCACGCCATTTTTGCCTCGGTGATGCTGTCGCGCCGGGCAGCGTTTGCGCACGCGGCGGCGGGATACCTAATGCTGGCCGCCCTGGTGCTCGGGGAATGGTTCGGCTGGCTGCCCCGGCATCGTCCCCTGGGCGCAGTGTTTGGCGGGCCCGAGGACGATTTCCGGGTGGTGTGGACTCTGCTTTTCCTCTACGGCTTGCTCATGGCCGCCACCACCTACCTGGCCACCGGCCTGGCTGCTCGCCTGCGCGAAAGCGAGCGCCGTTTGCGCGAGGCGGTTCTGCGCACGGAGCGCCTGGCTGACCTGCGTCGTTCATTCCTGCATGTGGTGGTTCACGATCTGCGCAGCCCACTCGGGGCAGTGACCACCTTGCTCGACAATTTGTCGAGCGACTTGGGCGGCCCGCTCACGACACAACAGCGCCAGTGGGTAGAGCGCGCGGACCACCGTCTGCGCGGGGCGCTCGAACTTCTGCGTGGGCTACAGGTCCTGGCGGATCTGGAAACCGAGTCCCTGGCAGACCTGATGGTGTCTGTCGATCTTCAGGCCATCGTACGGGAGGTGGTGGAGGAATACGCCGACCTTGCGCAGCAGCGCAGTCAGTCTCTCACGGCTGAGCTGCCTGACGTTCTGCCAGCGGTGCGTGGTATCGCGCGCCTTCTGCGTGAAGCCCTGGTCAACTACGTGACCAACGCCATCAAGTATTCAGGGCAAGGCCGTACCATCGTGGTTCGGGTGCGCGTGGAGGACGCCAGCTTGCGGGTCGAGGTCCAGGACAATGGCCCTGGGATCCCGCCCGAAGCCCAGACGCGCCTGTTCCAGGAATTCGTGCGTGTGTCCAAGGGCAAGGGCTCAGAGGCTGGCACGGGTCTCGGCCTTTCCATTGTCCGCCGCATAGCCGAGGCCCACGGTGGCGAGGTCGGGGTGCAAAGCGCGCCCGGCCAAGGGAGCTGTTTCTTCTTCACCCTTCCCATCTTCAAGTCCGCGGCACAGGGCGAGGCATAGCCGCCACCGTCGGCAGAATCACGTGATATGGTTCGTGCGCCACGAGCGAACATGAAACTAGCGATCATCGTCGTCACCTACCAGGCCGAGCCCTTTCTCGACGGCCTGTTCTCGACGATCGAGCAGTACACCGACCTTGACGACGTCGAGATCGTCGTGGTCGACAACGCTTCATCGGACAAGACCTTGGCCGAGCTGTCTCGCATCGGCCGAGCCTGGCCGAACCTGCACGTGCTGCCGCAGACGAGAAACACCGGGTTTGCCGAAGGAAACAACATCGGCCTGCGCTGGGCGCGTGAACGCGGGGCTGCCTTTGCGTTGCTGCTTAACCAGGATATCGAGGTCACGGCAAACTGGCTAAGGCCTCTCCTGTCCGTCATGGACAACCGACCGGAGGTCGCCGCGGCGCAGCCGCTGGTTGTGCTCTACCGTGAACCCCATCTCATCAACACCGCGGGCAATGAGTTGCACTTCTGCGGCTTCGCCTATTGCGGCGCCTTTCGCCAAAGCATCGACAGCGTCCGACCCGACCAGGGCATCCGCTCGGTGGCCTATGCTTCGGGAGCAGCCCTCTTGCTGCGCATGGATGCGCTGGCGCGAGCAGGAGACTTTGACGAGAAGCTCTTTCTCTATCACGAAGACTGCGACCTGCAGATTCGCCTGCGCCAGCTTGGCTACGACTGCGTGCTGGTGCCGGAGTCGCGGGTCTTGCACAAGTACACGGAGCGGTTCTCGGCCCGCAAGTATGCGCTACTCGAACGCAACCGATGGCTGGTCATACTCAAGGACTGGCCCCTGGCACGACTTGCGGTGGCGGCGCCGGCTTTGGCCGGAGCTGAACTGGCGGTGCTGCTGTTCGCGGCCCGGCAAGGTTGGCTGCGGGAAAAGTTGGCCAGCTACGGTGAGATCCTCCGTTTCTTGCCGGCGGTTGTGGGTGACCGCCGCCAGGTGCAGAAGAACCGTTCGCCCAGAGCCACCGACGGCGCTTTTCTGACCGGCAGCTTGTGCTTCCCTGGGCTCGACCACCCCATCATCACACGCTTGGCCAACCCGCTTCTCTCTGCCTACTGGTCGTTTGCGCGCAAAGTCCTGCGCGTGCCGTGACCGAAATGGATTGCGTAGATGTGGCGGTTATCGGGGCAGGCGTGGTCGGCTTGGCCGTGGCGCGGGCCCTGGCCTGCTCGGGCCGGGAAGTCGTGGTGATCGAAAAAGAGCCCGGCATCGGCCGCCACACCAGCTCACGCAATTCGGAGGTGATCCACGCCGGGATCTACTACACGCCGGGGTCGAGCAAGGCGCGGCTGTGCGTGGCAGGACGGCACGCGCTTTATCGGTATTGCGAAGACAACGGGATCGCGCATAGGCGGCTGGGCAAGCTCCTGGTGGCTACCCGGGAGAATGAGATCCCGTTGCTTGGGAAACTGCGCTCTCAGGCAGTGCAGAATGGCGTCGACGATCTCGCCTGGCTTGATGCCGGCGAGCTGCACGCGCTGGAGCCCGCGCTGGCGGGTGTGCGCGCTCTCCATTCACCCTCCACCGGCATCCTGAGCAGCGACGAGCTGATGCGGGTTTTGCGCCGGGACGCCGAGGCCGCGGGCGCGCAGTTTGCCCTCGGCACGGCGGTGCTCGGCGGACGGGTGGCCGAGCATGGCATAGTCCTTTCTTGCGGCGGGAACGGCGTCTCGACCCTGCTCGCATCTTCCGTGGTGAATGCGGCCGGCCCATGGGCGCCTTCAGTCGCGCGCTCCATCCAAGGCGTACCAGCCGCGGCCATTCCCATTGCTTACTTCGCCAAGGGCCACTACGCTTCCTTGCGCGGCCGCGCCCCATTCTCACGCTTGGTCTACCCAGTACCAGTCCCCGGAGGTCTGGGTGTGCACTACACGCTGGATCTGGCCGGCCAGGCCCGTTTCGGGCCTGACGTCACCTGGGTGAATGACGTGGACTACAGCTTCGACGAAGGCCGCGTGCATGCATTCTACCAAACCATCCGCCGCTACTATCCGGCGCTCGCTGACGGCGATCTGTCCCCCGGCTACACCGGCGTCCGTCCCAAGATCGTCCCTGCCGGCGTCCCTGACGCCGATTTCGTCATCCAAGGCCCGGCCATTCACGGCGTTCCTGGTTTGGTCAACCTCTTCGGTATCGAATCCCCCGGCCTGACCGCCAGTTTGGCGTTGGCCGAAGAAGTGCAGCTCCTCTTGGGTCAGTTGTAGGGGAGTGTTCTCTGCGGCCGCTCCACGTCGCGCTACCTTCCGCCGTGCTTGAGCCGTTTCGCCTCGGCAAACGATTGATCGGCAAGCGCCTGCTGGCCCAGCTTCATGGCCAGATCGCCGATGTTCTGCCTAACCCACCAACGACCCGGGTAGAGCCTGTCGATCTCCTGGAAAAAAGTGATGCCGGCCTGATACCGGTCAGGCCGATCCCAGAACGGCGTGGAGATGGACACGATCTGCCCTTCGGTCTGCTGCGGGTCAAGCGCCCGGCACCGGGCGGTATAGTCGACGCTCGCGGGCCAGTCGCCCAGTCCAGCCGATGCGGTCGCCATGCCTTTGTAGATGGCGAACATCTCCCGGCTCAGCGGGATGCTCTTTTCGAAATCCTCCAGAGCAGCCGCATACTCTTTTCGCTTGAGGAAGTACTCACCGCGATGGGCCAGCGCCTGGGCTGAATACTGCTCGGTCTGTACCGCCCGGTCCAAGTGATACCGGGCCTGGTCCCAGTTGCCCAGTTGCTGATAGATGATGCCCAGGTTGATGTGGATGATGTGCCAGTTGGGCGCCAGTTCCAGTGCCAGGCGATAGTATTTCAGCGCCTCGTCATATTGCCCCCGGCGCATGAAGGTCAGTCCGTAGTTGACGTACGCGCGCGACGAGGGCGCCTTGTTGATGATGTCGCGGTAGTACGATTCTTCGTCTGCAAAAACTCGGTTACGCTGGAACGTCAGGAGAAAGAACGCGGTTGTCAGGACGACCACTCCGGTGGCAGCGAACGCGCGGACAACGGCATTCGACCGGCCGATGCGGAATAGGAAGAGCGAGGCGGGAATGATCCATGTCAGCGACAGCACGGCAAGCGGCAGGTACGGTCGGTGCTCGTTCACCATTTCGGCCAGCGGCATGATCGAGGAGGTCGGCGAAATGATGGCGAGCGCAGAGAGCGCGGCGAACCCGAGATACGCGTAGCGCGGGTACCACCATATGATGAGCCCGGTCGCTAGCACCCAGCCGGCAATGGCCAGCAGAACCTCGGGCGCCAGCAGGGAACGGAACACCGGATAGGTCAGGTCGTCGGCCACCAGATGCACCGGGGCGAACCAGCTCAGCAGATAGTGCCACCAGGCTGTGGTCTGGGTGAACAAATACGCCGCCGATGTCATATCGGCTGCATGCCGGGCCGCCTGACGGTAGCCGGCCATGGCGTGCCAGTAGCACACTAGATACACGCAGGTGATCGCGACGAAGACCCCCAGCCGCTTCAGGGTTGTGCGGTTGCAGGTGGCGGCGATGTCGCGCAACAAACCGCCGTGCACGACATTCGCCGTATTGCCCGCCCGTCGTCGCGCCGTCTGCGCGACATCGTAGAAGAAATACACCGCGAGAGCGCCGATGGCTTCGATCTTGGTGAACAGCGCGAGCGCATAGAGGACCGCCGCAGCGACCGGGAAGATCGCCGGTGAATCGTGATGCCGGGGTCGCATGTACAGCACCAGCGAGGGAAGGAGGAATGCGGCGGTGAGCAGTGACGACCGGGCCGAGAGGTAGTTGATCACGCCTGAGGTCGTCGGGTGCACGGCAAACAGCAGCGCCGCGATCAGGGGAATGGTGGCGTGTTCCAGCAACCGCGAGTCGGGATGGAACTGCTGCAGAATGCGACGGCACAAGAAATACAATCCCAGCACGCACACCAGGTGCAGCAGGATCTGGGTCAGGTGCCACGACCAGGTGTCGTATCCGCTGATGGCATAGTTGATGGCATGGGTAACCTGCAGCACCGGCCGGTAGTCGGCGTTGGCCGGCAGGCTGGTGAGGGTGCGGCCGTCGAGAAAGTACTGCGGAATGAATTTCAGACTACGAACATAGGAGTTCTCCAGCAGGAGGTGACCACAATCGAGCGGATAGTCGTGCCGGTAGTTGTTTGAGAACACGGCAAAGACCGCCGCAATCAGCACAGCGATGTGCAGCGGAACATAGTAGCGGAGATAGAAGCTCTTCATTGGCGGCGGGGAGCGATTCGAGCACAAGCATGGAAATTGACAAGGCAGCCCTTGGCTCGTGGCTGCAGCGCAAAGTTCGAGTTCATACAAACAACCACCCGCCGCTGAGAACACAGGACAGCTTTGCGGCCGCACGGCCGCTCTGTGTTCTCAGCGGACGGCAGCAAGCGAGACGAGTCCTCTCGTCCGCTCGATTACGGCCAGATCACTGCCCCAATTTCGCCCTGATCGTCTTCAGCATGGCGTCGAAGTTGACCGGCTTCTGGAAAACCGCGTCCAGTCCCAGCTCGCGCGTGCTGGCCGAGATGGTCAATGAATCGCCGAGCGAGCTGAGCAGGAGCACAGGCGCGCGGTTGCCCGCGAGTTTCAACTCCTTGACTAGCCCTGTGCCCGAGTCGATCTCCTCCATCATGAGGTCCGCGATGATGAGGTCAGGCTGGGTTTCTTTGAACCTCTTCAGCCCCTCCTCGGCGGAGAGCGCCGTGGCGGTCAGATAGCCGGCCTTCTCCAGCCGTAAACGCAACGCCTCAAGGATGTCGTTGTCATCGTCGACACAAAGGATCAGGTACTTTCCATTTTTCATCGCTCAGGCCTCTGGCTGGGGATCGCAGGCACAGCCGCGACCAGAATCGACACCGAACTGCCTCGTATATTCTTCGAAATGCTGCTCGCGCACCGCTCGCCGGGCGAAGGCCAGCGCAAGCGCCAGGTTGGCGCGCGCCGGCTCGGACAGCGACTCGCCCAGTTCACCGAAACGGTAGCCCCGGATGCCGAGAGTGTAGGCTTTCACCTGCGCACCGAACATCTCGCGCGCCAGGCCCACCACTTGGCCGGGCGTGGCGCTGTGGCTGGAAAAGCTCAGCTCCCGACTGGCCTGCACGCGGTCGAACCAGAACGGCTCCGGCCCATTGGCGTCGGCGTCGACAAAAACCACCACGTCGTACTCGGCCAAGGTAGCCGCGTCCTCGACCGCAAGCTGATAGTCCGACTCGCAGGTCAATCCCGCCACGCCCAGTGGCTCCAGCGCAGCCACCAGCGCCGGCCCTAGCCCATCATCGCCACGGCCAGGGTTGCCGTAGCCATAGACCAGGATGTGTGGCCCGTCGTGGTTCATCCTCGGCTCTTCTGACTTAGCACCTTGCCCTCGGTGTCCACCACGCTCACGTCGAGTGCCATCTGGCCGAGAGCATGGGTCGCGCAGGACAGGCAGGGATCGTATGCGCGGATGGCCACCTCGATACGATTGAGCAGCCCTTCCGTGATCTCCACTCCCGACAGGTGATCCTGCGCCACCTTGCTCACGGCACGGTTCATCGGCTCGTTGTTGTGGGTGGTGGAGACGATCAAGTTGGCCATGACCACTTGGTCGTTCTTGTCCACCCGGTAGTGGTGGAAGAGGGTTCCACGCGGCGCCTCGATCACCCCGATGCCCTCCTCGCGGCGCTGGCCCTTGACCACCAGATCCTGGCCCTGCAGGTCCTTGTCGTTGAGCAGCTCCTGGATCTTCTCCATCGAGTGCAGCAGCTCGACCATACGCGCCCAGTGGTAAGCCATGGTGACGTTGTTGGTCTTGCCACCGGTGACCGCGCGGAATTCCTTGCGCGCCGTCTCGGCGGCCGGGGTGTCGATGAAATCCGCGGTGTTCAGGCGCGCCAGCGGGCCCACGCGGTACCAGCCCGATTCCGGCCCCAGCTTCTTGATGAAGGGGAACTTCATGTACGACCAGTCGCGCACGTCCTCGGCGATGAAGTCCACGTACTTCTGGTAGTCGATCTGGTCGAAGATCTTCTTGCCCTGGGCGTCTATCGCGCGCAGGTTGCCGTGATACAGGTCCATGGCGCCGTCGGCGCGCACCAGCGACAGGTGATTGGAATCGAACGAGCCAAACGGCAGCAGTTCCTTCAGGTGGGCGGTGGTGTACTCGCGCGCGATCTTCACCGCCGACCTGGCCCAGGTCATCTGCTGATCCACTTCCTTGAGCAAGACATCGCGCTCGGCCAGGCTGAGGTTCTTGTTCACCCCGCCGGGGATGGCGCCGGTGCCGTGGATCTTCTTGCCTGCCGTGGCCTTGATGATCTCCTGGCCATACTTGCGCATCATCACGGCTTGCACGGCCAGTTCGGGATACTTGCCAATCACGCCGATGACGTTGCGAATGGCGGGATCGGCATC
>PMBS01000121.1 GCA_003153015.1 Myxococcales bacterium
TTCTTCGCGTTCCTTTACAACACGGTGGGGATTCCAATCGCGGCGGGAGCGCTCTACCCATTCTTCGGGCTGCTCCTGTCACCGGTCATTGCCGCCGCCGCGATGAGCTTCAGTTCGGTTTCCGTGATTGGCAACGCCCTACGTTTGCGGCGCGCGGATGTTTGACAGGACGAAAGTACGCAGCACGGCGTACGCGCGATGCGCCGGAGAAGTCGAAGCCAAGCAACTGAGCAGGGCAAACCTCTGAAGGTCATCGCACTGAGCTACTTCACGATGGCCTGAATCGCGGGACGCTCGCCAACCGCATGATGTCGTCGTCGAGATGACCGAGCACGGTGGCGCGGCGGCGAATGCGGGCGGCGTCCATCAGCATGCGTCCCGCCCAGCGATAGACGTTGAACTCGGCCAGAAAGGCTCGCATCGCGTGCATCCGGCCGCACTGATCCTCTGCTGACATGGTCAGCGCCCGCACCATGGCCGCGCTCGCTTCATCTACGTTGTAGGGATTGACGATGAGGGACTCGGGCAGCTCCCGCGCCGCGCCGGCAAACTGGCTGAGCAGAAGGACACCGGCCTCGTCGTCGCGGGCGGCAACGAATTCCTTGGCCACCAGGTTCATCCCGTCGTGCAGGGAGCTGACGTAGCAGAAGTCAGCCGCGCGGTAGTAGCGAAAAACCGTGGGCGGCTCGTGGTGGGCTCGCAGCAGAATGATGGGGCGATAGCCCTCGCTGCCGAACTTCGCGTTGATACGTGCCGTGAGCTTTTCGACGGCCTCGTCGAGTTGCTGGTAGCGCTCGATCACGGAGCGGCTCGGCGCGGCCAACTGGACGAACGAAAAGCGACCGCGATAGGCCGGATGTCGATCAAGCATCCGCTCCACGGCCATCATTCGCTCCTCGATGCCTTTGGTGTAGTCCAGTCTGTCCACGCCGACGCCAAGCAAGGCATCCGGCTTCAATCCCAGTTCGGCAAACACGCTCTTCCGGCATTCTGCTACCGGCGGCGCACTCGTGACCCACTGGCAGGGCCATTCCAGCGAGATCGGATAGGCGCGCACCAAAGCCGGGCGTCCCCGCTGGATCACCGCCATCGCCTCGCGATCGATGCGGGCCTCTAGATAGCGATCCACGGAATCCACGAAGTTGTTGCAGTGGAGCTGGGTATGGAACCCAACGATGCTGCTACCGAGAAGCCCCTCCAAGATTTCGGCGCGCCACGGGAAGATTCCGAAGCGCTCCGAGTTGGGCCAGGGAATGTGCCAAAACGTGATGATGACCGCGCGGGGCAGGCGCTCGCGAATGAATCGCGGCGCCAGGGCGAAGTGGTAGTCCTGCACCAGCACCACCGGGTCGTCGCCCGAGGATTCCTTGCAAACGGCGTCGGCGAACCTGCGGTTGACCGCCTGGTAGGTGGCCCAGTCTTCACTGCGGAAGATCGGACGCGCATGGGCAAGGTGGCACAGGGGCCAAAGTCCCTCATTGGCCAGCCCATAGTAGTAGCCGCGCTCCTCGTCGGGCGTAAGCCAGACGCGCCGAAGGTCGTACGACTCTTCCCCGGGCGGAACGCGGATATGGTCATTCTGATCGACGACATCGCGATCCGCGGAACCGCTCCCGTGTGCCACCCACACACCCGAACAGGCGCGCAGCACGGGTTCGACGGCTGTGACCAGGCCGCTGGCCGGGTGCATGACCTTGATAGTTCCGTCCGGCTGGCGCTGGTGGATGTACGGTTCGCGGTTGGCGAGCACGACCACCTTCTCACCGGGAAAATGGCGAACCAGGGTCTGCTTGAGCCGTTGTGGGCTCCACGCTCCGCCCTGGCCGTCCATCTCGCGTTCCGCCGCGATCCGGTCGACCAACTCGCGCACGTCACGCACGATCGGCAGGAATTCCTTGTCCTTTGACTTCCCCAGGATGAAACGGCGGAGCTCGGTGCGGAATCCCCGCCGCGACAGCCGAGCGGCAACAACCGTGATGAGAGAAGCCGCGACTGCCAGAATTCCGAACCCGAGGATGACGAACTTTCGCGTCTTGGCCTCGCGTCGCTCGATGAACGATAGGTCGTGAACCAGCACCAAGAAGCCCACCGACTGATCGCCACGGGCCATCGGAACTGCACTGACCTGCACATCGCCCCCTGGCAGTTCCCACACCATCCCCCATGGCGTCCCCACGGCCTTGACTTCATGGCCGGCGGCTGCACGCATGCGCTCTGAGATATGCAAGCAAGTGAGGTCAGCGGGAAAAGTCGGCGTCTGTGCCACCAACGTTGCGTCCGGACCGCAGGCCGCCGCTGCCATGATGCGCTCGTCGCGGGCGATGTCTGAAAGAAGCTGCTCAAGGGAAACTCGATCCTGGCTAGTCCAACGCTGCAGCAAGGCTGACCCAGCCCCGGTTGCGACCAGGCGCACGCGGAGTGCGATGTCCTCGTCAAACCACTGTCGCGTGGTCTTCTGCACCACGGCTGCCCCGACAAAGGTTAGCCCGGCCAGCCCGGCCAGCAGAGCGAGGAGGAATCGCAAGGTCCTATTCATGGTTCACTTCTGGGCCTTCTCGCAAGAAGCGACAAGTCGTACAAATCGGGCGTTCAGAACGTGGACCGCGCGCATGATTTGACTCCCTGGAACTTGCAAGACCCGAGCCCTTCATGTCGTCGGCGTCTCCGCAGGACTCGAATGTTGGCCCGGTACGTGCGAGATTGCACGTGAATCCCTCAATGTTCAAACGTCGGTTGAACCGAGGTCTCTTTCTGCTCTTGGCCCTGATGCCAGCCGCAGCCTTCGCCTCGCCAGGTGCCGGGCACGGCGATCCGGTGGCCTCTGTCGTTCTGGCTCTGACCATTATCCTTGTTGCCGCCAAGCTGGGCGGGGAGCTGGCTGTGCGCGTGGGTCAGTCGGCCGTTCTTGGCGAGCTGGTTGTCGGCGTGCTGTTGGGAAATCTCACGCTGGTCGGGTACTCCGGCCTCGACTACCTGTTGACCGATCCGTCCATCGACATGTTGGCGCGAATCGGGGTGCTCGTGCTTCTCTTCGAGGTCGGCCTGGAATCGACGGTCGGGCAAATGTTGAAAGTGGGTCTTCCATCTTTGCTGGTGGCGACCCTGGGAGTCGTCACGCCGTTCGCCCTCGGCTGGGGTGTCGGCGCTTGGCTGCTCCCCGGGCACAGCGTCTACGTGCATGCCTTCCTGGGCGCCACCCTGTGCGCCACCAGCGTGGGCATCACCGCCCGCGTTCTAAAGGATCTGGACCGTCTGCAAACGCGAGAGGCGCGCATCATCCTTGGCGCTGCCGTGCTCGACGATGTGATGGGCCTCGTGGTCCTGGCTGTCGTCACAGGGATGATCGGCGCAGCGGATCGGGGGGGCTCTTTCTCCTCCGTGAGCGTGGCGATGATCATCCTCAAGGCAGCCGCCTTCCTAGTGGTCTCTCTCTTTCTCGGCGTGCGCCTGTCCCCGAGGCTGTTTCAACTCGCGTCCAGGTTGCATGCGCGCGGAGTGCTCTTGGCGCTCGGACTGGCCTTGTGCTTCCTGATGTCCTGGCTCGCCAACGTCGTGGGGCTGGCCCCCATCGTCGGCGCGTTTGCCGCTGGACTCGTCCTGGAGGACGTTCACTACCGCAGTTTCGTAGACCGGGGGGAGCATCCGCTGGAAGATCTCATCCAGCCCATCTCGGGATTCCTGGCCCCCATCTTCTTCGTGCTCATGGGTCTGCGAACTGATCTGCGCTCGTTTGCGGCTCCCGGCGTTCTTGGCCTGGCGGCGGCGCTGACTCTGGTAGCGGTGCTCGGGAAGCAAGCCTGCTCGCTGGGCGTCTGGGGACGGGGTGTCGATCGACTGACGGTCGGGCTCGGCATGATCCCGCGCGGCGAAGTCGGACTGATCTTCGCCAACATCGGCGTGGGGCTCACAGTGGGCGGCGAACCGATCATCGATCGCGGGACGTTCTCGGCAGTGGTCGTCATGGTGATCGTCACCACGCTGGTCACGCCGATCGCGCTGAAGTTCAGTTTGCGGCGGGCCGATCGACGACGGACTTCCTAGCGAGGCCACGCTTCTGCCCGCCAGACACGTGGCAATTTGTCTCGCGTGGCGAAATGTCACGCACCAGAGCGGCCCAGTCGGCCGGAAGGCCATGTGCTGAGGCCCTCTGGACTGGCATCCACCGTGCATCGGTACACCACCGACGGGCTTCTCGCCACCGGCGACGAGAACAGAAGCCCATGGAAAGGAGAGGAATCATGCACGTCAAGACAGCTGCTTTCGCAATGCTCCTCGTAGGAGTTGGGTGCTCACATGCACAAACGAAGCCTGACCAGAGCCAAGCCCAGGCTCTCCGAGAACCGCGGCCAGCGGCAAAGCCCATGACCACCACTCGACCGCAGGACAATGAGGTGGCTTCCGACCAAGACAGTCGTGCCGCTGGCGAAGCCATCTACTTCGACTTTGATTCCGCCCTGCTACGCAACGACGCTCGGCCGGAGCTACAGCAGGTGGCCCAAGAGGCAAGGAAGGCCAAGGCAATTCGGATTGAAGGCAACTGCGATGAGCGCGGAACCACGGAGTACAACCTCGCTCTGGGCGACGCACGAGCTCGATCCGCTGCGACCTATCTGGAACGTCTCGGCGTGCGCAAGAACAAGATCGCCACAGTCAGCTACGGCAGCGAACGTCCCAAGGTTCCGGGCCATGACGAGTCAGCCTGGTCCCAGAACCGCCGTGACGACTTCAGGATTCAGTGACTCGCGCGTGTGGCGGTGGGTGCCCGAAATGCCCTGGCGCTCTGGTCTCCAGGACAGGTCTGCACCGAGGCGTGCAATTCGGTGAACCGTTGATCGACTCGGCCCTTTGAGCGCACACTGTGTGAAACATGGAATTCGACGACTTGAAGTTGATCCTGGTTCCAACGGACTTTTCCGAGGCGTCGACCGTGGCCCTGAGCACCGCCGTTTCACTGGCTAAGACCTTCCACGCCGCTATTGAGGTTCTGCACGTCGATCTGGATTCGGCGTTGGTCCTGCCCCCGCCCGGCGACGCCATCTCGTTGCCGATCGCGGTGGAGGGCGCGTTGGCTCGAGCTGCGGAAAAGCTGAAACGCATCGTGGCCGAGGTCGGTGGGAACAATCTCGCCTGTACCGGAGCTTCGGAATCGGGTCGCACATACGGGGCCATCGTCGAACACGCTGCTCGGATCGGCGCCGGTTTGATCGTGATGGGAAGTCACGGGCGGCATGGCCTGAGGCATCTGCTGCTGGGCAGTATTGCCGAGAAGGTTGTGCGAGACGCGCCCTGTGCTGTCCTGGTCGTGCCGGCATTGCCAAGAACCTAGTCACGACAACCTAGTCACGCA
>PMBS01000173.1 GCA_003153015.1 Myxococcales bacterium
ACCTCGCCAATCCACGGTTGGTCGGTTTTGACGGCGGCGGGGTACTTGTTCTCCAATGTGGTGACAATGCCCTGGTTGGGTCCGTGAAATTTGACAATGCCGAAGGTGTCGACGGAACCCCGTCGCTCCAGGGTGCGGTTGAAGTAGTGGGCGAGAACGCGCTGGATCCCGTCGGCCTTGTAGCCGGTACCGCTTTTTATTCCCGAGAATGGCTGGGTGGAATCGCCGTCAGTGTAGATGAAATCGGGATCGTAGTTCTCGATCACATCCATGATACGCAAGGCCCACCAGGTGACGTACCAGTGGGCGTATTCCAGGTGATTGCCGAAAATGCCCTGGGGAATGGTTGTGTTCATGCTGTCGATGCCATTGTAGACACCGTTGTATTCGCGCAGGTTGATCCCGTACAGCATGCGGGGATCAAGGCCTTCCCACCACTGGCCGACACCCGTGGCCAGGGAAATCTGCGCGCCATCGTACGGCACGCCCAGCTTGCCCTGGTTGTTGGTCACATCGGCGCGAAAAGCGCTTTGGTACCACCACCAGCTATATTCGTGATGGAAAGTGACACCGTAGTGCATGCCCTGGGCGCGAACCGCGGCCTTCCATTCGCCCAGCAGATCGCGATGCGGGCTCAGCTTGACCGAGTTCCACTGCTGGTAGCGGGAGTTCCAGTTGTCGTACTCGTCGTGGTGCACACCTTGGACCAGCAGAAAACGTGCGCCGGCGTCGTAATAGGTCTTGGTCAGGGCCGCCGGATCCAGGGCCGCGGGATTCCAATTCTGAAGTATATCCTTGTAGCCGGCCACCGAGGGATGCCCGAAGTCGCGGATGTGGTTGGCGTAGGCGGGGCTGCCCCAGGTATCGTTCTCAATGTACATCTTGCGCGCGTACCAGTCGCCGCTTTGCCCGGCCGCCTGGGGACCGAAGTGCACCCAGATGCCGAATTTTGCCTCACGCAACCAAGCAGGGTCGCTGGTCGGGTAGTTCGCCGCGATGGAGGCCCAGGTCGGCTGGAATGGTCCAGTCTCAATTGGGAAGTCCATCTTCACCTCGGCAAAGGTGGCTGGATCGCCGAGGGCTACAGAGCCAAACGCCTTGGGCGTCGGGATGGTGGGAATGGGAGGAAGCGCCGGCAAAGCAAAGCCTGTCCCGCCCGCACCACCGGAGGTGCCTCCTGTGGCTGAGGTGCCGCCGGTCACCGCAAGACCACCGCTTCCTGTCGCACCGCCACCTCCCGTGGTACCGCCGCTCGCTCCGCCACGTCCTGTTGCTCCGCCGTTTGCCGTGGCTCCGCCGCTTCTCGTGCCGCCGCTTGCCGTCGCGCCGCCGTTCGCCGTCGCACCACCGCTTGCCGTCGTGCCGCCGCTTGCCATCGTGCCCCCGCTAGCCGTGGTGCCGCCACCTCTCGTTGCTCCGCCGTTTGCCGTTGCTCCGCCGCTGGCCGTTGCTCCGCCATTCGCCGTTGCTCCGCCATTCGCCGTTGCTCCGCCGTTCGCCGTTGCTCCGCCACTTCCCGTCGTACCGCCATTGCTGGTTGCGCCGCTGCTTCCCCCCGTACCACCGCTCACTTTCGGGCCATCCGTGGCCGCCGCGCCCCCAGTTCCCGCGACCCTGCCACCGGTTCCTTGCGCGGCGGAGCCGCCGCCGGCACAGCCAAGAGTTGCTGCTGCCAGCGCGAGCGGCAGGGCAAAGCAATGGATTATCCGCGTCGGGAAGACGCGGTTTGTTGATACATCTTCCATCGCTCGTCCATGGTACCACCGAAAAACGCCGCATCCTTGCCAACTTTGCGCGGTTCTTGTGTCATTCTTTGGTGATGTCTTCACCCGACGACCAACTCGCCAGCGGGGAGCGCGCCAAGCAGCAACCTGCGGCAATTGGCAGACGCAGCGCTTGGAAGATTGTCATCTCCGTGGCCGTCGTGACCGTGGCCTTGGGAGGGCTGCTGTGGGCATCGACGCGGGAAGGCGCCGAATACTACAAGTACGTCGACGAGGTTCTGGCCGACGCTGCCCGCTACCAAGGCAAACGTCTGCGCGTGCATGGCGACGTGGTGGGGGGCTCGCTGGAATCGGACAAGGCGTCGTTGCGCTATCGCTTCAAGATCGCTAGCCGAGCCCCGCGCCGGCCCGCGGTGATCAACGCCGAGTTTCACGGCATTCCGCCCGATACCTTCAAGGCCGGGGCTGAGGTCATCGCGGCCGGGGTGCTCGCGTCTGACGGACGCCTCTTGGCCGACAAGATCGAGACCAAGTGTCCCTCGAAGTACGAGGCGAAGTAGTACCGCCCGCCTACGGCGAAGGGGAAGTCTTCGCCGTACGGACGTGCGCTGCGCGTTCCGCGATCTGGGATGGGACTTTTGCGCAGCAAACCCCGCCCTCGCGATCCATCTCGGCCACGCACTGATTGCAGGGCACGCAGCCACTCTCGCGTGCCGAGCCCGCAGCGTACTTCGCGATCAGGGACGGGTCGTGGATCAGCGCGCGCCCCATCGCGGCCAGCTCGAAGCCCTCGCGCATCGCCGTGTCCAGATCGTCGCGCGACTTGATCCCGCCGAGGAGAACCAGCGGCATACGCACCGCACGCCGGATCTCGCGCGCCAGTGGCAGGAAGTAGAGCGGCTCGAAGGGATAGGCGTGGATCAATGCCGGGCCAAAGAGCGCCAGCGCCAGCTTCTGCGCCCAGCTCTTCTCCACGGCGATCATCTGGCGCAGTGGCCGCTCGCCGCGAAACAGGTAGAAGGGATTGCGGCTGACGAACCCGCCTGACAGCACCAGCGCGTTCGTCCCCCGTGCCTCCAACCAGCGCGCTACCTGCACGCTCTCCTCGAGTTCCAGGCCGCCGCGAAATCCGTCGCGCAGATTGACCTTGGCCAAGACCGGCATCTTGGCTGGCAGGGCTGCCCGCACCCGCTCGACCACGGACAGGGCGAAACGCGCGCGGTTCTCCAGCGATCCGCCGAAACGATCGCGGCGCGCATTGCTGCCGGGGCTGAGGAACTGGCTCAACAAATAGCCGTGCCCCAGATGCAACTCCACGGCGTCGAAGCCGGCCTCGCGGGCCAGGCGAGCCGCCTCCACGAAGGCGCCAGTCACCTCCTCGATTTCCGCCTCGGTCATCGCATCGGCCAGCACGCGGCCGGAAAGCGCACCGACCAGGTTGAGCGCGCGCGACGGGCCCACGGGCCTTCGCCGTATTAGATCGTGGTTGTTGCAGAAGGCGCCGCAGTGGCCGAGTTGCAGCGACGCGGCCGCGCCCCCGGCATGTACAACCGCCGTGAGTGCGCGCAGATCCGGGACCAGCTCCTGCCGCATGTGCAGTTGATCGGCAAAGGTACGCCCGTCGGGTGCCACTGCACAGTACGCCACCGTGGTCATGGCCACCCCGCCGACGGCCAGCGCGCGATGGTGCTCGATGAGGGCCTGGCTCACGCAGCCGCCTGGGCTCATACTTTCGAAGGTGGCGGTCTTGATGATCCGGTTGCGCAGCGAAAGCCCGGCCAGCCTGAAGGGGGAAAAGGGATCGGTCACGGCGCACCTTTGCGCTTGGGCAACCATGGGGCGCGCCTGCGCAGCAGATCGATCGCCCACTGTGGAACTAGAACTGAAAACAAGGTCATGATGCGCGCAAGCAAGCCCGGGATGTGCTCGGCCCGGCCTGCGAACATGGCGCGCAGCCCGGATTCTGCGACGGTTCCCGCGTCCATCATGATGCCCAGTCGCTGCGCCCGCTTCACCGGGACCACATCAGTATCATAAAGGTTGGTCGCGGTGGGGCCAGGGGCCAGGCAGGTGACCTTCACCCCGTACACCGCCATCTCACTGCGCAGCGCCCGGGCAAAGCCGCGCAGGTACTTCTTGCTCGCCCCGTAGTAACTGATCCCGGGAAAATCGCGCCAGGCCGAGATGCTTGACACGATGAGGATGTGGCCGCGGCCGCGCTCGCGCATGTCACGGCCGAAGCAGGTGCAGAGCAAGGACGGCGTAACTACGTGAAGCTGCAACATCGCCTTGGCCCGCTCAGGCGACGCATCCACCGCCTCGCCAAAAAAGAAGAACCCCGCGTTGCTGACCAAGATATCGATCTGCAGGCCCTTGTCGCGAACAACCTGGTACAACTCCTCGGCAGCCTCGGGCCGCGCCAGGTCCGATACGATGGTATGCACCACCACAGCGTGTGCCGCGCCGATTTCCTGCGCAGTGGCTGCCAGTTCAGCGGCTCGATTGCTGACTAGGATCAACTCGTATCCGAGTGATCCCAGGCGCGTCGCCAGTGCGCGGCCAATGCCCGAGCAGGCCCCGGTGACCAGGGCCACGCGAAGCCGCTCATCGGCGCGCCGAAGTTGCTTTCTCACGGCACGAATCTAGCACTACGTCAGTGACCGTATACCTTGATCTCGGTCAAGACCACGCACCCGCCCGGGTGGCCATGCACGCGAACAAAGCGGGCGGACGAGGCCCGCGGGGTGAATACCCAGGGTTTGGAACCGGTGAAGGCCACGGTGCGGCGGTCGACGGCGTAATAGTCTGTGCGGTTCTTGGAGAACTCCAAGGTGAGCGGGAGCGAACTTTCGTAGTGCCAGTCGGTGCGATTGTAGATCTTCACCGTCGAGATCTTGCGAACCGCACCCAGGTCGACCGCGATCCAGGGATCGGATTCAATGGCGGTATGTGCTTGATAGGGAGCGACGACCCTTCCATCCGTCGCCCCCTGCGGGTTGGGCGTTCCCGGATACTGGCTACTCATGGTGACCCGCTTGTGCAGGGCAATGTTCTTGGCGGACAGGATCGAAACCAGTCCCCACGCAATCAGCCCGAGAAGGACTGCACCGGCCAGTACCAGACGCACCGTGCGGGTCGCCCGAATTCTTCGCAGACTGCGCGGCTCGACCTGACGGCGCAACCACTGGACCAGCGTCTCGACCAAGGCGCGGTCGCGCACCGCCCGTCTCGGGCGGAGCCGATCGAGAGCCAGCAGGTCAGGCGCGTCGAGAATCGACATCGTTTCCGCGTAGCGCTTCGGCAAAGCCGGCAATGCCCCAGCTTGCACGAGCTCTTCCAGCTTGTCAGCGCCGGCTCTGAGCGCAAGTGGTACTCCCTGCAGCGTCGCATCCTGCGAAAGAAGGATGGCGGAGATGAGAAAACGCACGGCCTCTCGATGGAGTGCAACCGCGGCCGCCGCGTATCGTGCATCCGTGGTTTCGTCGGCCAGGGCGATGCGGGCCATTGCGGCCTGGTAGAGCTGCCGTATCACTGCTTGTCGCGCAGGAGAATAGTCCCGGACCACCGCTTCGGGGTGCTTGAGCAGAAGCGCGTCCCGGAGTTTTCTTCCCAGCCGGGTAGCGGTTGACCCTAGCCGTCTCAGCACGTGCAGCTCCAGAATACCAAGCCACGGCATGCAGCGCTGCGGGGTATGGCAACTATCGCAATTCTGGTAACCAAGTTGTTCATTGAGCCTTTCTTTCGTACAGAGCTATTCCCCCGCCTCCATTGGCAATCAGATTCGCAGGACCTTGCAGCACGGGCGCATAGGATCTCTTCAGCAGGCCGGCAAGGTGCGGAGTCGTGGTGCCAAGCAAACTCCCTGGATCGAGCATGGCCGCAATGACGAATGGCGGGGGCTCGCTCAGCAGGGTGTTCACGTAGCTCAGATAGCTGCGGGTGAAGTCTTCGCCGTAGTAATGGGTGACCGCAATGGCGTCGACCGTGTCGCCCGTATCCACCACCTCGTCGTGGTATTCACTCTTGAACAGGTGCGCGTCCTCTCCAAACACGAATTGGCCGCCAGTTCGGCTGGCCACATCTCGCAGGAATGTTCGGGCCTCCGTGCGCAAGTCGGCAAGTTGGCGGCGTTGATCGAGTAGTCCCTGCCGGGAAAGCAAACCGGCAATCAGTCCGGCCACAATTAGCTGCGCCAGTGGTCTCCACTTGCTCTTCTGGCGCAGAGCATGCAGGACGAGGATCCAGACGGACAAGAAGAATGGGCAGAAGTACTGCAGCCCACCGCCGCCCTGGTTTCGGTAGAAGCCGTAGGAATAGGCCAGCCAGCCGAGTGGCAGCAGCAAGAGCCAGGCGACAAGCTGCGCGCGCTCCCTGCGCAATCGAAAGAGAGCGACTAGGGTGAGCCCCAGCAGCAGCAACAGCAGGCCCTCTCGGTCGCCGATGATCTCGGCAGGGAAAGGGCGAAACTTGGCTCCGGGGAAGGAGCCCCAGCCGCTCTCCTGCGAGAAAAACCCGAAGAATCTCTGGTAGTAGAGCCGCATGTTGCCATGCAGTTCGACCAGAAAGGTTGGCACCCACACCAGTGCGAAACCTGTGAGGGACAGTCCGATCGCATAGATCAGGCAACGGAAGCGCCTGGAGGTGGATTCGGCCAACTGCTTTACCAGGACGACGAGGTAAATCATCGCCAGGGTCGGCACGATCCTCCAGGAAGTGAGGAGAACCACGGCAGACGAAGCACCGAGCAGGAGCTGCAGGACGACATAGCGACGGTTGGACCATTCTCGGTGGCGGTTCACCAGCAGCGCGTGGGCCAAAGCAGCACAGATGGCCAGGCCGCAAAGGGCGGTGGCATCGCTGCGACCGACGAGCATCATGGGGGTGAGTTTCACCAGGAAAAGGTGGAGCGCGGCCGCGGCGAGAAGCGCCTCGGTCAGACTTCTTCGACCAACAATGAAGGCCGATCCCAGCAGGAAGAAGGGGAGCAGGAAAACAAAGGAACGCGTGACCGTGCACCCAGAGAGGGTCGGGGCAAGGGTCGCGATCCATCCCTTCAGGATCGCATCCATCGGGCCGTGGTTCATGTTCACGAATGCCAGCCGGTTAGAGTCGTAGATATCCACGCCCGCCCGCTTGGCCAGGGCATAGAGCCAGACCGTCCCCTCGCGGATCTCGAGCTCGACCGGAACTGAACAAGCGGTCCAGACATACCAAACCGAGAATGCGAACAGCCCGCTGGAGAGCAGGAAGGCAAGCACTTTCAAGCCGGTGGCTATGTGGAACCGGAAGCGCCAGGCCATAGCGCGCGAATCGTACTCTACCGCAGACCGAGGCGCCAACCGGCCAGCGCGGTTCGGGTCTCAGTTGCTGACCAACGAAACCTCGTCAGCTGTCGGGCTGACCATCAACTCAGTTCAGGCCCCACGAGTGCTGAATATAGGTGAGAGCGGCTGCACCTTGGACGGTGTAGGTCATGCTGGCTCCGGTCCCCTTCTGAACGAGGAAGGTCGTACCCGAGGTGCCTCCACTGGGGGCAAACGCACCTGCCCACCAGCAGCTTCCCATCTTGTTGTTGAAGATCGTGTCGGCCGTACCGACGATAAAGGACTTGTCTGCGTTGCCGTCGATCCCGGTGGTGAAGTCCTCGTTCACCGTGCCCGCCCACTCGCCGACAATGGTGCGGCTGACAGCGTTGCCAAGGCGGTTCAGCAGGTTGGAATTCCACCCCGCCTGGGTCGTCGGGCCGTTGTTCGCGTAGTTGTGGATCTCCATCATCAGGCCAGGGAATGAGTTGGCAATACCCCCGATATTGTCGTCCCATCCGCTACCAGCCACGATGATCTGTTGTTTGGGCACGTTGGGGAAGTGCGCGATCCAGGCAAGGGCGGTAGTGGTCCACTCTTGCGGGCTATAGCCGTGCGGCTCGTTATGGATATCGTAGTACACCAGCGGATTGCTCACGTAGGCATCAATCACGACTTGCCACATGCTGTACCACCGGGTGATGTCAACCGGCTTGCCAATGTTCTTGTCTTGCGCCCAGAACCCAATAATCACCTTCATTCCCTTGGCGATACCGACGTCGATGGCGGCCTTGTATGAATTCCACCAAGGGTCGAGAACGGTCGGCTCGTTGATGGGCATGCGGTAGGAATTGGCCTGCAAGAGATCGGTGAAGGCGGTCAGGACGATGGTGGCCGTGGTGGTGACGCCAGCGTAGGTGTCCGTGTCCGAAGTCATGCCAGAGAGCAGGAGGTGTCCGGTGTTGAAGTTGTCCCGGTTGTCGGCCCAGTTCATGCAGTGGAAGCTTGCGACGCCGGTGCCGCCATCGACCGTGCTGCCCCCGGTTCCGCCCGCTCCTCCAGCTCCCCCGGCCCCGCCAGCACGCGTATCGGGTGGGGCGACATCCCGGGCCGCGTCCGGTTGGCTGGTGGTTCCTCCGCTGCCGGAGATACCACCCGCGCTGGTGCTCCCTCCCTTGGCCGTAGTGCCGCCGCTGGCGGTCGTGCCGCCGCTGAAATTGACTCCCATGCCGCCGCTGGTCGTGATGCCGCCGCTGGCAGTCGCGCCGCCGCTGGTCGTCGCACCGCCGTTGCTCGTCACACCGCCGGTTCTCGTCGTCCCCCCGCTGGTCGTCGTGCCGCCGTTGGCAGTCGTGCCGCCACTTCTGGCCCCACTGGCGCCGCCAGCACTCGTGGTCCCCCCGAGGCTGGCAGTCGTCCCACCCGAGGTGATCGAGCCGCCCGTCGCAGTTCCACCGGAGGAACTTGTGACACCACCGGCTGTCGTCTGTCCGCCTGTGCTGCTGCTGCCGCCTGTGCTGCTGCTGCCACCGCTCTTGCTGCCCCCTGAAGCGGCTGGCGAACCCGAGGAAGTGCAACCAGCCAGGAGGGCAACCAGCAGAAGCGAACCCAGCCCGCGCAGGCCCAGCTGGTTTTGTGACCAAGTGCGAAACCGCTGTAATGGGAAGTATCGTTTCATGGTGACTCCTCCGGGATCAAAGCCTGGGGGTCACGCTGCGCCCCCACGCTGCCTACCCATTCCAGTAGCAGGGGCGTCTATTTGTGGCTCACTTGCCGCAGGGACAGCAGTAGAACGCAACGCCGGCTGGGGTATGCAGCCCTGACCCACATCCAGCGGGAAGGTCGATTGACGGCGGCGGCGCCAAAGGACCTACTCCGCCGTAGCTTAGGCCGTATTCGTTCGCCGCACATAGGTCGCTGCAGCCGACCAAGTCCGCACGTATCATGACGGGTCCAGGGCAGCCCGTGGCGTCGTTGCTGAGGCAATCTTCGATGGTCCCGTCCGTGTACTTGCACTCCAGCCACATTCGTCCGGCGCCCCACGAAACTGCCGCAGCGTCCGTGGAATTCAGGCTTGCCAGCATCGGGCACGCGGTCGGTGGGGCAGAGTCTTTCGCCACGCCTGCATCAGGAGCCGGCCCGCAGAGGGGACAGCCGCAGGGATCGGGATTCGGGTGGGTTCCGCCCACGCAGGCAATCGCGGGGCACGCAACCGGTAGACAGACAGGCTTGGTGTCTGCACGGCCAGCATCTTTCGCCACCCCTGCATCAGGAGGCGCGCAGGTGGGACAGCCACAGGGATCGGGGCTCGCCACGTATCCACCCGTGCAAGCCAGCATGGGACAATTGATTGGCGGACAGATCGGCGCCGCATCCTTCTTTCCCCCGTCCGTCACCGTTCCACCGTCCGTGGCGCAGACGGGACAGCCGCAGGGATCGGGATCCGTCACGTATCCGCCGGGGCAGAGCGGCGGCGCGCACGGGAGGGCCAGACAGATTCGGGTGTCCTGGCCGCCAGCATCTTTCGCCGGGCCTGCGTCAGGAGCTGGCCCGCAGACGGGACAGCCGCAGGGATCGGGGTCCAGATGAGTTACGCCCACACAGCCAAACGCTGGGCACGCGATCGGCGGGCACCCGCTCGTTCCACCCGTTCCGCCGCCGGCTCCGCCGGTTTCGCCAGCCCCGACTCCCCCGGCACCGGTCGTGCCGCCAAGTCCGCCCGCAGTTCCGCCGTCCACAGTGCTGCCTGCCTGGCCACCTTGTGCCCCGCCCGCATTGCCTCCACTGCCCTCATCAGAAGTCAGACCAGGCTGACCACCGCACGCCACGCCCACCAAGCCAGCCATGAAAAGGGCTACGACGCCCGTGGACATTTTGCACATTTGGATTTCCATGTCCTGAATAGGATAGCAATCTGCGTGCCGGATCTCACACCGGGTTTCTTGACCGATTCCCTAGCAACGATGCGGAGATCGAGGCAGTGTGGGCTCAGAATTCTGAGACAGCGGCGTGAAGATCGACGTGTGAGTTCAGAATCCTGGGTGGGAATCTCCCGACCCCGCGCTCGCGCCTCAGGGCGTGGTGTAGATTCATCCTCGTCGTGATCCCCGCCAACCCCCGCGTCCTCGCCCGCGCCGCCCTGTGCCTCGCGCTCGCGACCGCATCCTGCGCGCGCAAGCCAGCAGCCGCGCCGCCCCTTTCCGACCGTCCCGCGCGCAAGCTCGATCCGCTACGCCCCGAGTTGATGCCCGGGGTTTTCGCCCCATGCTTGCTGCCCGCTGCCCAGAACGCCTCTGTGCGCGAGCAGGCCATCGAGAGCATCGGCACCTATGAATGGCAGGACTGGACCTCGCCTGGTTCGCCGCTGGTGAACACCAACGGCCACTACTGGTCGCGCCTGGCTGACTTGGCCTGGAACCGCGACATTGAGATTCACCTGGACAATGTGCCCATCGACTTGGATCAGGACGGAACCATTGACACCCATGTCACGCGCCACATTTCGCTGAAGGGCGGAATCTTCGCCAACCCCGAGGTGTTCGGCCTGGCCGCCGACCCAGATCAGCCAGCGGGCACACGCGGGTACGCGTCGGCAAGCACGGGCTTCTCGGGCCTGCGTGATGCACTCGACCTTGAAACCGGCAAGCCCACTGGCGACATTGGCATGACCTGCTGGCTGTGCCACAGCGGACGCAACCCGGTCGACGGCAAGACCATCCTCGGCCTGCCCAGCGCGCGCCTCGACTACGGTCTGCTGCTGGCCACGTCTTCGTTTTTCGATCCCAAACACGTCATCGACCTCGATCAGGACGGCCGGCCTGACCGCGAGCAGGAGATTCGGCGGCGCACCCGCCTGCCTGACTCGCTGGTGCTCGATCTTGACCACGATGGCCGCGTGACCGTGGCCGAGTATCGCAAGGCCCTCAAGCTGCCCGACGCGCAGCAGAGCATGGCCACCCTGTTGCTAGCCGGGCCAGGCCGCGCCGATCTGACCAACGAGTTCGGTCTGGACATGACTGTGCCGGGCTTGCACTCGCGCCGCTACAGTGACGCCAACACCATGCGCACGGGCGCCGAGGGCGTATTCAATCCCAAGAGTATCCCCACTGCACTGGGGGTACGCTCGCTTTCAGTCATCAATTGGGCCTCCACCTATCCGACCCGCGCGCCTGACTTATTGGGCCTCTATGCCGAGCGCACTGCGATGAGCCGCAGCCAGGCCATGGCCGAACTGGGCATCGAGCTGCCCGCCGGATTCGCGGGCGATTTCGACCTCATCAACCGCGCCATGGTGCTCGACACGCGCTCGATCGGCGCTATTGGGCTGCAAGCCGATTCCTTTGTCGGCATCATGCTGGTGCGGGTCTTGCGCCATGACTCGCCCGCCCCGCCCGATCTAGTGCGCGGCCTGCGCCTGGCCTACGAAGCCACTGCGATTCGCAAACTGCTCTACGATACGCCGCTTGACAGTGTGAAGAAGCCCGCGCTGGATGCGGCCGCGCTGGAGCGAGGCCGCCGCCTGTTCTTTGACCAGCCCGCGGGCAATATCATCAACCAACAGATCCTCGTCGATCTCCCGCGCGCCTATCGCGGCAGCGAGCTTGCACCTCCCCTGCTCGCGCCCATCGACGAAATGCAGCCGCTAGCCGCGCGCATCCCGGTCCGTTGCGTGACCTGCCACTCGGCCACCACACTCAGCACAATGAAGCCCATTCCTGCCGAGGGCCTGGCCATCCCCCGCTGCACAGACTGCCACTTCTCGCACCGGCCCAAGGGCTTTTGGGCCAAGCTGGGCCTGCGCCAGGGCGAGGGTCCCGGCGGCTTCACCTCGATCTTCGACGAGTTCGGCCTTTCGCGCACCACTGCCACCGCCAAGGACGAGCTCTGTCGGCGCTGCCACCAAATGCACCCGGCGCTGGCCGAGCCGGTGACCTACACGAGTTGCCTGATCCTGCCCTTTGATGCCGACGGGGACGGCCGTGCCCAGGGCGACGAACGTGACGATCTGGCCGCCGGTGGCATCGGCACTGACAGCCTGTTCGGTTTCGAGGTAGACCGGCGCAAGCTGGCCGACAAGAACGTGCGCATGCCCATCACCCGCATCACGGCACTGCACAGTCGCGGGCCGACACAGGCCGTACAGATCGCCGGTCCGTGGGTGCGCACCCCGCCGCTGGTCACTTTGCTGGCCTCGGCACCTTACCTGCACAACGGCTCAGTGCCGACCCTGGAGGCGCTGCTGCAGCCGTCCGATGAACGACCCAGGAGCTTCGTGCTCGGCCAAGGCCAAGGGGCGTTCACCTTTGATACGGGCCTGCCCGGCAACCGCAACCTGGGCCACGAATTCGGCACGCACTGGACGGCTCAAGACAAGCACGACCTTCTGGAATTCCTCAAGAGCCTGTAAGCAAGAGACATATTTGAGAACCGAGCCCATCTCGCCCTTGAGATGGATCTTTTCATGCCTTCCAATAACCCGGCCACACGCCGTGACAATGGGGCCGTTTGGCCGCATGACTCATCAGGCCAGATGTCAGGACTTGCGTACACGTTTGTGCGGAATGTCTGAATGTCTGAGCATAGGCGGAGCATGGAAGTCATTTTGAACAGGTGTTTTGAGCGTCAGAGAATTTTACCAGTCCGCGGCATGGCGATCTTGAGCGCGTGGGTGGGGCACGCCGGGGCGGCTTTGGGCACCGTTTGAGGTGCCTAGCGAGGCGGTCTCGAACACGCAGGACGGTCTACGGCATCCGGCCTGGTCGATTTCCGGTCAGTTGAGCCGTCTGTCCCTACTTAGGGCTGAGCTTCATCACAGTACCGCCAATGCGGTTGTAGTCGGTCCAGTACACGCTGGTGGCGTCCACGGCGATGCCCCAAGGACTGGACTGCCCGGAGGCTAGGGTGGTGGGGGTGCCACCGCCAATGGACACCTTCATCACTGTGCCATCAATAGTCCCATCTGTGCCAGCGTTGGTCCAGTAGACGCTTGTGTCGTCCACTACTATGCCATAGGGCAAAGACTGCCCAAAGGCGAGAGTGACGGGGGCTCCACCGTCCACAGGTGCCTTCATCACGGTGCCAACGTCTGTAGTCCAATAGACGCTGGTGGCGTCCACGGTGATGCCCCAAGGGCTGGACTGCCCAGAGGCGAGTGTGGTGGAAGTGCCACCATCCGCAGGTACCTTCATCACCGCACCACCGTCGGTTGTCCAGTAGACGCTCGTGGCATCCACGGCGATCCCTAGGAAGCTAGACTGCCCAGAGGCGAGAGTGGTGAGAGCCCCGCCACTTAGAGGCACCTTCATCACCGCGCCGATGCTCTGGTCAGTCCAATAGACCCCCGTGGCATTCACAGCGATGCTCCCGGCAGTATACTGCTCGGAGGCGAGAGTGGTGGGAGTGCCACCGCCAAGGGACACCTTCATCACTGTGTCGACGAATTGATTGATCCAGTAGACGCTCTCGGCGTCCACAGCGATTCCGAGAGAGCCGTACTGCCCGGAGGCGAGAGTGGTGGGAGTGCCACCGCCAAGAGAGATTCTCATCGGGCCAGTCCCATTGGCCCAATATACGTTCGAAAGATCTACCACGATTTCCCCAGGGTCTGACTGTCCAGAAGCGAGGCTGACGAGACAGCGGCCGGCCGTACACTCAGCCGTGGAGGGCGAGATAGCCGAGCAGATACTACCGCATTCACCGCAGTTGTTGTTGTCCGTCTGCAGGTTAACGGAGCCACAACCGATAGCGGACGCGCCACCCGTGTGCAGGGTTCCTCCCGGACCACCGGTGTCGCCCGTCGCGCCGCCGTTCTCGCCACCCTGCTTGCCCCCAACGCCCCCACCACCGTCGAATAGGCTCACCCTGACTCCACTTGAGGAGCATCCAGCGACGGTGATCGCTACGATGAAGAGAACCCTGGGAACTTTGCTATGCAACACTCCGGAGTCAATCATGGGCTGGAACCCCCTTGCTCACGGTGTTCTTAGGACAATACTCCACCCTTCTGTGGAGCACCGAAAGTTCTGGCTGTTGGTGACGCATTTGGATGTCTAGAGCATGGCTCAACCCCCGCCGTCGCGGCGAACTCGCGATACCAGCTTTGGCGTTCCTGGCACGCATAGACCATGGCCAGCAGATTCGAGCTCGGTCGCGATAGGGGCGTGTCACGGACAGTGCGGAAGTCTGGTAGCGGCAGCCGTTCCACCGGCGGCTCGGGCAGGAAAAAGTACCCGACGGGCGTCAGCGTCGCCCTCGCCAGTGCCTTCAACTGCCTCAAGGTGGGCTTGGATGTGCCGCTCTCACATTCCGCCAGCTTGGAAAAACGCGGCGTCAGCGCGGCAAGCGGAATCCCTGCGCGATCACGCGCCCAGGCGGAACAGATCGGGGCTTACCTCGGCGCGAAGCATGGGTACGTTCACCGACAGGAAGGCGAAAGTTATCACTAGAAATCTGACATGCAACATGATAAGTTAGGTTCTATGGACAATGCCACCCTTGCCCACAACCTGCGTCGCCTCCGCGACGAGAAGGGCCTGAGCCAGGCCCAGGTCGCCGAACGGACGGGGATTTCGCGCGTTGCGTACAGGAACATCGAGACCGGCACGGCCGCCCCACGGACCGGCACACTGACCAGCCTGGCGGCGGCCTTGGGTGTGAGGATCCCCGACCTGATGGTCGAGGTCCACCCCCTGCGGGCCGTGCGCTTTCGCCAGAAGCACATGACCAGCCGGGAGCAGCTTCTGGTGCGCGTATCGCGCTGGTTGGAAGGGTACGCCGAGTTGGAAGGACTGCTGGGCGAGAAGAAGGCGTTCGCCTTCGCCAAGGCCAGAGTTACCGGCGCGGCTCAGGGTGTTGAACATGCCATGAAGCTGGCCGAGGCAGCCCGGCACTCCGTTGGACTGTCCCCCGAAGACTCCATACGCGACGTCTGCGAGTTGCTGGAAGACAACGGCGTGAAGGTCTATCCACTCAGCCTGGCTTCCGAGGGGTTCTTCGGCCTATCGGTCGCACCGGAGGACGGCGGCCCGGCCGTCGTGGTCAACGTCTGGGAGAGGATCTCGGTCGAGCGCTGGATCTTCACCGCAGCCCACGAACTGGGGCACCTGCTGCTCCATCTGGACGCCTATCGCGTCGACGATAGCACCGAGGACAAGGCCGAGGAGAAGGAGGCTGACATCTTCGCCTCCTACTTCCTGATGCCCGCCGGCGTGTTCGCGCACGCATGGCAGGAAACCCGAGGACTGTCGTTCTTGGAACGGGTTCTCAAAGTCAAGCGCCTGTTCCGGGTCAGCTACCGGACCGTGCTCCACCGCGTACAGGACACCACCAGCATTGGCAAGTCGGTGTGGGGGCGCTTTCAGGCCGAGTACCGGGAGCGGTACGGCCGCACCCTGGCCGTCACCGAGGAGCCGCAGGGCCTGAAGTCTGCGATGGCCGAAGCACACAGCGCGCACGAGCCCGACCGTCTGACCCCGCACGAGTTCAACGGTGACCGGCTGAGGCTGCTGGTCCGAGAGGCCATTGAGAAGGAGCTGATCACCATCGGCCGAGGCGCCGAGATCCTGGGCATGGATCTACTGGAAATGCGCAAGTTGGTGGCATCCTGGGTCGAGTAGCCCGATGGCTGCGTTGCCCTCTGGCTTCCTGATCCTCGACGCCAACGTGCTTATCGACTATTGCGCCACGGACCGAAGCATCTTGACGTTGATCTCGCGCCACGTGGGGCAGATCCACGTCCCCGTGGAACTGCTTGAGGAGGTCAAGGCGCTGGACGAAAGCGAATGCGACCGTCTGGGCCTGCACGTGTTCGAGCCCGAGCTGGAGCAACTCGCAGCGGCCGGAAAACGGCGCCCCGGCCTGTCGTACTACGACCACTTGTGCCTGCTGGTGGCGAAGCTGGGCGGCTGGACCTGCGTGACCAACGACGGGAAGCTGCGGCGGGAATGCGCGGCCGAGAAAGTGCCCGTCCTGTGGGGGCTGGAACCGATGATCGCGCTGGTCGGTGCAGGTCACCTGGCGGTTGCCGAGGCCAAGAAGGTGGCGCTGGCGATCCAGGTGGAGAACCCGCTGTACATCACGGCGACGGTCATCAAGAAGTTCGCGCAGCGGATCGAGGTGGCGGGACATCGCAAACGGCGGACGTGACCATGGCACCACGAACCCGATTGAAGTACGCAAGCTGGGTCCAGAGTGTGCTGGGCGATCCTCTGCCCCCGGCCAGATGGGCGTACAACCATGCTGCTGGTGCTATCGAGTCAACGTCGTACGACTTCTTCCGACGCTGCTTCGAAAATCGTCTGCTCCGGCTGAAAAAGGCGTTCGGCTCAGACCAGCGGGACTACGCGCTGATCCTGAAGAAGCTCTCAGCAGTCGGGACTGCTAGTTGGAGTGGCCCGTATGCTGAGCTGGCGGCCTACGATTTTCTGACGTCCTTCACGAAAGTCACCCCCGAGGTCAAAACGGGAGCAGGCGCCGGTGCTACTGAACGCGGCGCTCGAATCGTCGACGATCAGGAAGGTGCGCGGGGCTTGCGTGCCGGAAAGGCGCGCAAAGCCGCTGCCCACACTGACGGTTTGCCGATCGCGCGTGCCGTTCAACACAACCAATCCCTTGCTGAAAGCCCGCCGGAAGATGTCGGCTGGGTGTTCGGTCATCTGCACGCCGTCCAGCCAAACCGTACCCACCGCTGCGCCGATGGAAAAGTCCAGCCGGCTGTCGCTGGCTGTGACCGTCGCCTCGAAGGACACGCTGTACTTGGTCCACTGTGAGGTCAGCGTCACCTAGCACCACAAACCGTAGTTAGCCCAGTCGGCCACCTGCTTCTGCAGACCAATCGAGATGGGTTGGCCGGTCCGAGCCCTTGGCCTAGCCCGGCCACACGCCGTGACAATGGGGCCGTTTGGCCGCATGACTCATCAGGCCAGATGTCAGGACTTGCGTACATGTTTGTGCGGAATGTCTGAGCATAGGCGGAGCATGGAAGTCATTTTGAGGTCACCTCAAGGACGGTACGGATCGAAGACCGGGCCGCCTTCGGCGCGGAAGGCTTCGAGTTCTTCGTTGGTGAAAGCATCGGGACTGCCTACGGGTAGCTGGCGGCGGATGAAGGCGATGATCGTCGCTAAGGCAGACGCGTTGTCGGGCATTTCGGCGACTTCCTTCCACAGTTCGCGCAGGGTCTTCCGACGGTCGTGGGTGGGCTGGGCCCTGTCGGACCAGATGGCGGAGAGAAGGGATGGGAGATCGGTGAGCGCGGACTGCAAGCGCGCGTTGTGTGCCTCTTCCGCCATGCGTGTACGCACAGGCAGGGTCGCGGCGAGAAAACGCGCCTTTTCCACACGATTCGCGTCCTTTGTCGGGATCCCCGGCAGTTGATTCTCCAAGTCTGCGAATACGCCCGAGTTGATGCGGACGCCCCATTTATTGCCCTCCTTCCGAATGTACGATGGCAGCCAGATAGGTTTGAGATCGCACGAGCTCGGGTAGTTGGGCGGGCAGTAGCCGAGGGTTTGCGGGGGCGCAGCCAGGGCGCCGGAGGGCGCCGGCTTTCTGGCTTTGCCGCCCAGCCATTTTCTCACCGTACCCTCCAATGTGGGCGTGTCGGGCGGCGCGGGCATGGGCAGGTACGTGAGGGCTTTCGCCTGGCCCTTGTCCTGGAAGCGGACCTGGCCATCGTCCGCGACGTGCGCCTCGAACTTCGAGCCGCGGTACACCAGGCCGTCACCCTCGCGTTCCAGCCAATACGTCTCCGATTGCTTCTCCGCGACCGGTGGTTGCAGGAGATCCATCCGACGGCCGTCGCCGGACTGGGCGAGTACGAGCGCGAAAGCGAGCCCGCGGAACACGCGCGGAGTATGCCAGAGATACAACGAAGTTGTCGTTTCTTCGATACGTGTTGCGCCGTGCCGCAGTCGTGATCTTGGCAGGCATCCGCCCGTCGGCTGCTTGGTACTTCATAAAGACTTGCTACGGACATCCGTCCGCACCGGTCCGGCTCAGCACGATGGCGTCCATTGCATCCAGCTCGACGCTTGCGGCGGCGGAGCCGTCGTTGTAGCGCGCGGTTGATTGCACCAGCAGGGCGTCGGCCATCAGCGTACCCGCGCCGGCGTTGCGCACGCGCACCACGGGATGGTCGGCAGCGCGCAGGGCCACGCCGGCCACCCGGTGCCACTGGTCGCCACTCGTGCTCTGGTCGAGCGTGGCGGTGGCCAGCACGGTACTGCCCGCCATCACCTCGAACACGGCCTGCTTGGTCCAGCCCGATTGCGCCGGCGCCGCGGCCCACCAGGCGTCGATGCTGTAGGTGTCGTCGGCACGGATGTCGAGCGTGAAGGTGGCGTCACCCGTGCCGGCCACCAGCTCGTGACAGCCGGGCCGCCAATTGTGGAAGAAGGGGCCGGTGGCAGTCCAGTCCCCGCTGTCATAGTCACAGCTTTGCCAGGCGCCGGTGCTGCTGAACGCGGCGCTCGAATCATCGACGATCAGGAAGGTGCGCGGGGCTTGCGTGCCGGAAAGGCGTGCAAAGCCGCTGCCCACACTGACGGTTTGCCGATCGCGCGTGCCGTTCAACACAACCAAGCCCTTGCTGAAAGCCCGCCGGAAGATGTCGGCTGGGTGTTCGGTCATCTGCACGCCGTCCAGCCAAACCGTGCCCACGGCTGCACCGATGGAAAAGCCCAGCCGGCTGTCGCTGGCTGTGACGTTGGCCTCGAAGGACACGCTGTACTTGGTCCACTGTGAGGTCAGCGTCACCTGGCGCCACAGACCGTAGTTGGCCCAGTCGGCCACCTGCTTCTGCAGACCAATCGAGATGGGTTGGCCGGCCGAGCCCTTGGCCCAGAACACCACATCGTAGCTCTGGCCCTGGCTGACCGAGATGTTGTCGTGGCTGACCGATATGTGCCAGTCCACGCCCTGGCCGGCGTTGCTGATGTCGGCGCGCAGGGCCTGCCCGCCCTCGGCCACGTCGCTGGATTCTAGTTGGAAGGTGGCGGCCGCGCCCACATCGGTATTGACCCAGGTCGCCCACGGCGCCAGCGTTGCATTCTCGAAGCCGCCGTCGCTGACATGGTCAGTGGCGACGGCCCCGGGCACCACGATGCGCTCGGCGGCGCCGCAGGGCTGGCCCAGGTCGGCGTCCAGCTCGTCGTACCACCAGTCGTTGCCGTGATAGGTGTCGCCGAACTCGTAGGCAAAGTAGCCGTCGTTCATCAAGGTCATGCCCAGCCCGAAGCGCATGTTGGGCCAGTCGGTGCGTGCGAACTCCAGCGTGGATGCCGGTATCTTCGACAGCGGGTCGTAGTCGTAGCCATAGCCGATCTGCATGGGAGACGCGGCTTCGATCATCGTGACCACCGGCTTCTGCCCGAGCGCGTACCAGGGATGATACATGTCCCAGAACTCGGCGAACGAGCTGAGGCCCTCGCGTACCTCGGGCACGATGAAGCCGAAGCTGTCGCCGTTGAAGATCTGGCCCAGCTCGATATCGGGCGGTCGGGGCAAGTGCCCGGTCACGATGGCCCACGGCATCCACTTGCGAAAAGCGCGCAGCTCGTCGTAGACGCCTTTCTTCCAGGCGGCGTCCAGCCACGCCGGATCGTCGGGCTGGCCGTCATCGTTGGCGTCGATGGAAACCGGGTTACCGTAGATATCCTGCTTGACCCACGACTGGCTGGTGAAGAAGTTGTCGAAGAAGCAGCCGTCGACTACAAAGTCGGCGTCGACCAGTTGCTGGTAGGCGTACTGGGCCTGCATCGCGGCCACTTCGGGCTTGGTCAGGTTCAGGCGCCAGGCGCCCGGCCACACCTCGATCTTCTTGCCGGTGGTGTCGTGCAGCCAATAGTCATCGGGCACGCCGGCCTGGCTGGAGGTGTCGCGTTCGACGGTGTTGATCGATCGCGTGATCAGAATGTTGGGGTTGAGCGTGCGCAGGGTCTGGATCTCTTGTGGGGTGAAACCGGCACCGTTGTACAGGTCGATGCGCGCCGCGTGCGTCAGCCCCTGCTTGGCCACTTCCCACGAGCCCCACAGATTGCCCTTGCGCGGGAAGTTTGGGTTGGCATTGGGCAGGGATCGGTACTTGAGATCGAGCACGTAACTGGCCCCCGCGTCGCAGCGGACGGTGATGTGATTCACCACCAGTGTGCTGGGGTCCAGGCCGGTGAACGTGGTTTGGTGCAAGGTCGTGCCTTGCCCGGACTGGAACGTGGTCATTTCGGCGTAACTTGCCGACGCGTTGGTGGACCAAGCGCAGTTGGTGGGCAGGTCGCTGGTCACGGCGAAGGGCAGACTGGTGGTGCCTGCCGGCAGAAGGGTGCTGGGCGGGGTGGGCTCGCACAGGGGCTGCGCGCAACTGGTAGCCGGGCTCAAATCCGGTGCCGGGGCGTCGGGAAGGACGGCTGCATCGCTGGAAACGGCTTTGCCTGAGCCGCCTGAACTGCATGCCAGCGCCCCGATAGCAGCGAGGCCAACCAAGGTTGCAGGTGCCCACGTTCGTTGCATGCGAAACCTCCCTGCTGGCCAGCTTGCCACCGGCGGCGTCAACTCGCCAGCACCGCGACCCCGCCCACGGCGAGAAAGGCGCCGATGATTTCGACCAGCGAGGTGCGTTCGCGAAAAGCCAAGGCTGAGACGGGAATGAGCAGCACCGGCACGATGGACATCAGGGTGGCGGCGGTGCCCGCGGGCAAGAGCTGGGTGGAAAGCAGTCCCAAGGAAACACCGAGGAACGGCCCGAGCAAGGCGCCCAGGCATAGGACGAGCAAGGCCCGCCGCAAGAAACGAAGTTGGGCGAGATCTCCGGCAGTGCTAACCGGCGCGATGGCGCTGCGAAGGCGATCGCGCAAAGCACGGGCCTGCCCCGCAGCCACCAGCACCACCAGGAACCCCAGCAAGCCAGCCAGCACGCGAATTTCGGTCGCGGCGAAACTGTCCAGCCCGATTGCGCCGCGCTTGCCGAGCAGCAGGCCCGCGGCCTGTCCCGCTGATCCGCCAAAGGCCATCAGGATTCCGGTGGTGCGACGGGAGCGAGCCGCAACCCCTGTCCCATCCCTTGACCTGTCCGGTTTGCCGCCCACGGCAATGGCGATGCCAGCCACAGTGAGGGCCATGCCAGCCAGGGCACGGCCGCTCATGCTTTCGCCGAGAAACAGAAACCCGCACAGCGCAGTTATCAGCGGCACTGAAGCGTAGATGAGCATGGACAGGCGTGCCCCGATGAGCACGAAGGCCTGGAAGAGCAGCACGTCGCCCAGCACGAACCCGACGAGTCCAGAGAGCCCCAGGTAGAACCACGCCTCATGCGACAGGGCCGCAGGCAAGAGACTGCCGGTGCGAATAAGTGAAAGCGCAGTGAACAAGATCGCCGCCACCAGTAAGCGCAACACATTGACCGCCAGGCTGCCCAGGCGGCGACTGGACGCCTCAAAGCACACGGCCGTGGCGGTCCACAGCACAGCGGTGGACAGCCCGGCCAGCACGCCCAACCCGGTGGTGGAGAGCCCTGCAAGATTCATTGGCGAATTCATAGCAAGTTCATCCCCGTCGGAACAGGATTGCGGCGGATCCTCGCAAGGCCCTGGGGACGAGCAAGAGCGCGGAGGTCGCCACCAGGGCGCCTGCCAGGACGAAGATCACCTCGAATCCGGTGCGATTGGCCAGCGCCCCGAACGCAAATACGCTCATCATGCCCAGGTTGAGCAGCCCGTTGGCTAGTCCCGCCAGCCAGGTGCGTTCATTTGGCGCCACGCCCTCGAAGAGCAAGGCCATGAGCGCAGGGAACAGCCCGCCATGGGCAAGGCCGAACACCAACCCGAGAGGCACCAAGTGCGCTGGTCCGGCCAGGCCAATACCCGCGACCACGATTCCATAGAGGGTGATGCCCAAGGTGGCTGTGCGCCGCAGCCCGAGCCAATCCGTGAGCCCGCCTCCGAGTACGCGGATGCCCAGCGCGGCTACTGTGTAGCTGATGAAGAAGCCGCGCACGGCCTGAATGCCGTGGCGTAGGGCAAAGGGCGCCAGAAACGCCATGACCACGTTGAAGCCCGCGCCAGTCAGAACCAGCGTGGCTAGAACAGCGCGTATCTCCGGACTCGGAATTGCCGGCAGCGTCCGGCAACGCGGCCCCGCCTCTGGCCGCGGCAGCCCGCGCGAGGCCATCGCCCCCAGCAAAGCAGCAACGCCCGCGAGTGCAAAGGCGTAGCCAAAGCCGTAGCGAGCACCGAGTGCCTCGGCAACGGCCGGGGCAACCGCGCTCATTGCCAGACTGGCCGCACCTGACAGGCCCATGGCTTGGCCCAACTTACCTGGCGGCGCGACCGCGCTGACCAGGGCCACACTGGCGGCGAACACAATGGATGCGGCCAGGCCCTGCAAAGCCCGCAGGGTCCACAGGACTTGGCCGATGCTGCCGACTGAGGCGAAGGTGAAGGCACAGGCAGCCATGAGGAGATAGCCCGCGATCAAGGCTCGGCCGTGTCCCAGGCGGTCGACGATGGGACCGAGGAAGGGCACGGCAAGCATGGCAGCCAGGGAGAAGATGCCGGACACCAGGCCGATCTGTCCCGGCGTGGCCGCGAAGCTCACGGCCAGGTGCTTGGGCAGAAGATAGAATGTGGAAACCGAGAATCCGAAGGCCGCATTCGTCGCCAGCAGGCGGACGAACACCGGCGAGAAGAGTTCCTTCTCGCCCCAGGTTTCGTCCTGTCCAGGAAAGACTTCCAGGATTGCTGGCGACAGACGTTGCTCGCCGGCGGTTTCTTGCTCGGGTATCGCGGACATGATTCGCTCCAGAACTGCCGGACTGGAGCGAGTAAGACCGCATTACCCTCTCCCGTTCGGCGGAGAGGGTGAAGGCGGCTAGCTCAGCGGTCGTACACACTCTCCCAGACGGGCTTGATCTGGCGTACGCGCCAGAAGAGATTCGTCGGGAAAGAGTGGAGCATTGCCATTGGAAAGTCCACTTTGCTAGAATTGCGCGCGAAAGTCAACTGCGCTGTCGACCCAAGGACCGCAACGAGCGCCACATGACGAAGAGAGCCCGAAAGGACGTGGAGGCCGCGAAGCTTCTCCAGCAGATCCTCGTCGACGCCGAGGGAGACGATGCGCAGCTATGGGCGCTCGCCGATTTCATCGGGGCCGGATCCGGGGACCGTCCGGTCACCTGATAGGCCGGCAGAAACACGCCGAGACGGATCAACTCGAGCGCGAGATCGAACTGGCAAAATGAAACACAAGCATCCAAACCCGGGCCTGCAGGTGTTGGACAAGACGTCCCCGGGAGAGCTTGCCCAGGTACTGCACGCGCTGCTGAAGAAACACCCGGATCTCAAACCCGAGGCTGAGGCCATTGCCGTCGATCTCGTGTCCTCCTCTTCAGTTGAAGAAACTGCCGAGGAGGTTCTCGATGCGGTCACTGCCCTCGACCTCGATTCGCTGAACGGCCGGGCGGGATCGCACTCCTGGGGTTACGTGGAGCCGACCGAGGCCGCGTGGGAACTACTTGACGAAGCCGTCGAGGAGGTCGTCGCCGACATGAAGCGGCGCATGGACCTCGGACTAGAGACGGCGGCCGAAACGATCTGCCTCGGTATCGTGGTCGGGCTGCACAAGGCGAAGAATGTTGTGTCGGACGGTCCACTCGCTTGGGCCGAGGACTTCCCCGCAGAGGCAGCGTGCAACGCAGTCGCCGAGTTGATCCGGATGTGCCCTGCCGAGGACCGCAGAGCAGTCCACGACCGGCTCATGGAGGCTCTTGCCGGCCTAGTCCCGGACTGGCGCGAGATGATCGCCCAGGCGGCCGATCGCGCGAGCAAATAGGCGCTGATGGAGTGACGTTCTGAGATCCTGGTGAACGGCCTCGCGCGAGGTCGAGCGAAGCGAGCGGGGAGGAGGGCAGTTGGGGGGCCGAAGGGTTTGAGAACCGTTCCAGGGTTCCCATCTCAGCGACATGGGACTACCTCCATGGAGATCACGTACTCGCGCGGCCCGGGAATACTCGGGTCATCGAAGGCGCAGCGAAGCGCATCAGAGATTTCCATCCCGGTGGCCTTGTGGGCCTGCATGGCCGAGACCGCCCAGGCCAGGCAAGCCAACGCCTTTTCGCCCTCGGGCGTGGCCGCCATTTGCTTCACAAAGACCGTGTAGGCGTCGTCGTCGAGGGAAGTGAGATCCTCGGCGACTTTGCAATCGGGCGGCTTCGCCAAACAGGCAAACAGGGATTGCGCCTGACGCTTCTGCTTGGCCAGGATCTGGTCTTCGTCATCCGGCGTGGGTAACTCGACCGCCATCTTCAGCCGGTCTCTGGTCGACACGGTTTTCTCGAATGTCTGGCAATCCGGACCGAGGGAGCCGTCGCTGCGGCGAAACAGGTCGGCACAGCAGGGCTGGTCGCGCTACCACGAGGCCAAGAGTTTCGTGCACTCGCTGGCCGCAATGCTGGGCTCTGTCCCACAGGAACACGACTGCGCGTCCACCAGGCTCAAGGCGCGCACGCGCAGGGTGAGATTCCCCATGGCGTCGGGGCCTACCCGCAGGATCGCGGCCTCCTGCGGGGGATCGAGGGTCGAGCCAATCACGACCTCAGGCAATCTCCGACCAGCCAAACATTCAGCAGCCGCGGCCTTCAAGTGGGTGTGCGCGGCCAGATAAGCTGCCACCCTGGGGCCCTGGCCCGCCTCGAGCTTGCCCACCAAGCGATCAAGTTGCTTTCTTGCCTTGCTGGTCAAAGCGCCAATGGGACTGTGGCCAAAGATAAGGAAAAGCGGAGCGTCCACAAATGGGCCGCCCTTCTGCTGCGCGACGGTCCTCTCCAGTTCGAGCAGCTTTTCCACTTGCGCCTTGGACAGGGTGCCGAATTCGCCGGCGATGCCGTAATCTCGTCCGCGCTCATCAGCGGTGTCGATGAACAGTGCGAGCAAGCCGCGCGCCTGGCCGCGGTGGTGCACGACACCCAGGGGGGTCACGGTGGCCAGGGCGCTGCCTCGGCTGGTCAGCCATGAATACAGCTCGTTCCCGGGAACCGGCTCCATGCGCCCGCCACGTCTTTGCACCACCGGACGCCAGGCTTGCAGGAGTATGCGGTCCGAAATGGTCTTTTCCAGCCGCCCGGAACGACATGCTTTGTCCCAGAACGGGCTCCAGAAGAAGTTCCCAGTGAATGCCTTGTCGTGGTTGCCGGGTGCCACGCCGATGAATTCATCTTTCGCAAAGCTACTAGCCAGCACCTGGTTGGCTCGCTCGAATTCATTGCGACAACCCATGTCAGCCAAATCGCCCAAATGCGCCCAAAGCAGGGTTCGGCCAGCGTCCCGCTCCTGTTGGGCGAGGGTGCGATAGACGCTGGCAAAGCGCAGGAGCGAGCCCACTGACAGAATATCCAGCTCAACCGGCCGCCGCGCGGTTGGCACCAAGGCGTCGGCAAAGTCGAGTTGGCCGGGGAAACGCTTGCCCGCAAGCTCGTGCCAGTGGTTGTCGGCGACAAGGAACACTGACAACTCAACCGAAGGCTCGGCTGCTGCCGGGTCGCAGATCTCATGTGGCACGCCCGCACTGCCCAGAGCTTGTGCCGCGCTCTTGGCCCAGGCCTGGCGCGCTTGCCAAGACAGGAGCACCACCGCCAGCATCCCCAGGGTAACCAACCCCGGCCCGAGCCAAACATCGGCGTGTCGGCCGACCCGACGCTGAGTTGTGCGGATGTCGATGCGCCGTTGCTTCGCGACTTCGTCGTCCTTCAGAGTGGCTCGCGTGCGCCAGCGATGGCGCAGATAGCGAATGGCATCGGGCAAGGCCACGGCAAACATCACAGGCAGCAGCTTGTGCATCTGCCGGGGCGCCCACAGCGCGATCACGATCTGTCCCAGCAGAGTGGTGGCGTAAATGACCGGGCGCCGCGCCCAGAACAGCGATCCGTCATGCTTGTGGGGCCGTTCGTCCTTGCGACCTGGATCGCGGAAAGGCCGGGTGGAACCGATGCCGTTCACCACTGGTTCCCACAGCAACAACACCGCGGCCAACAGCGGAAGTTGCCAGCGCAGGTCTTGCGTGAGCGCCAAAGCCACCGTCCACCACACCGACTGCAACTCGATGTGACCGACCTGGCGATTGAGGAAGACCAAGACAGGCGTGGCTTTCCCGAGCAACGTGTTCGGGTCGCGCGGGGTACAACCGAGCAGCAACCAGAGCAGCGCCAAGACGACGTTGACCGCCAGGAGGATCAGCCAGTTGGACGCGGCCAGCGACACCGCCACCAACCCGCCATATTGTAGGGCCGCAGCCAGTTCCTCGCCCACGCCCGTAGTGGACCACTGGCGCGCGATGAACGCTGCTGCCAGCACCAACAGGATACGCACCGGCCAGGGAAGAAGCGTATCCCAAAGACTGGTCGATTCCTCGGGATCGACGGGATCAGGCCCGATGAGAAGCACATGCGCGGCCCAGTGGACGGGCTTCTCAACTATGTCGTTCATGGCCTCACCTCATCTATGCACTATCGCCGATCCGCTGGCGGATGGCGGCCACGAATGCCTCGAAATCGGGCAGGTGGTGGTCGAGGACATCGCGCACGATGCTGACATCAACCTCGGCGTAGCCGTGGACCAGCACGTTCCGGAAACCGCCCATGTCACGCAGAACACCTGCCAGGGACGGCGCAAGCCATCCGTGTCGTCCTAGCAAGTCGAACAGGTCACGATTCGTGCGAGGTTCGCCCAGCCGGTAGTCCGACACGATGTGGGAAGCCACGTCGAGCGCCGCCTGGATGGCGATCTGCAGGGTGTGTTCGACGAACCGCAGCTCGCGCACGTCAGTGGATAGGCGATCGGGCCGCACTCGCTGCCGCAGATCGCACAGGCAAGTTTCGATGAACGCCAGCCTCTTGGCGATAAGATCCTGGTCGGTCACGTGGCACGCACCCCGGGTGGTCTTCGATAGCGTCGCAGCATCGGCAAGACGTCGAAGTACTCGTTGCGCGCATTCACTTCAAACCGGATGCGCGTGGAACGATTGTTCTCAAGTACGATCAGCCCATCGTGCAGCACGCGATGAACGAGATCGGGCGGCTGACTGTCGAGCACTACTAGATCGACCCGCCGGCCGAGGCGTGCCTCAAGCTCGCCGGCCAAGGCGAGCTTGAGCCCTGCCAAGCCCGCCTCCACTGGCTTGCCGTAGAGGACCGCCACATCCACGTCGCTGTCCGGCCCGCCTTCGCCGCGCGCCACACTGCCGAACAGGTAGACGGCAGCTGCGTCCTCGTGCCTCGCCGAGAACACGTGCATGATTTCCTGTGCGAGTCGGTCTCGATCCACCCAGCTAGTGTACCTCAGATCTCCTGTCACGGTTGTAGCTCGCCAAGAGGGATTCTTCTTCTAACCCGGTTCGGGGATTTTGCAGGCGTCATGGGCTAGAATCAACGCTAAAGGTCGTCATGGCCGCACCTGCAGTCGAGCCGCTCTTCGAAAACAGAGCGGGGTCGCCCCTTCGCGAAGGGCGGCCCGAAATGAGGAACTCGGAATGTCTTGAACCGCATCTGTGCTATCATTGATAGCAGTATGGCACAACTCATCGTGAGAGACATTCCCCAGCAGGTGGTTATTCGGCTGAAGCAGCGGGCGGCTAGGCGTGGGCATTCCGCTGAAGCGGAGCATCGCGAGATCCTCAAGCAGGCCCTGCTCTTGCCGCGAGCACCCTCGCTGAAGGCGATGCTAGGCGGAATTCCGGATGTGGGGCGCGACGCCGACTTCGGGCGGCCGCGACGCCAGGGACGGCGGGTCGTACTGTGAAAGGCTTCCTGCTCGATACAAACGTGCTCTCGGAACTACGCAAGGGGGCGCGTGCCGATGTGAATGTTCAGCGCTGGTTCGCGAACGTCGACGAGAACTTGATCTTCTTGAGCGTCCTAGTCACAGGTGAGATTCGCCGCGGGATCGAGGCAATCCGGAAGCGCGATCCCCGTGCCGCCGCGGTCCTCGAACACTGGCTCGACAAGCTGATGCAGGCGCATTCTGATCGCGTGCTGCCGGTGGACGCCGCGACCGCAGACGAGTGGGGAAGGCTCGACGCTCGGGATAGCTTGCCGGTCGTCGACGGGTTGCTGGCCGCGACAGCACAGGTACACGACCTGACGCTCGTCACGCGCAACGTGAAGGATGTCGTCGGCACGGGCATCGACGTACTCGACCCGTTCGCGCCGACAACTCGATAGGCTGATTTCCTGATTGGTGAGGAAGATACTCGGTCGGCCCGTGCTTCGCGGCCGCGAGGCCATCTTCCCTGCCGGAACCTGGTGGTTGCATCGCTTCGCCGGCGTGAANNGCGCCACCGCCCCGCCGAGCTGAGCCACGGCAGCTCTCCCTCCTTCCGCGGCGCCTCGCCAAAGCAGACGTCTGTCTTCGACGCGCAAACGTAGCTGCGCTCACGTCTGCTGCTTGAAACGCCGGAAAATGCCTGTGCCGGGCATGATCCGCTCGCTGGCACTCGGCAGATCCGGCTCACCAGCGCCGTATCTTCGGTCTCAACCCCGGTGCGGCGCTATTCATTTCGCGGGGAACAGTCTCCGTGCTAGAGAGGGAGTGTCAGGGGGACTCACGACAGGATCATCGAATGAAGCACTCGACGGTGGCGAGGATCGCCAGAGCCGGGCAATTCTGGCGCTGGACTATTCTGCTGCTGTTGGTCGCCATCGCATCCAACAGCCTCGAAAGTTGCCAAGGGTCCGACGAAACCCAATGTGAAGGACTAGATAGAAAGCTTGCGAGTTGCGGAATAATACCGCATGGTGCGCGTTTTCAGTGTGTCGAGCCCTTTGACAAGATCGAGGTATGCTACGTTGACTGTCAATTGCGTGCCAGCTGTGCCGATCTGAATGGGATCTATTGCTCTGCATCATTCGTCGTAGGCAACCAGTTGCAGACTTGCGGACGAAGCTGTCTTCCGGTCACGAACAACTTCACTTGCCAAGATGGCACCATCCTTCCGGCATCGCAACGTTGCGATAGGGTGCTTGATTGCAACGATGGCTCGGACGAAGCAGGGTGCCCGACCTTCACTTGTCAGAATGGGGACAAGATACCCGTCGGTGCCCGTTGCGACGGAACACAGGATTGCAGCGATGGCTCCGACGAAGTGGGCTGCCTTCCTTCCCTAGACTCCATTCTCACCTGCAACTGAGCTACAGGCAATGGATGAGGCTCACCCGTGCAACACCCTTGGCCCGTCCATCTCGCGGCGTTGTGCTCAGGGGACGACGCGACCGATATTGTTGCCGGAGCTTTCTGTGAACCAAAGGTTGCCGTCAGGCCCTCGCGTGATTACATAGGGCTCGCTCCTAGCGGTTGGGATTGGGAATTCCGTGACCACCCCGTTGGGGGTGATGCGGCCGATATTGTTGCCCCTGTCACCACTTTCTGTGAACCAAAGATTGCCATCGAGCCCGGCCGCGATGCCTGCGGGCAGGCCGTGTACAGTTGGGGTTGGGAATTCGGTGATGGTTCCGTTGGCGGTGATCCGGCCGACCTTGTCGACGATGGCTTCTGTGAACCAGAGATTGCCGTCCGGTCCGGTCGTGATGGCGTAGAAAGCACTGTCCTCGGTAGAGGTTGGAAATTCGGTGATGATTCCGGTGGGGGTGATCCGGCCGATCTTGTTGACGCTGGGGCTGTTCAACGGTCCTTCCGTAAACCAGAGATTGCCGTCCGGTCCGGCCGCGATGCCCTCGGGTCCGCTGCTCACGGTAGGGACTGGGAATTCGGTGATGGTCCCGTTGGGGGTGATCCGGCCGATGCTGTTGCCGTAGCCTTCTGTGAACCAAAGGTTGCCGTCCGGTCCGGCCGCGATGTCAACGGGTCCGCTGTACGCAGTGGGAATTGGGAATTCCGTAATCGACCCCTCAGGGGTTATGCGACCGATTTTGCCGACGGCAAAGCCACCTTCTGTGAACCAAAGGTTGCCGTCCGGCCCGGCCGCGATTCGATAGGCGTTGCTGTCTGGGGTCGGGATTGGGAATTCGGTGATTGTCCCGGCGGGGGTGATGCGGCCTATGTTGTTGCCGTATACTTCCGTGAACCAAAGATTGCCGTCCGGCCCGGCTGCGATGCCTTCGGGGAAGCTGTGTGCGGTCCTTATTGGAAACTCGGTGATAGTAACTGTCGGAGCACCACGGCCTCCAGTGGCGCCTGTACCGCCCGCAGATGACGTCCCGCCGAGGCTCATCTCGCCGCCGGTGCGGGCCGTCGCACTGCTACCGCCGGCACCGCCAGTACCGCCCAAGACGACTCCACCGTTTCCACCAACGCCCCCGCCCTCGCCGAAGCTGCTGGCGCCGCCGCTGCCTCCGCGGAACGTCGCGCCGCTGCTGCTCGAACCCTGTCCGCCGGTGGTACGAGTTCCAAACTGGCCTCCCGTCATGCCGCCGTCGCCACGACCACCCCGGCCAGCCGTGGCACCGCCACTGACTCCGTCGTTCCCTCCCCCAGAAATGCCGCCAAGACTCGTACCGCCGCCACCGATGGCGCCACCGCTTCCAGTGGTGCCTCCTGGGCCACGGCCGCCTGTTCCGACGAGTCCACCGCCACCGTTCTGGCTGCCAGTCGCGCCGCTTCCGCCGTCCCCGCGACGCCCGCCACCGCCTCCAACCGCGCCGATGCCCCCCGGGTTGCCACCAGTATTCGCCGCCCCGCCTATGCCACCCCCGGTGAATTCGCCTGCCCCGCCCGCTCCACCCCCGAATCTGCCACCGAAGTTCTGCGTCCCACCCACCATTCCGCCAACCCCAGGGCCGGCGTTGGATTGACTGGATACTGACGCCGGCTCGTCATCCATCAGCGTCCGCAGGCAGGCAACCCCGCCAACCGACATCAGTACACCGATTGCCATCCAGCGGTATTGGCACCCCAAGACCGTACCGGCCGCCGTCAGTGCTCGCGTCGTCATGAGCATACTGTCTCTGCCAGCGTCAGCTTGGGGCGAGATTCCATCCTGACTCGATATCGTCGCGCGAAGTCTTGTTCGTGTCTATGGGCAGGCAACGGACAGGCATGGCTCGGTTTCGTCAGGACGTTGTCCCCCAAATGCTCCCACGTCTCCTGGTGAGCAGATGCTATAATGTTGCCGTTCGCGCTGTGGTTTGTTCGTGAACAGTAGCAGGACTGATGGAGTGACCATGGACATGGAACATCGTTTGGTCGCGCTAGCGTGTCTGCAGTCCGTCATCGCGCTGGCTGCTTGCACCAGCAACAACGACAGGTCTCCTTCCGCAGGCGGGGGACATCCAGGTGGAACTGCGAGCGCGACGGGTATCGGTGGACAGGGCGGCGCGACCGGCGGTCCTGGCGGCGTTCTGGGTACGGGCGGTGTTGGGGGCATGACGAGTACCGGTGCGACGGGCGGAGCAGGGGGCGCAGCGAGCACGGGGGGCACTACCCAAGACGGGGGCATGACCGTCACCGGTGGTTTGAGCGCCACGGGCGGTGCGACGGGGACGGGTGGCACGACTGCCGGAACGGGTGGCAGTGGCGGCGGTGGCGATGCCGGGCTGCCAGACACCCCCGGTGCGCAGCCGGATTTAGCCACAGGTGGTGCCGGTGCCGGCGGAGGCACGGGTGGAAGTACGGGCGTCGGTGCAGGTGGCGGCAGCGCGGTTGGCGGCAGCGGCGGGCGTGATGCCGGGGTCGGTGGCCTGGGCGGCAGTCGTGATGTCGGAGTACCAGACGCTGCTGGTGCCCAGCCGGATACGCCAATGGGTGGCGTTGCTGGCGGCGAGGGCGGAATCGGTGGGGTGGCCGGCAGTGGCGGTGTCGCCAACCTTGACGGCGCCTTTGTCGGCGGAGATTCAGGAGGCGCTGCGAGCGACGCCGCAGTGGCCGCGTGCATCAGTGTCGCTGACGATTTGATAGCCGACTTCACGACGGACAGCAGTCTCAATCCCGTCGACGGCCGCCAGGGCAGTTTCTATGTCTTCGGGGACGGCAGCCTGGCGGGACAATTCGACCCGCCTATTGTGTCAGGCCAACCCTATCCCATTGATTCAACGACAGGAAATCCCGCATGTTCTGGCCCGGGTTCGTTCCACACCAAGGCCACGGGATGGGGAGTGTGGGGCGCAGGCCTCACGACGGATTTCGCGCCGAAAGTGCTCACTGAGGCAGGCGTGGGCCTTGATGGCACAGGCTTCAAGGGAACGTACGATGCTTCAAGATACAGAGGCATCTCATTCTGGGCCAGGGCGACCGCTCCGCTCACCGGGGTCCAGGTCAGCTTCCCCGATGTCTATACCGACGGCGGGGCCACCTTCGCTGGCTTGCCCGTGCCCGACGGCACTCCCCCCGACTTCACTTCCTGCATCTACTCCACTGGCAGGTACAGTTGCAGCCCCTACCTGGTCAAGTTCGGTTCGGACCCCGCACATTTCCCCGCGTACCAGGGTGAAGCCTATCAGATCGACACCACCTGGAAGAGATTTGACGTCTTCTTCGCTGATACCCGTCAGGACCAGTACAATCCGGGTTTTCACACCGCCGCAGACAAATTGGATACGAGCCACCTGACCTCCATGGCGATCGACGTATACGCGACGTACGTCAATGGCCTTGCGACGCCCAATGACTTTGAGATATGGTTAGACGACGTTAGTTTCATCAGGTAGCTGGGACACGACGGGCAGCCGCCGCGCAGACGACGTCAATTCCGCTGCCAACACCTACCTGGGCCCAGCAGGCGCGCAAGGCAGGGCAGCCCGGCCAGCTGGCAGATCGCAGACAGTGCCTCGCAGACAGTGCCAGCGTCATATTTGGAGCGCAGATCGCAGACGCAGATCGCAGACAGTGCCAGAGTCATATTTGGAGCAACTATTCCCGCTCATTGCCGAAACCCAAGTATGCCACGACCGCTTCGTTTCGTTCCCGGGAATGCCCTCGTAGAAATCACAACCCGCACCTTGCAAGGCAGGCTGCTGCTCCGGCCGTCGCCTGAGCTGAACGACCTGGTGCTGGGCATTGTCGGTCGAGCCCAGGACCGCTACGGCATGGCCATCCACGCCTTCGTCGTAACCTCGACACACGCGCACTACATTCTGTCACCCAGCAGCGCCGAGCAACTATCCCGATTCATGCAGTTCGTGAACGCCAACATTGCCAAGCAAGCTGGACGGCTGCACCTGTGGCCCGAACGGCTGTGGTCAAGAAGGTACAGGTCCATCGTCATAGCCGATGACCAGGCTGCTTTGGCGCGCTTCCGCTATGTGCTGGCCCACGGTGCGAAGGAAGGGCTGGTTGGCGGCGGTCCGGGCTCGTGGCCAGGGGCGAACTGCATCGCGGCCCTTGCCAAGGGCGAGCGGCTGCGCGGAACCTGGTTCGACCGCAGCGCTGAATACAAAGCCAGGCAGCGAAGCGAGGCCCTGCCAGCCATGCAGTTCGCCACGACCTACGACATCAAGCTGACCCCGCTGCCGGGCTTGCAGCATTTGACAGAACGCCAGCGTCAGACCGAGATCCGGCACATGATCAAGGAAATCGAGGAGCAGGCCGATGCCAACAACCGCGCCAAGGGCCGCGAGCCCATGGGGGTGGCCGCGATTCTTGCCCAAGATCCACACTCGCGGCCGGCCACTACCGATCGCAGCCCGGCACCATTTGTCCACGCATCGGACAAGAAGACGAGACTTGAGTTTCGTGCCAAGTACCGCTCCCACTTTGATGCGTTTCGTGCCGGTACCCGGCGGCTGAAGGCATGTGCGGCCAAATTCGCAAATATGTTCCCCCTATGGTCCTTCCCGCCGGCCTTGCCGTTCAACGCCCCGGCCTGACTTGGGCACAACAAACGCTGCTCCGCTGCCGCGCCACTGAAGTCTCGGCGAAGGAGGGAGTCTGCCCGAGTCTGGCGGGCGCATCGAAATTGAACGCGCCGCGGTTCGCTCTCTATCATCGCTGGCCCTGCGAAGCCCACACCCATGCTTCCCACCAATCATCCTCGCGCGTCGCCAGCCCCCATGCCGGTGCCTGCGGCCATCGCCTTTCGACGGTCATGAGAATTTCCTGCAAGTCTCTGGAACCACTCCTGCGGTGCGCAACGTGAAGGATGTCGTCGGCACGGGCATCGACGTACTCGACCCGTTCGCGCCCACAACTCGATAGGCTGATTTCCTGATTGGTGAGGAAGAGACTCTGTGGCGAAGCAGTACCAGCCCTATTCCTCTACGACCCGCAAAGTACATTGTGGCGCGCGGCGAACTCCCGGTGCCCTTCAGGCGTGTCCGCCTCACGAGCCGCTAGAACACCGAACAGTTTGAATCCTCGGCAGAATCGAGGGTTTGCGAGCCTCCGGCGAATTCGCCTCGCCCCGCGCAGCGGAGCTCCCGCGGGGCGAGGGTATCGGACAGGTGCTCGGATATCGCAACTCCTACCTTGAGTTGGCGATCACTTCCTCTGGGCCGAAGACGGTCTTGTCCCGACGGGGGGCAGGCGGGCGAAGGATCCACAGGGCAAAGACCAGACGCTTGTCGGCCAGGGCGGGGCAATCAGCCGCGCGGTGCTTGAGTGCGGCGACAAGCCGCGGGATTTCGCCCGCGCTGGCGGCCAGTTTGGCTTCGCCCACCAGGACCAAACCTGCGTCGGTAGTGCACGGTGCCAGGACGTCCAGTTCCACGTTCGCTCCGGAGATGCCTTTGCCCCACCAGCGGGTGCCCGCCTGCCATTGCTGGCCCAGGTACGCGCGGCGCCCCACGCTTTCCCGGACCATCTGCTCCCAGCAATGTCCCAGGTAGGCCGGCCAGCGCGCTTCAATCTCTCTGCGCACAGCTTTCACCTGTCCAGTCGCGAGCCACGAGCGATTGGCCTCGACGAAACGATAGTGGAAGGCGAGGAGAGGATCCGCCAGGCGGTAGAGGCTGCGCTTGGCATCACGAGCGGGCACGCCAAAGGGCGTCTCGCGGCGAATGAGACCAAGATCCTGCAAGCGGGCCAGGGGCCGCGACAACGACGTAGCGGGCAGTCCCAGTCGGCCCGCAATCTCCGACAGGCGGTGCATGCCCTGGCCGATCACTGCAAGAATCGAGGCCACCCGTGCCACGTCCGACACGTCATCGAGCAAGAGGCGCTCTGGCTCGCCCTGCAAGACACTCAAGGGATCGAGCAGCAGGTCCTCGATAGCCTCCCAGAGCCCGCGATGGCCAACCGCCAGCTCCCAGTAGCGTGGCACGCCCCCCCAAACCGCAAAGTGCTCCACCACTTCCCGCGCCGTCCGCAGATGCAGGGCCTGCTTGAGCCAATGGGGATGAAAGGGCTCAATCTTCAGGATCTCTTTGGCGCGGCCATAGAGCGGCGCCTTGGCGTCGAGCACCAGGCCGTGCATCATTCGCTGCGACGAACCACAGAGAACCAGCCCGCGCTGCCGTCCGCCCGCCCGGTCCACCATCTTCTGCAGCAGACTTGGGAGCTCGGGGGACGACTGGACCAGAGCAGGGAATTCGTCGAGCGCCAGAACAGTCCCCTCGGGAGCATCCCGCCAGAACCGATCGAGCAACTCCTCCCACCCGGGATATCCCACCTGGGCGAAACCTGGCAAGAGGCGGGCGATCTCGCGGGCCAGCGCCGCGCGCTGCACGGAACCGTCTCGGTCGTCCCCCACGTAGTACACCGCCGTCCGATCGGCGAGCGCCTGTTGCACGAGGCGCGACTTCCCCAGGCGACGCCGTCCGTACACGGCCACCAGCGTAGTCCCCCGGCTGGCGAGTGAGCGCGCCAGGCGAGACAGCTCACGCTCACGGTTGAGAAATGGCAGGCGCATGGACCAAGAGAGATTATGTCACCAGAACATTATGTTTGGCAAACATAATAAGCAACTTCGGGGGCCCGCACGCGCGAACTTCCGGATGCTGTAGGATAGCTCCGAGCATCCCTCTCATGCCAATCTCCGCTGCGCTGGTTTCGACCTTTGTGGTCGCGCAGGCTGTCCTCGCGGCCGAGCCAACGCCGGTCGCTGTGCGAATCACATCGGACGTTGCCGAGTGCCCGTCTTCGGTCCAGGTGCAGTCCGCGCTCCGACAGGTTCTGGGGGACGGCGATCGCTCGGCCGGCGGGTGGGTGCTCTCCTACGGCCGCGATCCTTCTGCGCCCGAGGCAGAACGCGATGACAGTGTGTTGTTGGAGCTCATTGACCCCTCTGGCGTCCGCTTGGCAGTGCGGCGAATTCCAGCAGCGCCCGGTGATTGCGGCGCCATTGCCAGTGCCATGGCAGCAGTAGTTGAACGCTCGTTGCGCACGCTGGGATGGACCAAGGGCGAGCCCTTGCCCGAAGCCGCCCGGCGGCCGAGCGCCCCGGAGCCGAGCACGCCAACTGCGCGAAAGCGAGGGCCACGCCTGGTGCTTGGCCTGGGGCCGTCCTTCGGGACCTCGTCGCGCGCGGGAATCAACCTGCTGCTCGAAGCGCGCTTGCGCGTGGCAGGTCCGGTGTGCCTGCGCCTGGGCAGCGGGCTCTTTTCCGGCAGTGACAGCCAGAATGTGGGTTCTTCTGGCAAGGCCAGCCTCACCACCCGCTATTTCACTGCGGCCCCGCTGGCGGCCTTTGCTTTCGGTTCGCTAGAACTCGCGGCTGGACCCATCCTGCTGCTCAGTTTCGACCACGCCAGCACCCAAGGTCTTGCCCAGGGCGGAAGTGGCGATCGCGAGGTGTTGGCAGCCGGTCTCGGGCTGGGCGTCGCCGTGCGGCTGGCAGCGCGTTGGCGAGTTAGCCTGGGCCTCGAAGGATATCGTGTGGCGCTTGGCGCAGACTACTTCGTGCAGATCAACGGGGCAAAAGCCGTGGTGCTTTCGCCTTCCCCCTGGCAGGGAATCGCTTCTGCGAAGTTGGAGTTTGTCGCATGGCCGTGAACATTCGGCTCGGCGCTGGCTCCAATTCAGAAGAAGTGACTCCGCAGACAGCTAACAGCGACACCCTACGGCCGCTCATTACTCGATGCGTCCTCGGCGAGGATCAGGCATGGCGCGATTTGCATCGGAACTACTACCCGGTGGCGTCTCGATTTCTGAGGCGCATGGGCATCTCTGCCAGCGAGCTGGACGACGCCTGCCAGGAGGTGTTCGTGCAGGTCTTCCGCTATCTGGCACGCTTCGAGCAGCGGGCCGACTTTGGCACCTGGCTGTACAAGCTGTGCCTCAGCCAGGCCAGCCGCGTGCGGCGGCGCCGACGCGTGCACGAAGCGTTGGATTGGCTGCTCGGCCGCGACTCCGCGCTGCGAGGAGCCGCTGCCCAACCCGAATGGAGTGACTCAATGGTAGTGGAGCGAGTGAGGCAAGTCCTGGAGCAAATGAAACCCCTGCACAAAGAGGTTTTCGTGCTTTTTGAATTCGAGGGTATTGGGGGCGAGGAGATCGCGCGCATCTTGCGTTGCCCTCCTGCCACAGTTCGTCGACGACTGCACTATGCGCGGCAGGAATTCGAAACCTTGCTGCGCACGGAAGCCACGGAGGATGGGAAGTCATGACGTCGAAAAAGCCGAAAGACATCAATTGGCCGGTCCCATTGCGGGAACGAGACAACAGCCTCGGGGTGGCCGTGCGCGAATACGCGCAAAGCACGGAAGAGACGCGAGGAGATGCGGCGGTCTACACTCGCGTGCTCGCGCAGGTGGGCCGCCGGTCCCGACGAGTTCCCATGATAGCCGCTGGCTTGGCTACGGCGGGAGTGTTGGCTGTGGTGGCGCTGGTCGTGCTTCATCGAGATGCCGCCGTGCCTACGGGGACTGTCGCGTCGAAATCCGCGCTGTTTGTCTCCGCACCTTCGCCCCGGCTGGCATCCACCGAAGCGCCGCCGCCAACAGCCCAGCCGTCGCGAACACCACCAGTCTCCACGCCGCCGATTGCATCGATCCGTCTCGGGACGCTGCCAGCTTCGCTACCCGCGGGAACGGTCGATCTAGTCGGCCAAGCCACTGCGGTTCTTTCCCCTGATGCTGTGGCCAGCGGTCGCGCGCGGGCAGGAAACACAGAAGTCGTGCTCAGCAAGGGCAGCATTGAGCTGCGCGTACTTCCACGTGCTCCTGGACAACAATTCACGGTCAATGCGGGGCCCTACCGATTCACGGTCGTGGGCATTGCATTCACGGTATCGCAAACCCGATCGCGCATTGAACTGGTCGTCAGCGAGGGCAAGGTGGTTGTGTCGCGCGGGACAAAGCGTCTGGCCACGGTTGGGGCCGGGGCTGAGTGGGCGGTGGATATGAACTCTGCCGCTAATAGCGCCGCTCGTAAGTTCGTAGCTGGTGGGGCGGCCGAGCTGACGGTGGCGGAGCCGGTGGCCGGAGCCGGTGGCCGGAGCCGGAGCCGACAGCCGGTCCCGGGTTCGGAGCCGGATCCGGCCCCGGAACCGGTGTCGGGCGTGGCGCGAGTGGAGCCGCCTTCACCTACAGCGCCCCCGCTGGCCCCTGCCCCGGCAACGCCCATGGCGGCCGCGGCCACGTTCCCAACTCGCGCAGCAACACCCACAGTTGTTTATTCGCCGGCAACCCCTGCGGCGGTTGCAGCCGCACCTACCGCTCGTGCAGAGACACCCGCGCCTGCAGCGCCAGCCGCCGCGCACCGCGATTGCGGGCAGCTCGCCGCGAGCAAGCACGCACGCGAGGCAGTGAATTGCTATCAAGATCAGGCGGTGCAGAACGGACTGGCGGGCGAAACCGCGCAGTACGAGGTTGCCCGACTGTGGCGCGACTCGCTTGGCGAGCCTGGCCGCGCCCTGGCCGCCTTGCAGACCCAGCGGTCGCGTTTCCCCAATGGCGTGCTGCGAACCGAGGCCGATCTTTCCATAATCGAACTGCTACCTCGTCTCGGTCGCCACGCCGACGCTCTGGCCGAGAGTGAGCAGTTCTTGACCGCCCATCCCAAGGCCGAACGAAGCGGCGAGATTCACCTGCTACGCGGGAACATCTATCGTGAGGTCCTGCGTGACCTTGATCACGCCGAGCGCGAGTATGCCCGCGCAGCCGAGGCCGGCGGACGGGTTGGCGATGACAGTCGGTTCCTGCACGCCGTGTGTCTGGAGGCCCTGGGGCGGGTGGATGAAGCGCGCAAGGCCTATGCAGCCTACCTGCTCAAGCCGGGAGCCACCCATGCGCAAGAGGCGAAAAAGCGCCTCGAAGGTCTTCGCCCGTGAACATCCAGGATGCTTGCGGCTCTAACCGAACAGATTGCCCAGCCTTTCTCGACGGGGGTTCAGTCATGCAGAGATTCCTTCCTTTGTTGATGGTGGCCTGCTTTGCCCTGGCATCGTGCAAGGATATAGGCATCGGGGCTGACAGGGTAGACGGGGGCATGACGTGTCCCGCGGGCCAGACACTCTGCACGGCCTGCGGGAGGTCTTCTTGCGCAGCGGTGTGCCCTATTGTTAACTGCGTCTGGGACCCTGACGCCGGAAGCACGGGAGGCGGCACGGGCACCGGCGGTGCAACCAGCGCCGGTGGTGCAACCAGCGCCGGTGGTGCAACCAGCGCCGGTGGTGCAACCAGCGCCGGTGGCGCAACCAGCGCCGGTGGCGCAGCCAGCTCTGGCGGTGCAATCAGCGCCGGCGGGGTGACGACCACAGGTGGCGTCACGCCAAATGGTGGTTCCGCTGGCACGAATCTGACCGACAACGCGAATTTGCAGCAGATGCTGGAAAACTGGTCCGTCACGGAAGTGCTCGTGCGGGGTGACGAGATCTGGTTCGACCTCGCGGCGCCCTGCACTGACTGTCCTGTGGACCCGACTCGAAACTCTCTGCCGCAGGCCTACCAGCTGGTTATCCTGAACAGCGGAGGAATCAAGACCCTTGCCTGGGGCGGTGAAGACGGCTACCGCGCATTGACCATGGACTCTCAACAGAAAGTCTTCGCCATCCAGTTCGGGCCAGACGTGGCAAACGGAGTTGTCGAGCTGAGCGCGTGGGATACTCGGCCGCTTTTCCCAACCCAGGCTGCCTATGACCTTGCGATCGATTCCGAAGGCAGCATGTGGCTCACAACCTTTCAAGGATTGCAGAAGTGGAACGGCACGACTTCGATCTTGTACGACAGTTCCAACTCAGTATTGCCGACCAATGAGATTCACGGCGTAGCCATCGACAAGCACGACGCCAAATGGATCGGGCTAGGGTTGGCGAACGGCAAGCCTACCGGCATGATGAAGATCCTTGGGGATAGCTGGCAGTACATTCCCTACGCTGGCATCGGTGTCCTGGCCTCTTCGGATTATGCGTCGGTCGAATGCGTCGACAAAGACAACAACCTCTGGGTTTCCCCATTCAATCTCGGCGGAGGGCCGCCGATGGTTCGCTACGACGGCACAAGCTGGACCGCAGAGGAAGCCAATACCATTCATTGCGACAGCTCGGGAACCGCGTGGAGCGTAAAAGAGAGCTTCAACTACACCACGGGTGGACCGAGCGCGCTCGACGTAACGAACAGCGTCGCCTATTGGGACCACGGAACATGGCGATCGGTCGACGTTTCCAGAGTAACTCGGCGCATACTCTCGCTCAACGTCTACCGGACAACTTTGATCCTCGGCACCGTGAACGGTTTGGCTCTGGTGGACGGGATCGGTGCAGTCGGCGCGGGTGGCGCCGGCGGCAACAGCGGCGCCGGCGGCAACAGCGGCTCCGGCGGCAACAGCGGCTCCGGCGGCATCACCGCAGCGGGTGGGTCCACGCGAACCGGCGGCGCCAGCGCAACGGGTGGCACTACCACATCTTCCCCACCCGACGCCGGGCTCGACGGACGCGTGCAAGCCGACGCTGCCGCCAATAGCTGCGAGAACCCCTTGCCGCTCCAATGCGGTGACCGGCTGAACCACAACACTCTGATTCAAGGTCGGCCCAATGTCTGGACCGGCTACGGTTGCGCGCAGCCCTGGATGTCAGGGCCAGAAGCGATCTACTTCCTTCAGCCCCCCACGGGCTGCCAGGCGGTCGTGCAGCTCAAGAACCACAGCGCGGACCTCGATGTATTCGTGCTGCCAGGCTGCAGTGAAATGTCCCCCTGCGGCTTCGCGCCGGGGGTAGGCCAGCCGTCCTTCGTCGTGGTGGATGGGTACAACGGCGCCTGGGGAACCTATACCCTGGAGGTCGATTGCACGTGCAACCCGGATGCGGGAGCCAGCGACGCGCCTCCAGCGGATGCACAGGGAGGCACGGCGATCGCCCCCGGATGCGATCTCGATGTCGCCTGGAAGGCGATCGCCGCCGCCGGTCTTACGGCCGTGGGGTTCCCACAGACGCTCAATGCCACATTGCCAGCAACACTGGCGACAGACACCAATTGGGGCCTGAAGGCGGCTGTCTGCCAACAAGGGGGCTATGACATCACACCGTGTGGAGAGGTAAGGCCATTGAGTTTCGGACCTTCTGAGAGCAAGCTCGGCTGCAGGGAGAAAGCATGAGACAAGAGCACAGCGGGCAGATTCAAATAGGTCGAGGTTTTCCACTGGCCCTTTGCCTTATCGGCGCGGGGATGTTGTTCCCTGCGTGCAGCTCCTCGGGCCTTGGGCACTCCACCGATGGAAGCTCGCACTCCGACAGTGGAATGGGCGGCGGCACCGGCGGAGTCACCAGTTCCGGCGGCAGCACCCGCTCCGGTGGCACCACCTCCTCCGGCGGAACCACTACCTCTGGCGGCACCACCGCAGCGGGTGGCTCTACGGGAATTGGCGGCACCACTGGCGCGACAGGCGGCACGACATCGTCCGCACCAAATTGCGCGATGGTCGGCTGCAGCGAGCCTCCGCTCTGCAGCGTGGGCTGCACGGCACCATGTGGTTGCTGTCTTTGCGGTGTGGGTGAACGCCGTGGCGACCTGATCTGCACCAAGAGCGGCTGCTACGCTTCGGCTGTGGCACCCGACGCAGCCGGGCCTGACCAAGCAGTCGACACGCCTCAGGCGGACGCACCGCGCGCAGGGGCGGGCGGAAGCGGAGGAACCACCGGCACAGGTGGGTCCACGCGAACCGGCGGCGCTACCGCAACGGGCGGCACTACCGGATCGTCCGCAGCCGACGCCGGGCTCGACGGGCGCGTGGAAGTCGACGCTGCCTCCAACAGCTGCGAGAACCCTTTGCCGCTCCGGTGCGGTGACCGGCTGAACCACAACACGCTAGTTCAAGGTCGACCCAATGTCTGGAACGGTTACGGTTCCACGGAGCGTTGGATGTCAGGGCCAGAAGCGATCTACTTCCTTGAGCCCCCCGCGGGCTGCCAGGCGGTCGTGCAGCTCAAGAACCACAGCGCGGATCTAGTCCTGTTCATGCTGTCAAGATGCGATTCCTTTTCCCCCCCCTCCGCGCCGGCAGCAGACCAGCCGACCTTCGTCGTGGTGGATGGGTACAACGGCGACTGGGGAACCTATACCCTGCAGGTCGATTGCACGTGCAACCCGGATGCGGGAACCAGCGACGCGCCTCCAGCGGATGCACAGGGAGGCACGGCGATCGCCCCCGGATGCGATCTCGATGTCGCCTGGAAGGCGATCGCCGCCGCCGGTCTTACGGCCGAGGGGTTTCCGCAGACGCTCAGTGACACATTGCCAGCAACACTGGCGACAGACACCAATTGGGGCCTGAAGGCGGCTGTCTGCCAACAAGGGGGCTATGACATCACACCGTTGGCCGGCAAGTCGATCTGTTTGCTAGAGCAGGACATCACGCAACGGTGCCAGGGGAACCCGGCGAGCGTTTCGGTCTTGATGGACAACGGCGCCGTGGCATGCATCTACAAGACCGTGCGCAAGGGATTTGGCGCCACTCCCGGAGTCTATTCGGCCACAAGTCCGAACTGCACGCAGCCCACGCTTGCCGCGGCAACCAGCGTGTTCTGCGGACGCTTGCCTTGTGGAGGCACCACCGCGCCCTGCTGCCCAGCCTTGACGAGTGTCAACACCGATGCGACGTGCCGCCTGCGCTGCAGAGTCCCGATCACCTGCGATGGTCCGGAGGACTGCTCGAACGGGAGCGTGTGCTGTTCTCTTGAGCCGGCGGCTGGGTTTGCGGGCGCGTCGTGCGTAAACGCGAGCGAATGCATCGCTCCCTCGCGCGTGATCTGTCACCAGCAAGCTGATTGTCCTTCCCCGCAGCAATGTTCAGTGCCAAACCCTATGCCGGCGTACATTCCAGAAAACTACGACCCGACTCTTCCGCCCTATTCGTCGTGGGCGGTCAGTTACAAGGTCTGCGCCCCGTAGCTCGGAGGTTCGGTTCCCCAGCCAAAGGCCTGGCACCGGGCGGACGGATGAGCCGTGCGGAGAGGCAGGGCCATTGTGTTTTGGACCTTGTGAGTGCAAGCTCTGTTGCAGGGAGAAAGCATGAGACAAGAGCACAGCGGGCAGATTCGAGTAAGTCGAGGCTTCCGACTGGCCGTTTGCTTTGTCGACGTGGGGATGTTGTTCCCTGCGTGCAGCTCCTCTGGTCTTGGCCACTCTGCGGACGGAAGCTCGCACTCCGATAGTGGAATGGGCGGCGTTGGCGGGACGGGAACCGGCGGCGCTGGCGGCACGAGCGGTAGCGGCGGAGTCACCAGTTCCGGCGGCAGCACCAGCTCCGGTGGCACCACCGCCTCCGGCGGCATGACGAGCACCGGCGGCTCCACCAGCTCGGGCGGAGTCACGCGAACCGGCGGCACCACCCCATCGTCCCCAGCCGACGCGGGTTTGGACCAAGCAGTTGACGTGCCTCAGACGGACGCACAGCGAGGCGGGGCAGGCGGAAGCGGAGGCACCACGGCGACGGGTGGGTCCACGCGAACCGGCGGGGCCACCGGAACGGGGGGCACCACCGCATCGTCCCCGCCCGACGCGCAGTTCGCCGGACGCGTGGACGGAGTGATTGACGTGAAATCCGCGGACGCTTTCCTGGGAGCCGACGCTGCCGCCAATAGCTGCGAGAACCCCTTGCCGCTCCAATGCGGCGACCGTCTGAACCACAGCACCCTCGTTCAAGGTCGGGCCGATGCCTGGAGGTTCTACGGTTGCTCGCAGCGTGTGATGTCAGGGCCAGAAGCGATTTACTTCCTTCAGCTCCCCACGGGCTGCAAGGCGTTCATGCAGCTCAAGAACTTCACCGCGGATCTCGCCGTGTTCCCGCTGACGAGCTGTAGCTTCATGTCCTGCAGCTTCGCGACGGAAATAGGCCAGCCGTCCTTCGTCGTGGTGGATGGGTTCAACGGTGCCGCGGGAAGCTATACCCTGGAAGTCGATTGTACGTGCAACGATGCCGGAACCAACGACGCTTCTGCTCCCTCGGCGCCCGAGGTGTCCGCGGGCAGCTGCGGTCCGGTCACTGCATCTTCCGACCTGCCCGGTGTCCGGCTCGAGATTACCTCCGGACCGTGCGCGCTGACGCAGGTGCAGGCGGCTGCTGGCGTTGGGTTTGGCTACCGTCTGGTGGTAGACGCGGACGTACCCGGCATCGTTGCCAACAACGATCTGGCGTACTGTCTGCGGCCGGACAGCAGCGGCCTCGTCGTCGCCGCCGAGATCAGCGGAAACGGCCAATTGTTCTGCCCCACCTACGACCTCGGACGCTGCCCCGGGAATTCGGCGACGACCACCGCCAAGGCGGGGAGCTTTGACTACGAACTTGTTTGGCACGGCCGCAACTGGCAAGGTCCTTCCGACTGGGGCCAGCCGGAGGGAACGGCCTTTTCTGCCGGCAGCTACACTCTGTCGGTCACCGCGACGGGAACCCGCTTTGTCGACGCCGGTGCGCTGCCGTTCACAGTCGCCGTTTCCCGCCCCCTCGTAATCTTGTCAGGCAACGGGGCGCACTGAGCGCAGGTTCCCTGGAGAAACGCATGGCACGCGAGCACCAAGTTCTACTAGGTCGATTTCTTTCACTAACCCTTTGCGCAATCGGCGCGGGAATGTTGTTCCCTGCGTGCAGTTCCTCGGGTCTGCACAAAGGCTCTGCCGACGGAAGTTCGCAATTCGATAGCGGAACGGGCGGAGCCAGCGCTGCGCAGACGGGCGGCGCTGGTGGCACGAGCGGCAGCGGCGGGGTCACCAGTTCCGGTGGCATGACCAGCACCGGCGGCGCCACCAGTAGCGGCGGAGTCACCAGGGCTGGTGGCGTGACGAACACCGGTGGAACCGCCGGCTCGGGCGGCGCCACCAGCTCCGGCGGCGCCACCAGCTCCGGCGGCGTGACCAGCTCCGGCGGCGTGACCAGCTCCGGCGGCGTCACCCACTCGGGCGGCACTACCACTTCCGGCGGGGTCACCAGCTCGGGGGGTGCCACCAGCTCCGGCGGCATGGCCAGCTCCGGTGGCGTTGCCGACTCCGGCGCGGTCACTGGCGCAGGCGGCGTGACCGGCGCAGGTGGCGTCACGGCAACCGGCGGAACGACCCAGAAACCGGGGCATTTCCAGATGGAGAATCTGGATCGCGGCTTGGTCGCGGTGAAGGTCGCAGGCGGCGTCTATGTCGGCTGGCGCATGTTTGGCTACGAGTACAACAAGGACAGCCCCGCTAGCGTCGCCTACAACCTCTACCGGGGCGGCAGCAAGTTGGCGACGGTGAGCGATAGCACCAACTACTTGGACGCGACCGGTACGGCTAGCTCGACCTACACGGTGGCTGCCGTGATCAACGGCGCCGAGGGGCCGCAGTCTCTTGCGGTCACGCCCTGGGCACAAAACTACCTGCGCATACCGCTTTCCCCACCTGCCACCAGCCCATCCGGCGCCAGCTACAGCGCGAACGATGGGAGCGCAGGGGATCTCGATGGTGACGGCCAGTACGACATCGTACTCAAATGGAATCCATCGGACGCAAAGGACGATCTCAGCGCGAGCATCACCTCGAACGTTTTCCTGGACGGGTACACCTTGGCTGGCAAGCGTCTCTGGCGCATCGACCTGGGCCCGAATATTCACGCCGGACCACACTACGCCGAATTCGTAGTGTACGACTTTGACGGTGACGGGAAGGCCGAATTGGCGGTCAAGACAGCACCGGGAACCAAGGACGGAACCGGCACCTACCTGCACACCGGACCCGCTGCCACCGACGACGATGGCGCCGTGTATCGCAACTTGTCTGGCGACATTCTCACCGGGCCGGAGTACCTGACGGTGTTCAGCGGGAGGGACGGCGCGGAACTGGCCACCGTGAATTTCGAGGTGAAGCGCTGGCCAGTCTTGGAACATGCCGCCTCCGCTGCCTCGAGGACCGACAGTTTCTTGTCATCGGCCGGGTTCGTCAGTGATACGGGGGCCGGCACGGCGGCGACCGGACGGCCAAGCATCCTGATGGCACGGGGCATATTCACGCGAACCACCATCACGGCCTGGAACTGGCGCGACGGCCTTTTGACCAAGTTGTGGACCATGGACAGCAATGCCGCCGGCAACAGCAAGTACGCGGGTCAGGCCGCGCACAGTATGATGGTGGCGGACGCGGACGGCGACGGGGCCCAGGAGATCATTTGGGGCGCAGCCACCATCGGCAGCGACGGGACACCAAGATGCTCGACGGGCCTGGGCCTTGGCTACGCACTCCATGTGGGCGACCTGGTGCCGTCGCGTCCAGGCCTAGAAGTGTTCGTGGTTCCGGGGAGCGCAGCCTTGCCATATGACGTACACGACGCACTCACTTGCGAGTTGATCGTGAAGGGCCCTGCCGCTGGCGTCGACAACGGCGGGGGCGTGGCCGATGACATCTTTCCGAGCAACCCAGGCGCAGAGATGTGGAGTAGCGGGAGCGCGGCACTCTTGTCGGCGACCAACGGCTCCAGCGTGGGCAACAAGCCCAATTCGACCAACTTCCTGGTTTACTGGGACGCCGACGAATCACGCGAGCTTGAAGACGGAACGTCGATCACCAAGTACGGCGGCAGCACCTTACTGAGCTGCGCCGAGTGTGCGTCGAACAACGGCGCCCAGTCCACCCCAACCCTGACCGCTGACCTGCTCGGCGATTGGCGCGAGGAGATCATCTGGCGCGAAGCCGACAACACTGGCTTGCGGCTGTACACCACCACCGATGTGACCACCCGCCGGATCTACACCCTGATGCACGATCCGCAGTACCGCATGCAGGTAACCTCAGAGCAGACCGGGTTCAATCAACCGCCGCATGTCGGCTTCCACATCGGCAACGGCATGGCGCTTCCGCCCCAGCCCGACATCTACCTGTCATCGCGCACGCCAGCGCGCCATCGCACTTCCGGAACTTCCTGTCCGTCACAGCGCGGCNNTGCACGGCCGGTGTGAACGGTCGTTGTATGGTCCTCGGTCCCGGGCCGCCCGGCGAGGGATGCTCCTACGACGAATGCATGAGCGACGCGGACTGCCCGGCGAGGCTGCCCTGCAGCTGCCGCACCTTGGCTGCCGACTCCGCAGCGAATTATTGCGTGTCCGATAGCGACTGCCGCGTCGACGCGAATTGTGGACCAGGCAGCTTCTGTTCGCCCAGCACCGGCCAGTCCGGCGGTTGGTGTGGCCTTGTCTACCACTGCCACACTGCACGCGATGCCTGCCTCGACGACAACGATTGCGCCGTTAGCACCTGCAACTTCGACTATCAGCAGGGCTTCTGGGCCTGCGGTTTCAACTGCAACATGCCGCCGCCGTGAGGCCGGGTCGCGGCCGCAATGGGGGCGAATCCTACCCGATCTGCGCAGCGGGTCGGTTGCTATCCGCTCGCAGCGCGCCTTCTGGTGATACGATTGTGCAGGAGTTGCATGATGCAGATCGAGAAGGGCATCGACAAGATCGTCAAGACCATCCGTCTCATGATCCTGGACCAGCCGGGATACCTGGGTCGGGTTGCCACCGC
>PMBS01000103.1 GCA_003153015.1 Myxococcales bacterium
GTGGCGAACGGGCGAGCCAAGCAGGCGCTTGCAACCATCGCGGCAGACATGCAGCGAGCCTCGCACTACCAGGGCATCATTACCAAGGCCGTCGAGGGCGCTCAGCCGTGGTGGCAAATCCATCTCTCGTGGCGCCACCATCGGGCCTGGCTGGTGGCGGCGGCGACCTTGTATGCCGGCATCGGGCTGGCCTTGGTGGTGCTGCTCGCCCGGGCGCTCGCGACCCTAAAGAATCTGCTCGTCTGGCGGCGGCTGGCGAAATCTTGAACCCTGGAAGTGCAGGCACCTCTGGCATACAATGCATGCATGTAGTACACGCTACGAAACATCCCCAAGCAACTTGATACGGAGGTCCGCCGGCGAGCGCACCAGGAGCGCAAGAGCATGAATCTGGCGCTGCTGGATGCGCTGGCGCGTGGGGTGGGCCTGCAGGGCGAAGCCCAGCGCCAGCGTGATCTTGGCGATATCGCAGGGACCTGGAAGAAGGATCCAGCTTTCGATCGGGCCATCGCGGAACAGGACAAAGTCGACGAGGGGCTCTGGAAGTGAGGATTGCTCTCGTGATCCAGCACAGCCTGACCCTGCATGCCCGCGACCGGCACTTCGACCACTTGCCGCAGCTCTTGCGCAGGTAGGGCCGGAGTGGCCTCACTCCGCTATTGGTCGGAGGCGGGGCAGACTTGGTCTTCCTTTGGACAGGTCAAGCACGTGATCGTCAGGATCGAGTTTGGGGGCGCCTCGTGTCCCGTCTGGCGCAGGACAGTGATCCTCTGGCCCCTGAACGAGTACGGGCAGCCAGCTGCAGTCGTGTCGTAGTAGAGGAACCAGCAAGGCCGATTGTTGTCGGGCACGGAATCAACTTGAAGACTCTCCGGGTCAAGCAGGTTTCCTTGGCCGTCTTTGCATTCGGGGAAGGACTTCTCCTGGTATCCGCTGGGAAGGCAATCACCCTGGCCCGGCGTCTCACACGGCCGGCGGTCGACCGCCTGGCAATCAGGCTCAATTTCAGGGGTGCGTGGGTCGGTGTCGATCAATGGGTACTCGACACAACCGGGCCTCAATTCGGGGCCGCCACGATAGAAAAACATCTCGCCCATTGCGGGCACGAAGTCAGTGCTGCAAATGCTGAAGGTGTTCAGGACCGGACCATTGAAATCAGTCTTTCGGAAGGCATCGAGGAACTTCTTCAGACGAAGTCCGCCATATGCCTTGTAGAGATTGCCATCAGCGGACGCGATCGAGGGAATTTCACAGATGGGTAGGTAGTCCCACAGAGTGTCCTGCGGGCTTGGCGCGGTCGGGTCTTTGCCAATCTGGTACTGACTGCTGGTTTGAACATTCGGCAACGCAACGGTCGGGGGCCAGCCGATGACGCCTGACACGAGGATCTGCTCCTGCCCTCTGCTCTTGACAGCATTGACGCTGTCGATGATGTTTTGGACCCCGACTAGCGGAAGATAGGATGGGTCCGGCTGGCTAGGCTGGTCCTTGGCCGCGCAGTCAGCAAGATTGGCCGTGAAACCCTGGCCGGTGTATCCGATTGCCGGGTCGTAGTCAGGAATTGGCTGGCCGTTGCAGATATCGCCTCGCGCCGCGCATCGCAGGCGGGCGGTGTCGCCCGGGTTGTCTTGCAGGAAGATGCCATCGTTCTTTGTGTCGTCGGGATCAGCGGAGCAGTCATCTTGGTCGGAAATGATAATAATGACGAGGTAGGCCCTGTCGCGCAGAAAACCCCGGTTGGCCTCGTTCATTCCGGACGAGGGGTTGAGCGCCATGCGTAGCGCCTGCAATTGGTGTGGGTAGGAGCTGCCGCCAACTCCCACGGCTGTGGCGAGGCAGGAGAAGACGTCCGCGATCTCGCCAGTGTAGTTTCTCGTGCGTCCGGATCCATCGGCGTTCTCGATGTCTTCAATCCAGCGGGCACCCAAATTGAGTCCACAGCCGTTGGTTGTCCCCCCGGCGACCGTCGCGATCGCCCCAGGTGAAGAATCGTTGCCCCACAAAAGGCCGCGGTCGCCCCCAAAGCGTCCGTTGCTTCCGGCGGCCTGGGTCCCGCTCCCCATGTCGCTGCTGACCACGCCGATGTGCACGTCAGGCAAGCTGACACCGCCACTAGGGTCTGGAATCTGCTGCAATACCTGAATCATCCTGGGAAGGTTTTTGGCCAGCGCAGTCTGCTTGGTGGCCATGGTCGGGGAGTTGTCGACCAGGAAGAGAATGTCGAACTCAGTTCTCGGGTTCTGCAGGATGGAAGAGGCGGTCTCTTGCCCGACATGTGGAGGCGGCCACTTCGGCGGTTGGGACTGGCAGGCCCACAGAGCCAAGTGGAAGAGCAAGGCCAGAGCCCACCGCAAGTGCTGCCCCCGGATGGGTGGACAACAGGGGTGGAGGACGACAGCCATAGAAACGCACCTCGCGGACGAAGCGACAGTGAGAGATCCCTGACAGCTCTAGGCAAGAAGCGGGCCGAAGAAACCTGCAGCCCTTCCGTCGCGGTATTGCCCTGCGATCGCCGGTGTTTTTCGGCGGCGGACTCAAAGAGGCAAGACGTCACGGGTTCTCTTTCCCGCCAACCTTGGTGACATCCTTGCCAACTTGGTATCGAGGACCAAGTCAGCTACGCCACCCGCTTACTGAACCGCAGACTGGCGACAGTCAACAATGTCAGGCCGAAGCCGAGCAGGGCGAGCAGGCGCCACCAGACGTCGACCAAGCCGGCCCCCTTGAGCAGCACCGCGCGCAGCACCTCGATATAGTAGCGAACCGGGTTGAAGAAGGTCACGACCTGCAGCCAGAGGGGCATGGCGCGAATCGGGGTCATCACGCCGGAAAGCAGGATGGCCGGCATGGCAAAGAGAAAGCCGGCGAGAAAGGCCTGCTGCTGAGTACGGCTGACTGTGGAAATCAACAGGCCGATGCCTAGAGTGGAGAGGACGTAGAGCACGGTTCCGGTGGCCACCAGCAGCAGGCTGCCGTGTAGGGGCACGCCGAAGATCCACACTCCCGCGGTCAGCACCAGCAACACATCGAAGCACCCAATCACCAGAAACGGCGTCATTTTCCCGATCAAGAGAAGAACAGGCCGGATGGGCGTGACCAGCACTTGTTCCAGGGTGCCCATCTCGCGCTCGCGCGACAATCCCATGGCGGTGACCAGGGTTGTTGTGATGACCAGCAGGATGGTCATCACCCCGGGAATCATGAAGGGTGGCGTTTTCAAACTTGGGTTGAACCAGATGCGGGGCGTGGCCCGGATGAGTGGCGGGGGAGCGATCCCGCGCGCCGCCAAACGCGCCTTGACCATCGCTTCGGCAGTTTCGCCAAAGTAGCGCGAGGCTGCCCCGGCCACGACCACGGCGCGGTTGGGATCGCCGCCGTCGAGGATGACCTGTACCTCGGCGGGTCGCTGGGCGGCTAGATCGCGCGCCAAGCCTGCGGGCAGTATCAGAGCGGCAGCCGCGTCGCCGGTTTGCAGTTTGTGCTGAACCTCGCTCAGTTCGGTCGTGTGACCAGCGTCGCGCAGGGTTCCGTCAGCGAGCAGCCGGCGAATATGCTGGCGGCTCTGTGCGCTGGCATCGTGGCCCACCACCAGGGTGGGGACATGGTCGAATTGGAAGTCGACGGCGAAGCCGAAGACCACGGTTTGCAGCAGCGGCGCGATGATGAGCATGAACATGATGCGCCGGTCGCGCACGGTCTGGCGGACTTCCTTGCGCACCACCGCGCGCAACTGCACCGTCCAGCGTGGTCTTGCGATCATGCGAGTCTCCGCCGAAAGCGCGCCGTGGCCAGCGCGATGATGGCCAGGGCAAAAATAGCTAGCGCGACGAGATCACCCCACAAGATCGACAGGCCACTGCCCTTGAGCATAATCCCGCGCATGGCGTGTACGAAGTAGCGGGCCGGGACGACCGATGACAGGACCTGCAGGATGCGTGGCATGTTCTCGATGGGCACCAGCATTCCCGACAGCAACAACGACGGCAGCAGCGACGACAGCGCGCCTGCTTGGGTGGCCACGAGCTGATTGCGCGCCACCACTGAGATGAACAGGCCCTGGCCCAGCATTCCGATGAGAAAGAGAAAGCCGGCGAGGAAGAGCAGGGTGGCGCTGCCGCGGATGGGAACGTCGAAGATCATCGCGCCGACTGCCACCACCAAGAGGAGCTGCAGCATGCCGAGGCCGAGATAGGGCAGAAGTTTGCCGAGCACAATCTCCAGGCGGCCCACCGGCGAGGCAAAGAGTTGTTCCATGGACCCGCGTTCCCATTCCCCGGACACCGTGAGCGCGGTCAACAGCACCGCGGCGATGGCGAGCAAGTACACGGCCAGGCCCGGGACCATGAACAGGGCCGAGCGGGCCTCGGGGTTGAACAGGGTGAACACCTTCACCTGCAAGGGCGGCTCGGCGGCGAGGTCGATGCGGCGCAGGCTCTCGGCGCGCACCAGGCCGTCGATCTTGCTCAGGATCTGGTTGGCCACCACGCCGTCAGCACCGTCGACGATGAGCTGGATTTCGCCGTCGCGGCCGGCGGCAAGCTCGCGCTGATAGCCGGCGGGAATGGCCAACCCAGCCAGGGCTTGGCCCCGGCGAATCATGCGCAGGGCAGTGGCCTCGTCACTGTCGGCCGCGATGACAAACTCGTGGCCCGCGCTCACCGCGCGAACCAAACTGCGCGAGGCCACGCTGCGATCGCCGTCGAGGACCACCAGGGGAATCCGGTCCATGTCGAAGCTGACTCCGAAGCCGAAGATGAGCAGCATGACCACCGGCATGGCCAGCGCCATGTACAGCGTCCGCGGATCGCGCCGGATGTGCATGACTTCCTTGGAAGCCATGGCGCCCACCCGAATCAGAAAGCGCATTGGTCTAGTCATGGTGCGTGGACCTCGCGGGGTCGGGCCACCACCGCCAAGAACACGTCTTCCAACGTCGGTTCGCCGGACTCGACTTCCACAGCTTGCGCGCCCGCGCTGGCGAGGGCTTGCGCGACCGAGTCCGCGTTCCAGTCCTCGGCCGCCACTTGCAGGTGCAGTCCGGCGCCAAAGGGCTCGACCGTGATGATCCCGGGGCGGCTGCGCAGGCTGACTGCGGCCGGGGCCAGGTTGCGGCCGTGCACCGAGAGCACCCGGCCGGGGACGTAGCGGCGCTTGAGCGCGGAGGGCGTGTCGAGTGCCACCAGGCGGCCGTCCACCATGAGGCCGATACGGCCGCAGTATTCGGCCTCGTCGAGATAGTGGGTGGTGACGAAGATGGTGGTGCCGTCGCGGGCGAGACGGCGAATGAAACGCCAGAAGAGGCGGCGGCTGACCGGATCCACTCCAGCGGTGGGCTCGTCGAGAAACAACACCGCTGGCCGGTGCAGAATGGCGCAGCCCAAGGCCAGACGCTGGCGGACGCCGCCCGGGAGCGAGCCGGTGATCGCATCGTGCTCGTTTTCAAGATCGCACAGACGCAGAACCTCGTCGGCGCGGGCCGCGAAGTCCGGCCCGGAAAGCCCGTAAGCGCCGCCGAAGAAGTCGATGTTGTCACACACCGGCAGATCCAGATAGAGCGAGAACTTCTGTGACATGTAGCCGATGGAGGCCTTGACCGCCTCGGGTGCGGTCTTCACGTCGAAGCCTGCTACGCGGGCCTCGCCGGCGGTCGGAGCGAGCAGCCCGCACAGCATGCGGATGGTAGTGGACTTGCCGGCGCCGTTGGCACCCAGGTAACCGAAGATTTCGCCGCGGGCCACCGAGAACGACACGTCGTCGACCGCCAGGAACGATCCGAATCGGCGCGAAAGGTGAACTGCTTCGATGGACGGCTCGCTCATGCGGCCTCCTGGCGCACCCGTGCCAAGAACAGGTCCTCGAAATTGGGCGCCACCGGACGAAGCGATGCCGCCAGCGGCTTGAGAGCAGCGCCCACGGTGCCGCCCGAGCCACGCGCTACCGCGATTCGCAGGGTCGAACCGGCAGGTGAGGCGGCGTGCACCTCGGCGAGGTTGGCGAGCCGCTCGTCGACTTGCTCGCGCTCGCCGCCCTCGACCTCGTAGGTTTCGTCATCGAGCCCGGCAAGCAGGGCTCGCGGCTCGCCGGCGAGCAAGAGTCGGCCGTGATGGATGAAGCCCACGCGATGGCAACGCTCGGCCTCGTCCATGTAGGGGGTAGACAAGAGAACGGTCATGCCGTCGTGAACCAACTCGTGCAAGAGTGCCCACAACTCGCGGCGGCTGACCGGGTCCACGCCATTTGTGGGCTCGTCCAGCAGCAGCACCTCGGGACGGTGAAGCAGGGCGCAGGCCAGGGCCAGTTTCTTGTACATTCCACCTGACAAGGCGTCGGCGCGGCGGTCGAGAAACGGCCCCAGGCGCGTGATCTCGAGCAGGCGCGACGAGCGTTCGTGGAAGAGAGCGCGCGGCAGGCAATACAGGCGGGCAAAGAAGCGCAGGTTCTCGCCCACCGAAAGATCGGGATATAGGCTGGCCTGCTGGGGCATGAGCCCGAGTGACTCGCGAACAGCGGCCCTGCCCTGAGCCGGATCGCGGCCCAGCACCAACGCGCGACCTGAGTCGAGGGAAATCAATCCGGCCAAAGCGCGAATGGCGGTGGTCTTGCCTGCGCCGTCCGCGCCCACCAAGCCGAAGAGCTGGCCGCGACCGACGGTGAAACTGAGACCGTCGAGCGCCTGCGTGGCGCCGAAGCGGCGCACCAGCGCCTGCGCCTCCAGCGCGGCGCCGGGTTCAAACCCCAGAGTGGCCCCGCTCGTCGCGGCAGCGGGCGCCTGGGCCATCAGCGGCGCTCCGTTCCTGGCAGGGTGACCTGGACGGGCATGCCCGCGCGCAGCTTGCCGGCGCGATTGGCGAGCACGATCTCGACCGGATAGACCAAGCGATCACGATCGCTGCGGGTCTGGATGTTGCGCGGGGTGAACTCAGCTTTGAGGGCCACGGTCGAAACCTGGCCGGGAAATTCCTCGCCCGGATAGGCATCCGCCACCGCCAGGGCAGGCGCGCCCAGCTTGACCGCAGCCAGCTCGGCGTTGGGCAGATAGAAGGTGGCGCGCACCTCGGAAAGGTCGAGCAGGCGCACCAGCGTGGTCCCAGGCGCGACCAGCTCGCCTTCCTCGTGGGGCAATTCGGTGACCCAGGCGTCGCGGGGTGCTGCAATCTCGCACTCGTCGACCAGCAGGCGCACACGGGCCACGCTGGCAGTGGCTGCGCGGGCGCTGGCATGGGCAGCCTGCGCCTGCGCTGCGGATGCCTTCCACGTGGCGCCCGCGGCACCGACCTGAGCCTGGCTGGCGCGAGCCTGAGCGCGCAGGGCTTCCACCTGGTGGGCGAGGCCATCGGCGCTGGCGCGGGTCTGGTCGCGACTGGACAGCGCCACGTCGTCAGTCAACTTGTCCAGCCGGCTGGCTTGCCGCGAAGTGGCGTCGCGCTGGGCTGACAGCGACGCCGCCTGCGCCTCGGAGGCGGCACGGGCAGCGCCGGCCACCTGCTGGGTGGCGCGGGCTGCACCGATCGAGGCCTCGGCCGCGCGTGCCTGCTCCTCGGCCGCAATCAGGCGCTCTTGCGCCTCGGAAAGAGACGCTCGCGTATCCGCGCAGTCCAGGCTGACCAGCAGGTCGCCCTTCTTCACGGCCGCGCCTTTCTTCACGTGAAGTCGCACCACGCGCGCACTGATGCGCGACGAGAGGTCGACCTCGGTGCCCTCAATTTCGCCTGAGCCACCCGTGGGCCCGCGCAAGGCGCGTTCCTGCATCCGCAGGCGCGTAGCCAGCAGGCCGCCGAGTGCGAGCACCAGCACGACGAGTACGATGGCAACCCTTCGCATGAAGACTCCTTGCTGGCTGGCAGACCAGCAAGACTCATGCCCGATGGCCTTGTGCCTTTTCGCAGCCGGCGCACGAAGAACTGTAAAGAATTACGACACCACGTTCGGGTTTCCGACGGGAAGAAGAATGCTTCCTCACCACAGAGAGCACAGAGGACACAGAGATCGGAAGTGAAGAGGGGGTCGGACGAGACAGGAGCCAACCCTTTCTCTTTCCCTTCTTCCGATCCGGCTCTGTGGCCTCTGTGTTCTCTGTGGTGAAAACAGCGCTCCTTTTCCGGCATCGGTTTTGCTCTCCAAGGCGAGCGGACAACAACATGAACTTGAGCAGGCTTGCTCGTGCGTCTCTTTTCGTGGTGCTCTGTTTGGCCCATGTCGCATGGGCTGAAGATGATCGGCCGCTCAGGGCCTTGACTCTGGACCAGGCGCTTGCCGAGCTGGACGCGCAGAGTCCCACCTTGGTTCAGGTGCGCAGCCGAGTGGCGGACGCGCGCGCGCTTGCCACGCAAGCAAGGGTTCCACTGGTTCCGACTGTGGTGGCAGCAGGCGGGTACACGCGCAACAGCGCCGACGCAGTCGTCGACTTCAGCAAGATTCAACTGCCTGGCCTGCCCCCGGGCGCCTTGCCCTCGGGGCCGCTGGTCATTCAGCCCCTCGGCGTGTGGACGGTCTCCGGCACGGTGCGCGTGCCCCTCATCATCCCCAATTCGTGGGCTGACTGGTCAGCGGCTCAGCGCGCGGCCGATGCGGTGGCAGCCACTGCCGAGTCGGCGCGTCTGCAATTGCGCGCCTCGCTGGCCCAGGCTGCCTGGGCAGCAGCCGCGGCTGAGGAGATCGTGGCCGTCTCTGAGCGTGCTGTCGCCGTGGCAGAAGAACACCAACGAAGTGCCGCCCGCGGCGTGACCGCGGGCACCGAGGCGCCTTTGTCGGTGCTCAAGGCCGAGACCGAGGTGGTCAAGCGCCAGAGCGATCTGGCACAGGCGCGCGCCAACCGCGAGCGCAGCCACCTGGGGCTGGGCGTGCTCTTGGGCAAGCCCGAGCCGCTGCGCGTGCTCTTGCCGTTTGAGGCGAGCGATCAGGCCGCGCGCGAAGTGCAGAGCCTGGTGACCGAGGCGCTACAGGGTCGGCCCGAGCTTGTGGCACAAGAGGCGCAGATTCGTGCCGCCCGAGCACAAATAACCGCGGCGCGCTTGCGCTGGCTGCCGCAGATCTCTGGAAGCGGCACGCTGTTCGCCGCGGACGTGCCCTATCCGACGGGAAAGAAAGAGGGCTGGCGCCTGACCCTGGACGCCCTATGGCCGCTCTACGACGGCGGGCTGGCCAGCGGCAAGCGCGGTCAAGCCGAGGCAGCCTTGGTCACGGCGCGCGCTGCTGCCGAAGCGCAGCGCCTCAATATCATCCAGGAGGTGCAGGACACCCGCCGCGATGTCTCGGTGGCGGGAGAGCGCCTGCGCCTGGCTGAGCAGCAGCGGGACCTCGCCACGGCAGCGGCAGCCTCGGCCAAGCGTACCTTTGAGGCAGGGGTGGCCAGCTCGCTTGACGTGCTGGATGCGAACGACAAGTCGTACCAGGCTGACGTGGCCATGGCCGACGCGCGCGGCAGGTTGGGCATTGCGCGCGTGGCGCTGGACCGGGCCTTGGGGCGGATGCGCTGATGAGCGAGCCCGCTTCCACCAAGCTTGCCGACGGCGCGCGTGCCGACGCGAGCACTCCCGGCTTCGACGAGATCGAGCGCGAGGAGCAGTCGCGACTCTTCGGCCGTATCGCATGGGCCCGCGTGGCCGTGTTGCCGGTTCTGGTGGGGTTGGTCATGTGGCTGCTGGCCACCGACGAGACGCCGTGGCGGCGCTGGGTGCTGGGCACGCTCATCGTGTTGGCCTCGGCGTTCTTCTTGGTGGAAGCCGGGCGCCACCGGGGATCGAGTTTCCGTCGCGGCACGATTCGCATCAACCTTACCTTCGCAGTCTTGGCTCAGGCTGCCGCCACCTTTGCCACTGGTGGTCTGGGCAGCCCGCTTGTGCCTGTGATGTTCCCGATTGCCATGGTGGTGGCCATCACCATGCGACCGCCAGCGTCCTTCGTCCTTGTCGCTTGCCAGATTGCCGCCCTGTGGGCCATGGCCCTGGCCGAGGCCGTGGGGCTGGTGCCCAACCTAAATCTGGTCGCCTTCGGGGGCGGTTCGCGTGCCGGATGGAGTGATACGCACCTCCTCGTCAACGCGGCCTTTGCCAGCGCCGGCTTGCTGCTGGTCGTGGGCCTCGGGCGCATCATTCGCAGTGCCTTCGACGCCATGATTCGGCGTGCGCTGCGCGCTCGACAGGACTCAGTGCGGGCCCATGCCGAGCTGTCAGCGCTGTCTGGCGAGATTGCGCACGAATTGAAGAATCCCTTGGCCAGCGTCAAAGGATTGGCCGGTCTGCTGGCTCAGGATCTGTCCGCGGGCAAAACAGGGGAGCGGCTGGCCGTGCTCCGGCGCGAAGTGGACCGCAT
>PMBS01000105.1:0-8195 GCA_003153015.1 Myxococcales bacterium
GATTTTTCGCGGGGATCTCTTAGCCCGGACCTCGTCCTCACCGAGGCCCGCGAACCCGCCAAGGTCGAGGGACTGCCCACATGGCGGCCAAGATTTTCTTGATGGTGTCCTCGGTCTTGTGAAGGGCCATGAGGCACAGCGGGCTTTTAGGTCGGGCATAGTCTTGATCCTGACTTATTAGGGATAGGAACCGTCTACCAAGCCGGGGTCAACGCACTCATCAGATGGCTCTACTGGCTGGCCCCGACCCGACCGCCCCAAGCCGATGGTGCTGGCGCAGGACTTGCAAACTCCAGCCCCACTTTCCGAAGACACCGTTTCGCGATAAGTTCGCAGGTGGATCACTGATGCGTACATCTACCGTTTGCTCCGCACTCGTCCTGGCATGGCTTGGGTCACTCGGCGTCGCCCGAGCCGAGGAAGCCGCCGACAACAACGCGCCCACGGTCGCGCCCACGGACGCGCCGACGCCCGCGGACAATCCCGCCATCGCGCCGCCGGCGCCCGGGGCTTCGCCTGAAAAGGTCGAGGACGCCAAGAAGACCGCCAAGGCGGCCAAGCTCACCCCCATCGTCCCGAGCCCGCACAATCCCTTGCGCCCGGCCTTCCAACTCTATGCCGAGATCGATCTGCCGATCCTGGGGATCGGGCTGGTGTTCGAGGGCGGGCGGCTGGTTCGCTCGCAGCCGGCGTTCTGCGGATCGACGGGCGCCCCGGCTTGCAACCGCGGCGATCTCAATGCGCTCGATCGCACGACTGCGGGTTATTGGAACTCCGGCTGGCAAACTGCTTCGGACTACGGCCTTTACGCGATCGGCGTCGGGGCTGCGGCCTTGCTCTTCGTGGACGAGGGGTTTCTTCCGGGCCTCAACGACGCTGTCGTCGTCGCCGAGTCGGCGCTCGCCGCAACCGCCGTCGCTTCCGTTCTGACGCTCGCGGCGGGCCGGCCGCGTCCCTTTCTCTATGGAGACAAAGCGCCGGCTTCCGCTCGCAATGGCGCCGACGCGGGGCTGTCGTACTTGAGCAGTCACGCTGCCATCAGCTTCNNACGTCCACGCTCGTGACCATGCGACGGCTGCACCCCCACTCGAGGGCAAACTGGATCGTGCTAGGTGTTGGGGGTGCGATCGCGAGCTTCGTAGCCACGGCGCGGGTTCTCGGTGGGATGCATTTCATCACCGATGTCGTGGGTGGATCGGTCGTGGGCATCTCCCTGGGGTTGATCGTGCCGTCCCTGCATGCCTCGCCAGTCACCATCGTGCCAGTCGCGGGAGACGGGCAGCGCGGCATCGCTCTCAGCGCCCGATTCTGACTCTCCAGCGAGGATATGGAAACCGCGCAATCGGTGCGCGGGTCCCAGCACGAATACCACCGAGTCAGCGGCGCGCAACTTGCATAGCTTGTGGATAAGAAAGAGAGGCAATCATGCTGTGGGGTTTGGCCATACTGTTTCTAGTGTTGTGGGGATTGGGTCTCATGACCTCGTACACGCTGGGCGGATTCATTCACATCCTGCTCGTGCTGGCGGTGGTCGTCGTGGTGATCCGGGTTATCCAAGGCCGTCGGGTCACGTGATTCAACCATTTTGAATTGATCCATAATCGAACCGCGCGCCAATTTGCGAGTTGCCTTGGAGAACTCGCGAGGCGGCGCCGGGTGTTCCAAGGAGAACGTGATGACACCACGAAGGCTTCTAGGAGGCAGCGGTGTGCTCACCGCATTCGCAGCCGGTGCCATCTTCCTGGGGTGGTTCACGGCGACGCCAAAATCTGCTGACGCCTACACTATTTCCACCATTGTCACCGCTGGCTGCCACGAGGAGGTCACGACAGACGCGCTGCGGGCGGTGCGCCTGGATCCCACAACTGCGGCAACGGCGGCGCCTCTTCCCGCGACGGACAGAAACGACCAGGCACTCATCGACGATCTGGAGTTTTCGCCGGCGAGTGACATGAGCGATCTGGGTGGCGCAACCTTGCTGGTGGGCGTCCGCGACAATGATTTGAAGGGACGAGATTCGATGGATCTCAGCCAGTTGCCGTTGGTTCATGGCGATCCCGGCGCGCAGCGCGAGCATTGCCTCCGCGGCGCGAATGAGCTGGAGCCGGACGGATCGGCAACGGCTGTCCTCGCCTGTCGCGCATTCATCCTCGAACGGGTTGGGCAGGCCCTTGATGGGCTCGATGCCACAACAGGCAAGCCCGATCCGACCAACAGAACCTCGCTTCCGCTCTACCTGGCGCTCCGCCATGGCGTGAATGCCTTGCTGCCGACTTACTATGTGCGCATTGGCCAGGCGATCCACGCCGTCGAGGATAGCTTCACCCATACCTATCGCACGGCTGATGGGATGCAGATTACCGTCGTGATGGATTGGGTGCACGAGGCCAACGGGAACCTGGACGAGAAGACCAACGGGCCACCCCACTCGAGCGAGATGGACCGCTGTGATGATCCCGACGATTTGCGAACACAGCGGCGCGCGCTTGCGACTGAAGCAGCTACCGCAGTCTTGGGCACGACACTCGATCCCAACCAAACCAACGACCAGAAGATGGCCGCCGTGGAGGTGATCTTGGACCAGTATCTCAGTTACGCGCCGGGTTGCACGTTCGCCAACAAGTGGTGCAACGCGCCTGAAAAATTGGGCAATGGGTCGCTCGGCTGCAGCGTGGGCGGGCCATGGGGCCGGAGTGCAGTTTCGGGATTGGCAGTTTTTCTTGGGCTTCTCGCCGTGCTGAGACGGGCCCGGCGACGCCGCCGCGCCATGGTCGGCATGACAGTCCTTTTCATCGCAAGCCTCCTGCCGAGCCATGCGTTCGCGCAGCCAGAGGCCGCCCAACCGGGCTTCGAGGCTACCGCCGCCGCCGCCGCCGCCGCCGCAGAAGAGAAGCACGCCCCGCCGCCGCCTGTGACCACGCCGGTGAAAGAGCCGGGTCCGAAAGATCCGTCCCAGATGGCCCTAGGTGCCTATCTGGGCGGCTCAGGATCGTACGCCTACGCAGCGGCCGCGGTTACGCTCGGTGCTCGTCTGCGTTTCAGCAAGCATTGGACCTTCGGGCTCGATGCGGAATGGAACCCGTGGATTGCCATCAACGGCCGCACGGCGGTGCGCGCGGGCGCTTTCAATGGCTATGGAACCGTCATATTGCGGCTCCCGCTCGCCTACGAGAAATTCAACCTTCGCACCACGGCCAATCTGGGGTTCTCCCGCCTGTTGATCGACCTGTACGGGGCCCCCAAGGGCAGCACGGGGATCTACGCAGGTTTGAGCCCGCTGGGGCTCGAATGGAAGATGTCCCGACTCTTCTTTCTGATCATCAACCCGCTGAACTTCGCGATGCCAGCCCCACAGCTCAGCGGCGTTCCATTTTCCTACTCGCAGTATCGTGTCACCATCGGACTTGAGGTGTACGGCGGCTGAGCGCCCCGTGGCGCTCGGGAAGCCATCACCGCGCCGCATGCAGCTCGCCAGCGCGACGCGGGTTTCTGATTTCACCGATTCATTCAAGTTGAATGCATCGGGGCTTCATATTGACGGAATCAGGGGAGGATACAAATGGGCGAGATCACTAACAAGGCCAAGGGCAGGATCAAGCAGGCCTTGGGCAGTCTGATCGGCGACAAGGGGCTCAAGCGAGAGGGCGAAGACGACGAACGCAAGGGCCGGATCGAGGGGGCGGTCAAAGACGTCAACCACGCCGTGGAGGACGCGAAGCATGCAGTCAAGGAAGTGGCTAAATGGCAGCTTACGGTCCATCACATTGATGGAACCGGCTGCGGCGTTCGTCCGGACGATGTGCACGTGGTCAGCTAGTGCTGGTCGTGGTCACCGTGGTGTTGGTCGTGCCCTCCGCCATGGTCATTGCCATGACCGTGGTCCCCTTCATGACGTTCGCCCTCGTGTCCTCGATGCTCGTCCCCCCTATACGGGCCTCCGCCCCGTCCAGGTCCACGCATTCCCCAGTAACATCCGCTCATCCCGACGGTAGCCAGAAACAGCAGAAGCAAGAATCTTCTCATTTGAAGCCATACCTTTCTGCGCGTCTCCTCTGGAACAGGGATGGGGGAACAGGTGCCCCACGGTCCGCTATTTTGCAACCAGATCGTTCCTCACTTCCTTGACACCCAGTACGTGTCCGGCAACCTCTCCTGCCTTTGTGACGTACTCCGCCGAATCCACAAAGCCGCTCAATTGAACGACCCCTTTGAACGTCTTGACATTGATTTGAAACGACTTCAGCGTGGCGTCGTCAAGAATTGCGGACTTCACCTTGGTTGTGATGACGGAGTCATCGACATACTCACCGGTGCTTTCGCGTCGTTGCGTGGCTCCACAACCCAAGAGGGCGGTCACGAATGCGAAACAAGTCAGGAACCGAACAATGCGATATCTGTCTGACATGGTGCGTTCTCCATTCCTTTTGCGGCCAGCTAACTGAGATGCGGAAGTCAGCCGGTCAGTGACAATACATAGTGGCTCACACGCAAGAAGCAGAAGTCGTCGCCCCGGCACACGACTCCTGACAGCAGGTAGGTCATGGAAGCGAACACGGACGCCATTCCGCAAGCCGCATTGCCCAGGGTGAACAAGTCAGCCAGGTGAAACCCGAGAATCATGGAAAGGGGTCGAGGCCGGGCCACGGGCTCGTTCATGGGGACCGCCTTTCAGAAGGTGCCGGCGAGTCCCAGGCCGTGCGCTCCGACGGGGGTGATCTGGACGTGGGTGTCCCACCGACGGAGGTGGAGCCAGGGGACGGCGATGCCGATGCCGGTGCCGACCACGGCGGCGACAGCGACGTCCGTTGGGAAGTGATGGCCGGACGCGACGCGCTCGACCGCGACGCTGCTGGCAATTAGTGCGCCCACGATCCAGGGCCAGACCTGCTCGCCGTACCGCTTGCGAATGGTGTACGCCGCCACCACGACACCGGCGAACGCGGTGGAGACGTGGCCGGCATAGAAAGAGAGATAGCCTTCGCCCGAGTTGATGAAGGCGGGATCGCGTTCGTAGGTGCGGGGTCTCGGGCGCGCCACGATGAAGTTGGTCGCGTTCTGCAGCGCGGTGTCGACCGCCAACGCCTCCACGTACACCACCAGATCCTCGCCCCAGGCGCGCCCAAACCCGAGGGCGAAGAGATCGACGAGGGGCAGCGCCGACAGCACGCTATAGACCGTGGCATCGGCGGTGATGCTCGCGGCCGCGTTGTGGTATCCCACGGTCCACCGATCGAGGCCGTTGATGCTGGCCGGATCACAGGGACAGCTTTTCCGCGCCAGCTTGTCCTCAAACAAGATGCGCCCCAGCCCCGCGGCGCCGCCGACGACGATGAGGGGAATGTCGACGGCCAGATGCACACGGTACACCTCGCGCGCCTGCGGCTTTGGCGCCGGTGACAAGTCCGCGGGCAGTGGTGGCTGCTGCTCCGGTGCAGGTGGGGTGGGCGTGGCGTCTTCTTGGCCGGCGACTGCAATCAGCAGCGCCGCTACCAAAGTGTTCACGCGTCTTCTCCCATGGCAGTGCAGCTCACGGCGGGGCCGCCGGCGCGTCGAGGGGGTGAAGCGTCCCGGGCGTCTCGGCAGCGTCCGCCGGAATAACCGGCGGTTGCGATGAACCCATCTGTTCGCCTGTCCCCATGGTGCCTCCAGTCTATTTCATTCGAGGCAGCTGAACTCCTCCCGGGCGGCCCAGCACACCGAAGCCGTAGAGCAGCCAGAGGACCACCGCGATCACAACGACGATGTTGAGGATGGTCTTGATCTTCCCATCCATGGGGATGTACCGGTTGACGAGCCAGAGCCCCACCCCGACGACTATCAAGACTAGGACGACTGATATCAGGGACATGGGTAACCCTTCTTTTGTACGGCGGACTGATAGCCGGAGTTCTTTGGGTTGGACGCGGTGAGCAGAGACTGAAAACGCAGCTTGTCCGGTTTGATGCCGAGAGAAGCAAGTCCATCACAGATTGGAAACCTGGGCTTCACAAAACGGAGTCTCCAGGGAGCATGGTGGTACCGAAACTGCGCAATCGGTGAGCGGATCCCGCTCCCTGCATCATCGCGACGACCAAGGTCGTCGTCTCCCTTGCGCTAACTGCCCGGATTCCCGTTGCCTTTCACGGACCGCTTTTTGGTACACGACGGGGTGGTGAAGGACAGGACGGTCTATTGGCCGCCAGCGAACCAGCTCCAGGCTGATGCCACTTAGCGCCTATGGGGGTTAGCCCCCGGTCGGCCACCGCGCGCCTCGTATGTGCGCCGCACCGGCGGGCCTTGCATGCGACGCTGGTAGAGCCCTGATGGCTCCCTCTCGTAGTGGTTCCATCGACCACCGTCCCGATAGTTCCATCGACCGCCGTACCAGTACGTGGCCCGCCCGTCGAAGTACACGGGCTCCGTCGTAGCGATATACTCGTCGGGCGGGTAATCGCCGTAGCCCATTCCGGGATAGACGACCCCTACTTCTAGGCCGCATCCCGCGGTGGCTACCAGCGTCGCGCCCACGCCGACTGCGCACGCCAACCGTCGAAACATCCCTATCCGGCTGACTCGGCTCATTGGTTCCCTCCGTTGCTAGGGTTGTGAGCCGCATGCTCGCGGAGCCTTTGCGCAAATTTGGTGCGCTGGTCTGGGGTGAGCACGGGGCTCACCGCTTCTATGAAGTGCGCCAAGCGCGCCGCGCCCCAGCCAGCAAGGTGCGCGTTCGCACCGTTCGCAGTGGTGAGCAGTCTTGCATCGAACTTGTCGCTGCGAAACGCATCGCCAAAGGCGCGGAGGTGCGTGGCGATTCCCTGCGGGTCAAGCCGCGGCACAGCCTTCATACCCTCTCCGAGGACCGCACGGATCTTGTTCACTTGATCTTGCGTCAGGTCAAGATTGGTCGCGAGCATCGCGAGCTGACCACGCTCCGGATATGCTCGATCAGCCTCCTCAGCATTTGCCTCTTGCCAGACTGCCCAGTGCGCCTCGACCTTGTCGACAAGCGCGGCTCGCTCGGGCGGCGTCAGTACGGCATGCAACTCATTCAGCGCATCCGCGGACGCATCGTGCACCTTTGCAGCCGCGGCCGCCACCTGCGCGACTGCAGCGTCCACGCTCGCCGCGTCCAGGTTCGCCGCAGCAAGCCCGTCAGCAAGCGTAGCCGCTAGTTTCTGCTCCGCAACCCGCGCCGGCTCCATTCGAGCATGCAGATCACTACGAATCTTCTCCACAGCCGTCCGCTGTTCGGGCGAGACGCCGAGCGTGTCGAGGCTCAATGCGATGATGAGCGTCACTCCGCCGTGGTGGTGGTGGCGGTGGTGCTCCATCAGACCAGCCGACACATCGTCGACGTCGGAGGCACGTGCCGCCGTGGCTGGCGGCGGAGTGTTGGCAGAACCTCCGCCGCAGCCGACTGTCGCCAAGGCCCCAAAGAGCACCGTTGCGATAATCCCTATCTTCCGCAGGATCAAAACCATCAGATATTCCATTCGTGTTCCACGACCGCAGATATAGCACAGCTGCGTGCAAACACATTCCCGAGTTTCTTGTACGCAATTGGAAGTTGAAGGACTGTGTCCGAGATGAGACGGGCGAGCGCGAAGCGCGAGGAGTGGGCAGAACAGGCGGCGCTGGTCGTGGTGGGCGGTTCCCAGGACCGCTGCTTCACGTCGTGGTTTGCGGGGGCGCTCGACGGCGACGCGTGCGCCGCCGCTCTCACCACGCCGTAGCCGCCCCCGCCGGCACTATCCGCGGGACGGCGTTTGGGTGCCCGATCGAACGGCCTCAAGCTGGGCGGCTATGGCGGCGCCGAAGAAGATCGCGACGGCCGAGCAGAAGGTCCAGATCTGAAGCGCGACGACGCCCGCCAGCGACCCGTACACGTTGCCAAACGACGAGCTTGCCCGAAAGGCAACGCCGAAGAGGACCGTCACGATGGTCCATCCCGCGACGCCTATCACGCCGCCGAAAGCGAGCCACGACCAGTGCGGTTGCCGGCGGCGCGGTGCCCAGCGCAAGATCCCCCCGAACGCCGCGGCGGCGAGTCCCAGGGCGACCGGCCAACGGAGCACGTGCCACGCGAGGTGCGAGCCGGTGCCGCCAACAGCTCTCGATAGGTCGCGTCCCACGGTCAGCATCGTGCCGGCGCCGATGAAGGCCGCGACTACGACGACGGCGAGCAAGAGGGCGCGGGCGTACTTGTGGATGAACGG
>PMBS01000105.1:8249-8908 GCA_003153015.1 Myxococcales bacterium
CCCACGAGGGCGATCAAGCCCTGCACAAGGACGAGGGACGTGGCGAACGCGAGGGACCGCGAGTGGCTGAACCCGTCGGCGGTGCGAAGGCGGACGAAAGCATCACGCACCAGCTTGATCCGACCCGTGGCTGCGAGCGTCCGCCAGGCGTCGTCGCCCTTTAGATCCCAGGTCTCTCGGACGCAGCTGGCGGTGCTCATCGAAGGCCACGCTTGATGTAGCACGCCCAGGGGCGTCCTTGGATGGCGATTTTCTGCTCCCGACGGGACGGGGGCTTGTGTTTCTCCCACAACGCCAGCGTCGTGCTAGTGTGCTACGGTTCCTCATGCGCTCCCTCCTCTGGCTCGGACTCCTCGTGCCGGTCGTGGGCGCGGGGACTGCGATGGCCGCGCCAGCTGCCGATCTTAGCGCCGGAGAGGGCGAGATCGACGACGCCGTCTGCGCGGATTTCCGCCGGGCCGCTACGTGGAGCCTGGCCTGGACCGTCACGTTCGCCATCGCGGCGGTGGGTAGCGCCGGCACGGCCGCGCTTGCCCCTGGTGACTGGATGGGGAATGACGCCCGCGCGGGGTTGTACGTGACCGCCGTCAAGGCCACCCTCGGCGTGGTTGCAAAGCTCGTGGATCCGCTCCACATCGACGTGGAGAGGTTGTGCCACG
>PMBS01000143.1:0-2865 GCA_003153015.1 Myxococcales bacterium
CGGATCGTCGGCCGTCGTCACCTCGGGAGCTTGAGGGGGCTTTTGCTAGGAAACTTGCAAGGCGACGCGGGTGTTCACACAATGGCTGTGTGACCACCTACGCGGCGGTATGCAACGCCATGGCGACGCTTGAGGAGTCGGCGCCTTCTCGGCCGAACGATTCCAGCGAAGCGAACCGTAATCTTCCGTCAGAGTCGGCGGTCGCGCCTCAGCCGATGGCGCGTGGCCAACGGGTGCTACACGTGCGCACGGCGGGGCTGGTGCGACGCTTGCTCGCGGCCATCATCGACGCTTTGCTGGTCAACGCGGTCACTCTCGGCGCCACTCTCGCTGCGGCTCTCGCCCTCGGCGTGTCGTTGCCCGGTTCCAAGGAACTAGGCCCAGACTTCGTACTGGCCGGCCTGCTCGATCGCAATCCCATGGCTCTGGGCGCGCTCGGGCTGCTGGCTGGCCTCAGCGCGCTCTATCAAATCTACCTGGGCGGCATCCTGGGTCAGACGGCCGGCAAGCGCCTCCTCCACCTACGCGTGATCTCGTCGCGTGGCAGCGCGCCTGGACCCTTGCTGGGTTGCCTGCGTTTCGTGGCGCTGCTGTTGAGTCTTCTGCCCGTCGGCCTGGGCTGGCTATGGTGCCTGTTCGACCGCGAGCGCCGCGCCCTGCACGATCACCTGTCCGGAACCTACGTGATCGTCGAGGACAGGTGATGCAAGGGCCGCACGAGCCGGCGGCCCGCGCGACTGCCAATCCCATGCCCACCTCGTCGCTTGCATCGGACTTGGTAAACGCCTCGCTCTTGTCGCAAGAGATCGCGGCGCAGGCCGAGCGCCGCCGCCTGCTCTATGGGGGTGGCCTCGACACTGTGCTGCTGGAGATGGGCCTCCTCGACGAGAAGACCCTGCTTACCCACATGGCCAACCTCACCGGAATCCCGGCGGCGCCCCTCGAACGTCTCGCCAAACCTGACCTGCAGGCAGGCCCGTGGCTCGACGCGGGCGCAGCCGCCCGCCTGGGTGCGGTTCCCATCGGCCGGCACGAAGACGCGCTGGAACTGGCAGTTCACCCTGAAGCCAACCACGATGCTCTGGTGGCCTGGGCTGGCGAGCGCCACCTTCTGGTGGAACCGTACCTGGTCACCGAGGCTCGCTTTCGCGGGCTTCTGGGCGTGGTGTACCACATCCCTGTGCCGCCGCGATTCGTGTCCCTGCTCGCCAGGCTGATGGGCGCGACAACCGCGCGTTGCTGGTTGGCGCCTGCGCAACCTCTGCCTCCGGTTGCGCGCGCCCGAGCCGCGTCTGCCGCCCCGGCCGTCGACGAGGTCGAGACCCTGATAGAAACCGCACGCTTGGGTGACGAAGCCGCACGCCGTTCGGCTTGGCGCGCACTCGGCCGACGCCTGCACGACCCAAGGGTCGCGGCCGCCTCGCGCTCGCTCCAGGCAAATCTGCCCAGTTCCGACGTCGGCACTGCCACTGCCGCCTTGGCCGCCCTGGCCGAGCTGCGCGATCCCTCCTCTGTGCCAGCCATCATCGACCGCCTGGAGAGCGAAGACGAACAAATCGCTTTGACCGCGCGTTCGACCTTGCTTGCCCTGGCCGGCGACGACCTCGGCCCCAAGAAGCGACGCTGGCTGGATTGGTGGGAGAAGATGCGGCAGCGGCCNNCGGCCTCGCAAGAATTGCAGGAGATCACCGGCGAGTACTTCGGCTACCACTATGATCTTCCCGAGCGTGACCGGGACGAGGCCCGCCGGCGTTGGCTGGAATGGTGGCAGAACACCGGCAAGCGCCGATTCTCCTAGCGAATGATCCATTCGGCCGTCGTCGCCTCGGTGAGTTGAAGGCCGATCCCTGGCGTGTGCTAGATTGCGGGCCCCATGTTCGAGACACTTACTCAGGGATTCCGAACTGCCAAGCAGAAGTTCCAGGGCCTGGCGGAGCTGAACGAAAGCACGGTCGATGCCGCGCTGGTGGACGTACGCACATCGCTGCTCGAGGCCGACGTGGGCTTCGAAGTGGTGCAGGACTTCTGCAAGCGGGTCAGGGAGAAGGCGCTTGGCGTGATCGTCAAGGTGCGGGCGAGCAGCAACGAAAGAGTCCGTCGCGTGACCCCGGAGGATCACTTCGTCAAGCTGTGCCACGACGAGCTGGTCGATTTGATGGGGCCGGTCGATTCGAGCATCCGGTTCGCCAAGAAGGGTCCCACCGGGATCATGGTGGTGGGCCTGCAGGGGAGCGGCAAGACCACCACGGTGGGCAAGCTGGCGCGTTTGCTGGAAAGGCGCGGCCGCCGGCCCCTGCTGGTTGCCGCGGACGTGTACCGCCCCGCCGCTATCGACCAGCTCCGCATCCTGGGTGAGCAGCTGCACATGCCGGTCTTTTCCGAGCCCGGAGGCGACCCGCCTGCCATCTGCGAAAAAGCCCAACGGGTTGCCGCCGAATCGGGCCGCGACACGGTCATCTTCGACACCGCCGGCCGGCTCGCGATCGACGAGCCGCTGATGAACGAGCTGAAAGAGATCAAGCGTCGCTGCAATCCAGCCAACGTCTTGTTCGTGGTCGACGCCATGATCGGCCAGGACGCAGTGGCCACCGCCAAGACCTTCCACGACTGGCTGGCCTACGACGGCGTCATCTTGACCAAGCTGGACGGTGATGCGCGCGGCGGCGCCGCCCTCTCGGTCAAGGCGGTGACCGGCCAGGCGGTCAAGTACGTCGGCATGGGCGAGTCGCTCGACCGCCTAGAGGAGTTCCGGCCCGATGGCATGGCCAGCCGGATCCTAGGCCGCGGCGATGTGGTGGGGCTCATCACCCAGTTCGAGGAGGTGGTGGACGAGGAGAAGGCCGAGCAGGACGCCCTGCGCATGCT
>PMBS01000143.1:2927-12861 GCA_003153015.1 Myxococcales bacterium
TCGAGGGCGGCAAGCGCAAGAAGAAGCGCAGCGCCTTCTACGACATGGGCCGCCTGGCCCGCGTCGGGCGCGGCTGCGGGCGCAAGGAATCCGAGGTCGCGGACCTGCTCAACCGCTTCGCCATGATGAGGCAGGTCATGATGCAGCTTGGTGCCTCGACCGGAATCCTGGGCAAGATCCCCGGATTCAAGGGTATCGCCCAAGCAAAGAAACTATTGGGTGGGATGGACATGGACCAACTCGCCTCCATGATGAGCACGCCATCGCCCGAGCGCGGCCACTTCCAGGCGCCCCAACGCAACCAAGACCGGAGCAAGGAGAAGCGCAAACGCAAGGAGGCGCGTAAGGCGCGCAAGAAGGCGCGACGGCGACGGTAGCCCCGGCTTCTCACAATTGCGGATAGGCGACCAAGAGTTCGAGCGTGGCTCCGTCGCCCGCGGCCCGCCAGGCGCCGGCAGCCGCGGGCAACAAGGCGGTCTGCATGGGCACAAGGGGAAGCGCACCCCCTTCAGTCTGCAGAACCCCGCGTCCGTCGATGCAGGTGACCACAGCGCAGGTGTCGCTTGACGGGCGGCGCAGGGTTGCTCCCGCGGAAATGCGGAATTGCTCCACGGCGAAGTAGGTACAGGTGACCAGCGAGCGCGACGCGACCCGGCTTGCAGGGTCGGTTTTCCACGCCGGCCGAAGCGGGCCGAAGCCGGTGCGGGAAAAATCGATGGTGGCCAGTGACTCGGCGACGTGCAGCGGCCGTGGCTTCCCGTCGAGGCCCATTCGGTCCCAATCGTAAACGCGGAAGGTGATGTCCGATGTCTGCTGAATCTCATAGAGCAGGCACCCCTCGCCCAAGGCGTGCACCGTGCGCGCTTCGATGAAGAAGACATCCCCGGCTCGGCCCTCGAAGCGGTTCAGTGTGGCGGCCAGGGTATGGTCGGTCAGGGCGTGTTCAAATGCCTCGCGATTCATCCCCGGACGCGTGCCCTGGAACAGGGCCCCGCCGTCGGCGAGAATCACCCAGCACTCGGTCTTGCCACGATCGTCTACGCCCAGAATCGACGCCGTGGCATCGTCAGGATGAACCTGGACACTCAAGTGATCGGCGGCGTCGATCAGCTTCACCATCAGAGGGAACGCGCCCCCGCGAAAGCCTGCCCCCACCAGCTCGAGCCCGGCCTCGGTGACCAACTCGCGCAGGGTGCGGCCGGCCAGCGGGCCCTGCTCAACCACGCTCATGCCGTGCTTGTGATCCGACAGGTCCCAAGACTCGCCAATCGGCCCGGGCGGCAGGTCTGGGCGCCATCGCTGCAGGCGCCGCCCGCCCCATACCAAGGTTTGGTACGCAGGTCGAAATGTGAGGGGGGCACGAAGGTCCATCGTTGGGAGTGCTTCTAGCCTAACTTCCTAGAAGAAACGACAGCGCGAACGCGATCACCCCAACCAGCACCAGGGCCGCGATGACCATGAAGACCAGCGGGCTGTGTCGCGGCAATCGCCGGCCACGCCCCCCAGATTGCGGCGATGCAACCGGGCTCGGCAGAGCCGCCTCGGTCAAGGGGCGGCGCGAGTTGATCGACGTATGAGTATCCGGGAGCACCACCCTCCCCGCTTGGCCAGCCTGGTCGCCGGATGTTGCAGCCTCTCCGCCCGCGCCGCCCTCGGCCGCTTGACCGGCCACTGCCGCGACTTCTTCCATCTGCCGCAGATAGCGATCCTCGGGATCTTCCAGCCGGAAGGTGGTCTGGCCCAGGCGCAGCTCATCTCCGTCAGCCAGGCGCTGTTCGGCCGCCAGGCGCTCGCCCATGTACAGAACACCGTTCTTCGAGTTGAGGTCGCGCACAAACACGCCGTCCCAGCGACGTTCGAATTCCGCATGTTCACGCGACATATCGTCGTCGGGCACGACCAAGTTGCAGCCAGTTCCCCGTCCGACCCGGTAGCGGCAGCCTACCACCTCCAGATGCAACTCGTGCCCCCGTGCCTCACCCTCGGTCACCACGAGACGGGGCACTTCAGCGGGCCGCCAGGCCCCGAACAGATCACTCACTAGACGGCGCGCCAGGGTGGCGGTCGATTCGGGCAATCCCTCCCGTCCCTGGGCGCTCTGGGCAGACTGGCCCTCGCCCTCGACCAACAACTCGACGCTCGCCAGGCGCAGAACGTCGCCCACCGACAGGGCCTGCGCCACGAATGGCGTCAGCCGGCGGCCGTTGAGGGATGTGCCGTTGGCACTGCCCAGATCCATCAGCAGCCAGCCCCGGTCATCCCGCGTCAGACGGGCGTGCTGTTCGGACACGTCAGCAAAGGGCAACTCGATGTCATTGCCCCTTCGGCGGCCAATAGTGAGATCACCCTCGCGTGGTTCGATCTGCACCACCCGCTCGAGGGAGGCAGCCGCCGCCAGCCGGCCGGCGGCCCGTATGCGAAAACGAAGGGACAGGCTCTTCACAGCGTGCGGGCCAACCCGGCCGGATCAGGAACTGCCGTCGCCGCCGCCACTGGACGGGGTCGGCGAACCCGCTGCAGCCGGCTCGGGCAAAGGCGCGTTCTGCCCAGCCGACGGCGCGGCTCCGGTCGGCGCCGCGGTTGGCACGGGCGCTGGGGGCACAGGCGCTGGGCCGGCATCGATGCCGTGCTGCCTGAGCGCCGCCAGGTAGTGATCCCGCTCGGCGATGGCCGCGAGCAACTTGGTGCGCATCACGTCGTTGTTCTGCTTGAGGCGGGCAATCTCGGACAGGTCGCGCTGGCGGGTCGAATCGGTCTTGGACGCGCGGGCCAGGGCCTTCAGGAACTCGGCCTGGGGAATCTCCGCGAAAGGCGTGGCACGGTACTTGCCCGTGTCGACCTTTTCCAAATAGCCCTCGGCCGCCAAGCCGAGCAAGGAACGCGACACCAGCGCCTCGCCGGCACCGATGCTCAACGCAATGTCGACGGGCGCAAAGACTTGGCCCGACTGAGCCAGTTTCTTTAGCTCGTCGTAAAGCTCCTGCCGGCCCAGCTTGCCGCTGGACTCGCTGCCGCTGGTAAAGCTCGTGCGGACCCCCGCCGAGTGGCTGCGCTTGAGACTCATGATCGCCCCCTCGCTTCTGTGACTTGGGACCCCTTATACCGCAATTCCCACCGCAGCGTGAGCCTGTAGGTCACCGCAGGTCAGCGGCCCTTGCGGCGCCTGCGCGAACGTTGGTTTGGCTCCGGCTCTGCTTTGGCTTGGGCCGGCAAGGGAATCTCCCACAACCGCGCGGCCGCCGGGTCAGCCCGGTAGCGTTTGACCAGGTAGATGAGCAGCCCGAGGCCGGCCACCACCGAGGCCAATCCGATGAACTGCGACGTCGACAGGATCCCGACGCTGCCTCGGTCATCGTCACCGCGATAGATTTCGATGATGGGGCGCATGATGCCGTAGCCCAAGACCCAGCCCAGGAATACCTCACCGGAGAACTTGCGCACGCGACGCAAGTACATGAGCAGGCCAAAGAGCGCAAGCCCGGTCAGGGTCTCGTAGATCTGGGTGGGGTGGACCGGCAGCGACCACGCCGAGTCGGGGGTCAGCGCGTGCATGCTGTACACGTGATCCTTCCAGGCCGGCGCGTCCTTGGGGAAGCGAATGGCCCANNCCGTGCCCAGCACCACCGACGGCGCGGCGGCATCAGCCCAACGCAGAAGCTCGATCTTGCGCCGGCGGCAAAGATACCAACTTGCGGCCACACCGAACACCATCCCACCGTACGCGACCAGGCCGCCCTTGTTGAGCAGGACGATGTCGACCGGATTCGAAAACTCCTGGAACTGGGTGATGACGTAGAGCACGCGCGAGCCCACAATCGACCAGACCGCCGTCCACATGTAGATAGCGCCGGCATCTTCGCTGCGGATGCCGTCCTTGGGGGCGAGTCGCATGGCCACGAACCAGCCCACTACGAAGCCGGTGGCCAGCATCACGCCGTAGGAGAAGATGGGTACCGGCAGCCAAGGTTTGCCAAAGACTCCGGCGTTCGGAATCCAGGTGCCACCCCGCAGCCCCAGAAGTGCCCAGGCGCCAGCGACCAAGAGCAATGGGGTGGACGACGCCGGCGCCTTGGGGTTGCGCCGGCGCTGCACCTGATTGCGCACGAAAGACACAACCGCCAAGACCAGCGCCGCGACGAAAAGCACCTTCGAGGGAAGCTGCACGAGGATCGGATGCATGACTGACCATACCCCGATGTCGCGCGACAGTCGACAGGGACGGGCAGACTCTAGCTTGGCCAACAGTCTGGCGGGAAATCGCGGGTCACCTGGGAGTTCCGGCTCGCGGCTCGCGTGGGCGTGGGCGTGGGCGGTAGCGTGTTCGTGGGCGTTGTGCGGGAGGCGGAGCGCGTTCCGCGTGCCGCTCACGAACTCGCTCTCGCTAGTCGCCACCCGCTAGCCGCGGCCCGGCCTGCTCGAATCTCTGTGTTCTGTGACGAAGAAGCTACTGCTTGGGCGTCTCGGTGAACTCGGCGTCTATGACGTCGTCCTTGCCGCCGGTGCCCTTGCCGTCGCCGCCCGACGACGGCCCGCCCCCCTGCCCGCCCCCCTGCGCGCCTTCACTGCCGCCTGCGGCCTTGTACAGTGCCTCGGCCATCTTGTGCGACGCCTTCTCCAGACGCTCGAAGGCGCCCTTGAAGACCTCGGCGTCGCTCGCCTCGCGGTTCGACTCAAGCGTGGCCTTGGCGTCTTTGAGCGCGTCCTCCAGCGCCTGGCGCTCGGACGACGGAATCTTGTCCTTGTTCTCGTCGAAGTGCTTCTGCACGCTGAACGACAAACTTTCCAGGTGGTTGCGCGCCTCGATGGCCTCACGCCGCTTCTTGTCCTCCGCCTCGTGCTCCTGCGCCTGCTTGACCATCTTCTGGATATCCGCCTCGGACAGGCCAGAAGACGACGTAATGGTGATGTTCTGCGCCTTGCCGGTCGCCTTGTCCTTGGCCGACACATTGACGATGCCGTTGGCATCGATGTCAAAAGTCACCTCGATCTGCGGAATGCCGCGCGGCGCGGGCAGGATGCCCTCCAGCCCAAACTTTCCCAGCAGGCGGTTGTCGTTGGCCATGGGCCGCTCGCCCTGGAACACCTTGACTTCGACCGAAGTCTGGTTGTCAGCCGCGGTAGAGAACGTCTCGGATTTCTTGGTGGGAATCGTCGTGTTGCGCGGGATGAGAACCGTCATCACGCCGCCCAGGGTCTCGATGCCCAGCGACAGGGGCGTGACGTCGAGAAGGAGCATGTCCTTGACCTCGCCGGAAAGCACGCCCGCCTGGACCGCCGCGCCCAGCGCCACGACCTCGTCGGGGTTGACCCCTTTGTGGGGATCCTTGCCGAAGAAGTCCTTGACCACCTGCTGCACACGCGGGATGCGCGTGGAGCCACCCACCAGCACCACCTCGTTGATGTCCGAGGTCTTCTTGCCGGCATCGGCCAACGCCTTCTTGGTGGGCTCGACGGTGCGCTGGATGAGGTCCTCGATCATCTGTTCCAGCGTGGCGCGCGACAGGCGCATCTGTAAATGCTTGGGGCCGCTGGCATCGGCGGTGAGGAAGGGCAGATTGATCTCGGTCTCCATCACCTGTGACAACTCGATCTTTGCCTTTTCCGCCGCCTCGCGTAGGCGCTGCAAAACCATCTTGTCCTTGGATACGTCGATTCCCTGGTCTTTCCTGAACTCGGCGATCAGCCAATCCATGATGCGCACGTCGATGTCGTCGCCGCCCAGGTGTGTGTCCCCGTTGGTCGACACCACCTCGACCACGTTCTCGCCGACTTCCAGGATCGAGATGTCGAAGGTGCCGCCGCCAAAGTCATACACTGCGATAAGCTCGTCCTTCTTCTTGTCGAGGCCGTAGGCCAGCGCCGCAGCGGTGGGTTCGTTGACGATGCGCTTGACCTCGAGCCCGGCGATGCGACCCGCATCCTTGGTCGCCTGGCGTTGNNTCGTTGAAGTAGGCCGGAACGGTGATCACGGCGTCGACAATCTTTTCACCCAGGTAGTCCTCGGCCGCCTTCTTGAGCTTCTGCAGAACCTTGGCCGAAACCTCCGGTGGCGTGACCTTCTTGCCGCGGATCTCGAACACGACCTCGCCACTTGCGCCCCGCTGGGTCTTGAACGGGACGCGCTTCTCGTCCTCAGCCGCTTCTTCGTAGCGCCGGCCGATGAAACGCTTGGCCGAGAAGACCGTGTTCTCGGGATTGGTGATGGCCTGACGGCGCGCGATCTGCCCGACCAGGACTTCGCCCTTTTCGTCCCACGCGACTACCGACGGGGTGAGACGACCGCCCTCCTCGTTGGCGATGATCTTGGGTTCCTTGCCATCCATGATAGCCACCACCGAATTCGTGGTTCCCAGGTCGATTCCGATGATCTTGCCCATTTGCTTGTCCTTTTCGTGGGATAGAGGTGCGGTTCGCGTTCGGGGCGTACAGTAAGCACCGCCTTTTCACGCGTCAAGGACGGGATCGGACCCGACGTCCTCTAACCCAGAACAAGTCTGTTCTCTTTCGTGCCGCATCGCTCTCTCTCGCTTCCGAGAGCGCCGCTACCTCCCCCCTGGGCCCAGCGACAAGCACGCTGGGGCGGTAGATTCTATTTTTCCAGCGGTGCCGGTGGTCGAGTACGATTCAAGCGGCATCATCCAGAAGGCCGGCCACACGCCAGGACTCCCGCGTCACCTGCAGGCGGAACCGTGCCGAGGTCTGCGTTGTCTGAATAGAGCAAACCGCAGCGTCAACGTGCCACCTGTGTCAAGGGTTCAGCTCACAAGCATGCGTTCAGGACCATCCCCGGCGGCCTCGGCCATCCCGCGCTCCCATGCGAATTGCGCACCTATCGTTGCCTGCTTTTGCTTCGCGTGGATGATGGGACTCGCGGCCCCAGCACAGGCGTGTTACGGCGCCCTTGAGCGCAGTTTCGTCATAGTTAAGGATCGACTGTACAAAGGGCTCATGCTGCCTGGGGGGAGCAGGCTGATCTACCGCAACGGCTTCGTCAAAGGCTGCCGAGCCTCGGATGGCTTCTGCTTGAGCGAGATCGTTCTGTCCAGGGATGCCTCGCTCTGTGGCCTCAAGGTCCCCAAGGAGACGACTGTCTACCTCAACTACTCGCGCAGGACCTTCGATCACCACAGGACAGTCGACTCTCCCGAGGAAGGGCCCGGCGTCTTCCTGACCCTGGTGGGCGCCCCGGTTCAGCAGGTCGCCGGCCTTGAGGTGAAAGACTTCATCGAGGTCCGCTGCGACAAGAGGGTGGCGCAGGCCAAGGATTCGCCGCTACGGGGTGCGACCCTCAACCAGCCGATGGAGATTTACGGAATCAGCCTCCCAGCGGGATCCGGCCTCGTGTGGTACAGCCCGAATGAGGGAGGGCAGGTGGCCTCGCTTCGGATCGAGTCTCCAATGACCGTGCGCGACCTCTCACTGCCCGCGAGGTCGATGCTCGACTTTGACCCTTCGGGGGTGCTGACGCAGATTCGCTCCCACGACTACAGCAGCGCGACGGTTGGGCCCTACCGCTGCTGGACCGGCTTCTCCCAGGGCCCCACACTGCACCCCAACGGCGCTCTCGCAAGTTGCCTCCTGTTGGGAAGCCACGCCTTCAAGGGCTTCGTGGGCCGCGAAGAGACGCTCTTCTACCAAGACGGAACCCTGCGCTCCTCCACCCTGGCGGAGGACGCAACAATCAGCGGCCAAAAGGGACGCGCCGGGCAGGTGGTGCGCTTCCGCCCGGACGGATCGCTTGTGTCGATCAGTAGGCGCTTCCACTGAGAACTGCGACCCTACCATCGGCGCCAAGTTTCACCTGCATCACCACTGGAGATGATCAGGCAAGACGGCGACCAACGGGGCGCCTGACCCGGCCGAAACGCGGAGCCCCCCTACTCCAGCCTACGCCGAGGTCGGTGCAGGCGGCGCCGGGGTCGACGGCGCCGGGGTCACGGCGCTCGACATCGTTCCTTGCAGCTTGGGCATCTCGGTCAGCACGAGAGGCAGTAGCTCGTCCATGCGCTTGACGAAGATGATCTCGATCTCCTTGCGCGGCTGCTCGGGGATGTCGATGATGTCCTTGCGGTTGCGCTCGGGCATGACGACGCGCTTGATGCCGGCACGGTGCGCAGCCAGGAATTTCTCTTTTATTCCGCCTACCGGCAGGATCAGCCCACGCAGCGTTATCTCGCCGGTCATGGCCACGTCGCTGCGCACCGGTTTGTTGGTCAGTAGCGATACCATGGATATAAACATCGTGACTCCGGCGGACGGGCCGTCCTTGGGAATGGCCCCCGCGGGAATGTGCACGTGGATATCGCTGCGCTCGAGGAATGATTCGTCGAGCCCGAGCCAGCGAGCCCGGGCGCGGATGAATGACAGCGCCGCTTGTGCCGATTCCTTCATCACGTCACCAAGTTGCCCGGTCAGAACCAGATTGCCCTTGCCGTTCATGCGGGTCGCTTCGATGAAAAGGATATCGCCGCCCACCGGCGTCCAGGCCAGCCCGGTGGCGACCCCCGCCTCAGCGGTACGCTCGGCCACCTCGGGCAGGTACTTCTGCGGGCCCAGGAAATCAGGCACTCGGGCCTTGGTGATGGTCTCTTTTTCCGTGGCCTTTTCTTCCGCCACCAGCACGGCCACCGCCCGAATCACATTGGCCAATTCGCGCTCGAGGTTGCGCACGCCCGCCTCGCGCGTGTAGCTGTCGATAACCTCGCCGACCGCGGCATCCTCGAAGACCACACGGTCACCGCCTAGCCCATGCTCGTCCAGCTGCTTCTTGATGAGGAACTGCTTGGCGATATTAAGCTTCTCCTCGCTGGTGTAACCAGGAATCTCCAGCACCTCGAGGCGATCGCGCAAGGCCGGCGGAACCGGGTCGAGAATGTTGGCCGTGGCGATGAACATGACCTTGGATAGATCGAACGGCACCTCCAGGTAGTGGTCGGAGAAGGCATGGTTCTGCTCGGGATCCAGGACTTCCAGCAAGGCAGCGGCCGGATCCCCGCGGAAGTCGTGTCCCAGCTTGTCGATCTCGTCGAGCATGAACACTGGGTTGTTCGATCCCGCCTTCTTCATGCCTTGCACGACTCGACCGGGCAGCGACCCCACGTAGGTGCGGCGGTGGCCGCGAATCTCGGCCTCGTCGCGCACCCCACCCAGCGACACCCGCATGAACTTGCGGCCCAGGGCGCGAGCGATGGACTTGCCCAACGAGGTCTTGCCCACACCGGGCGGGCCCACCAGGCAGAGGATGGGCCCCTTCTTGTCGGTCTTCAGCTTGCGCACCGCCAGGTANNTATTCGAGGATGCGCTTCTTGACCTTGTCCAGGTCGTAGTGGTCGGCGTTGAGAATGTCGCGGGCCGCCGGGATGTCCAGCTTGTCCTCGGTCGCGATCGCCCAGGGCAGCTCGACCAGCCATTCCAGATAGGTGCGCGTCACCGTGTACTCAGCCGATGAGGGCTGCATGACCTTGAGGCGTTCTAGTTGCTTCACCGCCACCTTCTCGGTCTCGCCGGGCATCTTGGCCGCCGCGATCTTTTCCCGGAAATCGTCCAGGTCCCCGCCCGTATCGTCGATCTCGCCCAACTCCTCCTTNNTCCTGCACCTGGGTGTTGATCTTCTCGCGGACTTTCAGCACCTCATGCTGGCGCGAGAGGAACTGCAGCACGCGTCGCAGCCTGGCCTTGAGGTCGAAGATTTCCAGAATCTCCTGCTTCTCGTCGACCTGAACGTCCAGATTCGAGGTGATGAGGTCGGCGATCTGCCCGGGCTCGGTCACGCTGTCGATAAGCGTGGAAGCCTCTTTGGGTAGCTCCGGCATGAGCTTGAACACCCGCTTGCCCACATCCTTGAGATTGAGCACCAGCGCGTCCATCTCGAGATTGGATCCGAGCGGGTCAGGCAGCACCTGCACCTTGGCCATCATGACGGGCTCCTGCGTCC
>PMBS01000325.1:0-382 GCA_003153015.1 Myxococcales bacterium
AGGTGAGGCCGAAGTCGTGGTCGCGCACGCCCCACCGAGACCAGAGCCGGGAGAGCACGAGCCAGAAGGCGCGGTCGCTCTTGCGCATAAGGACAACCAGATGTGCGCCGCAGGTTGGCCAACTGCTGGTGGAGGGCGAGGTTCTCGAGCGCAAGGTCGGCGCGGGTACGGAGGCTGGAACGCAGCGCTCCAAGGAGGCTCGGGAACAGGGCGACCATCTTGTGATTGTGCATCATGGCGGGCTCTACCAGTCCGGGGCCGCTGTCCATCAGCGCCACCGTCGGAAAACAGCTGGCGCGGATGACTACCTGGCGAACCACAGCCATTGCCAGCGCAAACCAAGCCATGCTACGAAGCATTTCGCGTTCCTCTTCTTTGGTAG
>PMBS01000325.1:410-3064 GCA_003153015.1 Myxococcales bacterium
AAGGAAACCCCATAGCCCATCAGCACGGGGAAGGCAGCGATGTTGGCGTAGTTGTAGCGGACGCCCGCGACCCACACCAGCAGTTGCAGCAGAAGGAAACCGAGGCCGAGCGGCAGCAGGGCGAGCAGCACGGCATGCACGCGGCGGAAATCCAACGCCAGCAGCACCACCACGGCGAAAAACGCATAAACCATGGCCTGGCGAAAGCCGCGGACCACCATGCGCGAGTACACCTGGTGAGTGACCGGGAACCCAGTGACCCGCGGGGTGATCTGCTTCAGCTTGCCGACAAAGCGGTCGAGAAATGCCACGTCCCAGATCGATCCCCGGGGCGTCACGTAGGCCACATAGTGCCCGGCCGGGCTCTTGAACCGGGCCAGCAGCTCGGGCGCCAGATCGCTCTCGCCTACTGGGCGCGCCGCCAGCCAGGTGCGCAGCAAGGCCAGTCCAGCCCGCGCGCCATCGAAAAGCGCTTGCTCGAAGACGCGCGTGCGCGCCTGAGCGCGCTCGACTCCCACCCGGTCGAGTTGCTGGCGAAGCCCTGCGATTTCCTGCAAGACAGCGCCAATGCGCTCGACCACATCGGCCTTGCCAGCGGTGAAGGCTTGCTCCTCGGCCTCGGCAAATCGGGCCGCCAGTTTGTCGGCAATATGGGAACCCTCAGAGGGTTCCCATTCCCTCCCGCGATGGTCCGCCGCCGGCAAAGCCGGCGGGCTCCCCACGCGACTAGGCCTGATTTCAGAGGCAGAACCCGCGGCCGGCACAAAGGTCACCGCCAGATCGCCCAGCAGCGGACGCAGACCGGCCAGCGCGACGAGCTTGGCCTCTTGGTCGCCCGGGATCACGTCGGCCAGCGACTCCACCCGGCTGACCTCGGGCAGCGCCTGCAAGTGCGCGGTCAGCTCGCGCATCTCGTGCAGGCTGTCGGCAGTCACCATCACCGTGGAAACTTGGAAGTCGCTCTCGCGCTGCATGCGCTGCTGGTACTCGGTCGATTCGGTGTCGCGCGGAAGCAGCGCCAGCGCGTCGTAGTCGAAACTGAGGCGCGGTGACACCCAGGCCGCCAGTACGCACAGTCCCGCGACTGTCGCCGCAGCCGCGAACATGGTCGGGCGCGCCCAGGGGCCACGCGCGCGCTCCTCGACCCGATGGAGGCGCGGCTGCCGAGGTTCCAGGCCGATGCGCAGGGCCAGCACCGGGAAGAGCAAGAACACATCGACCAGGCAGACGAAGATGCCGATGCCTGCCGTGATCCCCAGTTCGGCGAACCCGGCAAAGTCCGACAGGGTGATGGCCACAAAGGCCGCGCAGGTGGTCAGTCCGCCGGTGAGCACGCCCTTCCCCGTGCGTACCATCGCGATACGTACGGCCGCAGGAAGGTCGGCACCCCGTCCCAGTTCCTCCTCGGCGCGGCGGACCAGATAGATGCCGAAGTCGATGCTCATGCCGAACATCACAGCCATGAAGGCCGCGCTGACCAGGTTCAACCGTCCGAGCACCAGGATGACCAGGCCCAGCCCGGTGACCATGCCACACACGAGAGGGATCACCGCCAGGGCCGTCTTGCGCAGGGTGCGGAAGCCGACCAGAACCACGCCCAGGATCAGCACCACCGCCAGCACCATACCGTTGCCCACGTCGGAGAACACGGTGTCGGTCTCGGTCAGGACGTGGGCAGGCAGCCCGGTAAGCGCCAACTTGACCTTGCCCTGCCATTCGGGATGCCGCCTGAGCACGCGCTCGCCGGCCGCCCGCACCGCGGACAGCAGGGGCCGCAAGAAGGTCGCATCGTCACTGGCCGAGGTGGGCTGCACGAAGAGAAAAAGCAGCCGGCCGTCGCGCGAAGTCAGGTAGCCACCCGAGCGGACCACAGCCGGCACCTCGGCGCCGGCGGCCAGCAGACCGGCGGGCAGGCCGAGATCGCGGCGCGCCGGATCAGAGACAAAGCCTCTCCACTCCGAGAAGAGGCCCCTGAGCCCGGCCAGGAGGGCATTGACCGCCACGGGATCGAGGGCCAGCTCCGGGCGGGCGAAGCCCTGGTCGATGGCGGCGACGAGGTCGGGCAGATTGTGGATCCTGCTCGCCTGCTCGATGAGCGGCCGTTGTTGGGCCAAGCGAGCCCGCAGCTCCTCCAGTTGCGGCAGGGTCAGGTAAAGCGGAGCGCGATCACGCAGCAGCGCCAGATCGATCTTGAAGAAGACGCTCTTGACCAGGGCGGTCTGCAGGCGCAACTCGGCGGCCAGCTCGTCGGCCGCCGGCTTCAGCAGAGCCGGCTCGCCGTCGAGCACGGCAATCAGGCTGTCGGCGGCGCCGAACTCGCGCACGAAGGCCTGGTAGTCCTGCTGCACGGGATGGGTGGCCGGGACGAGGTCGCGCTGCGAGGTGGAGATGCGGGTGCGGGTTGCCAGAGCAGCCCCAGCCAGCGTGGTGGCGATCACGAAGCCCAACACCCAGCGGCCCCGGCGGCGGCCTAGGTCAAAGACGAATTCGAGCAACCTCTCTTGCATGCGGGAGCAGCCCGACTCGGGCCTTTCGTGGGGAAGGCCAGGATCTCATGACCCGGCCGGCTTGGCTACGTTGGATATGGACCACCCTGGCATGGTTCGTCGCGGCTGCCCACCAACCAATATCAGCGTCCCAGCACAGCGTCGAGG
>PMBS01000275.1 GCA_003153015.1 Myxococcales bacterium
TCGAACTGCGGAAGTTGGGCTAGCTAAAGGCGTTCTTCGACAGCTTGCTCGCGCTCGTCTCGCCGACGGCGAAGCGCTGCTTCGTGCGCGAAGGTACGATGGCGCGACCTATCTTTCAGGGTACGTCGTGGAGCTGGCGCTCAAGGCCAGGATTTGTCGCACTCTGAAGTGGTCGGACTTTCCAGAAAGACGCTGTGAGTTCGAGGGGCTGCAGACCTTCAAAACCCACGATCTTGATGTTCTCCTGCGGTTGTCCGGCCGCGAGCACTATGTCAAAAGCAAACTTTTCCCAGAGTGGACCGTCGTGAGTCAGTGGAATCCCGAAGCGCGGTATCAGCCGGTCGGCAGCGCGACGGCCCCAAAGGTTCGACAAATGCTAGCCTCTGTTCGCAAGATCCTGGAGACGCTATGAGAGAACTTGCGGAGAAGCTGGCCACACTGGAACGCACTCTTGCTCAGGAGAAGGGGCCGTTCGACCTCTTTGCGCTTTTCCTTCGCGAGAACGCACCTGGTGTCTGGGATCTTGTAGTCGCTGCGCAGTGGATCGAGCGTGACGCAGACAAGGCGTTGCCGGAGATTTCAGAGCGAGTACGTCGTCACCTGACCTCGAAGGAAATCGCGAAGATCGCCCGAGTAGTAGTAGTCGAGAGAACGCATCCGGCGTTGAAGGCGATTACTTCTGCAATCGCGATTGAACATGGTATCGCCGAGGTCACGAACAGCAACTTCTTCGGACTCGCAATTAAGCACGCCTTCATCATCGTCGCTCGGCGGGATTCGCCGCCCAACAAGGCGTTGAACCCGACGGTCGGCCGCGGACGGCCGCCCGCGGGTTAACGCCAAGGCGTTAGACGGACAGGCTCACGACAGGAGAATCGGCTATCGGAAGCTACGCAGAACTACGCATCGGAACCCTCTACGTGGGTGGCGACAAGAACGATGTCAATCCACTCGTGATGACCCTGTTTCGCGAGAGCGACAAACAGGTTCGCCGGGTCCCTCACAACGCCGCCGAGGCAGCGCGCTACCTTCTTCCGAATGAGGATGCTGTATCGCAATTGGAGATCGTCACGTACTCTGCTCCGGCACGCGTTGTGCGCGATCGCCTGGAATTGATGGGCTTTACGCTACCAACGGCGCTTTCGGTCTTCGAGAAGGGCGTTACAGCGGAGCGCCTTCGACACCGCAGGACCATCGAATCCTTGAGAGAACATCTCGGGCCTGACTTCGAAGATAAGGATGGCCCAGTCCTCGAGCGGCTCACGCCGGACATGTGGATGGATGGCCTGAAGGAGATCCGCACCCGGAACCTATGCCACTCGAATCCGGATAGCGCTGAGGTGGCGTCCCTACCAGCCGTTGTGCGGTACATGCTGGAACAGAACCATCGTGACGAGGCGTGGAACGGGTTTCCCAGCTATGAGATCCGTCACGCCATTCGGCTGGCGCTGGAGGTCTGCAGTGCCGATGTGGTTGTGTACGACCTCACGGACCTCGTTTTCGGTGAGATGTTCTCTTCTGCCGAGGACATGGTCGCTCACGCGGACCTCCTTCTCACGGAAGACGTGGCCAGGACAAGGAGGCTCGTAGTCCTGACAGAGGGCTCGACAGACCGATGGATCATCGAACGATCACTTGGCGTGCTCTACCCGCACCTAGTCGACTACTTCAGGTTCATGGACTTCGAAGCAGCACGTGTCGCCGGTGGTGCCGGGCCGTTGGCCGGCATGGTGAAGGCGTTCGTGGGTGCTGGCATCGCGAACCGAGTCGTGGCTCTCTTCGACAACGACACAGCGGGGGCGGCCGCGATTCGCTCCCTCTCTCAGATCCCGATCCCACCGAACATCAAGGTTCTCCAATATCCCTTTCTGCCGCTCGCCACCACCTATCCGACTCTGGGTCCGAGTGGCGACGTGGTGATGGATGTGAACGGCCTCGCGTGCAGCATCGAACTCTACCTCGGCAAGGATGTGCTGATGAGCGAAGGCTTCCTCTCGCCTGTCCAGTGGAAGGGCTTCGATGAGGGACTTCGTCGGTACCAGGGCGAGATTACTAACAAGGCCCGTATCCAGGAACGCTTCAAGGCCAAGCTTCGCGACGCCGAGAGGTCGACCGCCCCGATTCAGGGGCAGGATTGGAGCGGACTGTCGCTGATTCTCGGCCAACTCATAACGGCGTTTCACAGCGAAGACGCCGAGGAGTTGCTGGCCAATGAGGAGGCGTGGCACGAGGATGCCGTCTAACCAGGCGTTGCAGCAGCCGGCGCTTGCGCGCCGCTGCTGAACGCCATAGCGTTATGCGGACAAAGACGAGGCTATGATGACAGCGCCAACTCACGGATACGCACTCATGAGAACCGCGACGGTGCTCGCCGAGGCGTACGACTCCAGCCCCCTCAGGCAAGCCCGCCTCGCCTATTCCGTCGACCTACGTCACATCCTTTCGCATGTCCGCCCGGCAAGCTACCGCGGCATCGGACGGTACCCCATAAACGCAGACTACAACTATGATGACCCTGGCTGGCAATGGGCGAAACGCGAACGAGTCGCGCGCGAGGAACTCGCGAGGCTCGCCGTCGCAGAAACCCTCGGCGTCGAAGGTGTTGGCGTTCCAGACGAGGCATGGCTGATCGACGGTCCGTGGCTCCTGCCTGATATTGACCGTGCCCTCCATGTCCGCTCCTTTCTCGAACGGCCAGCTGAGTACGAGCTCATCGAGGTTGCACTCTATCCAGCGCGTACAAACGCACGATCATTGGGATTCGATGTTGGCTACTGGGCTTCGGGAAATTTCTCCATCATCTGTGATACGGCCGTCTGGCCAATCTGGCATTCGCCGCCAATCGAGGCCCTGGGGGATCTACGGCACTCTCTCAGGCTTCTTAACGATGCGGTGCTATTTCCGAACGCGGAATCCGCGGGTCATTTCCGGGATGTCTACCGCGCCCAACCGTGGGCGGAAAGAGAAGGCACCGCCTTCCAAGTACTCGAGGTAGCGGCGGTTGGACTTGTTGCCGCATAACATGGCGTTGAACGCGACGGTCGGCCGCGGACGGCCGCCCGCGCGTTAACGCCAAGCCGTTCGACGGACGAAAGGATTCGCAAAGAGGAGGCAGCATGTCAGCAGGTGAGCGCAGCCAAGTCTGGTTCCCAGAAATTGTGGCCATGCTGCGAAGTCGATGGCGGCAAGACCTCTCTTGGCAATCCGTCGTGGAACTTCGGGATCTGCTCCAGAACAAGCTCGACGAGATTCGCCGGACCCGTGGGATTCTTCCCCCTGTCTTCCAGTGTCGGGGGTGTGGTCACGTAGGCCCAGCAAAACCCCTCGTCATTTCGGTTCGGGCCATGTTGATCTCCGTGCGGCGTTTTGGCATCGACACCATCGAAGCGATGGAGAACCGGGAGCGCGAATGGGAGCGACACCGGCGAAAGAACAAGCTCGACCTCCTTGGCGGGACGTCGGAAAAGCGTCCGCCGGATGCGTGCCACAGCATGGGCCACGACATCAACTGAAGCGCCGTCGAACATGCCGTTACAGCAGATGTGGTCGCCGCAGCGACATCGTGTAGGATCGAGGCGCCGACTCGGCGGCGGGCTTGCAGCTGAACGCCAAATCGTTAGCCCGACACGACAAAGGCTGCTGATTGTCGCCAGCGGGCAGCGAGGGTCCAACTATCACAAAAATCACCGGGGACCAGGGACCCACCCGGTGGCGCGGAGACGGATCTTCGCGCTGCCCGTTGGCGCGAAGTCGGCG
>PMBS01000320.1 GCA_003153015.1 Myxococcales bacterium
GCTCTTGATCGAGCTGCTCATGCTGCTAGTGAAGAAAGACGTTTCGGCGGCTGTGGGTCGAGTGGGCCCACCTGGATTCGAACCAGGGACCGAGCGGTTATGAGCCGCCAGCTCTGACCGCTGAGCTATGGGCCCAGCCTTGCGAAAGATTTCTGTCAACAAGAACACGAAGAATACCGATCCCTACCCGCCCTGTCCAGGTAGGAGTTTAGTCCATCCCGCGCTAGCCGCAGGAGGTCGTGGCCGTGGTCGGGAAGATCTGCTACCCCAGCTTTCCCGCGAGCACGGCGGCGAGAAGCAAGAACCCGAGCGCCACGCGGTAGATCACGAACGAGTACGTGGTTCGGGTTCGGAGAAAGCGCAGGAGCCATCGAATGCAGAGGTATCCTGACACGCCCGCGGCGGCCAGGCCAGTCAGCAGGGCTGAGATTCCGACGTCGCGATTGTGCAGCAGCGTCGGAAGTTCGAAGATGGCTGCGGCAGCCACCGCGGGAATCGAGAGCAGAAACGAGAAGCGGGCGGCTGCGTCGCGCCGCAGACCGATGGCCATAGCAAAGGCTAGGGTAATTCCGGAGCGCGACACGCCGGGCACCAGCGCCAGGGCTTGCCCGAGCCCGATGATGAGGGCATCGCGCAAGCTGAGCGAGTCCATGGTGCGCTCGTGGCGCGCCAGCCGTTCGACCAAGGCCATCACCAGGCCGACCACGATGAGCGACGTGGCGATGACCGGAAGCGTGCGTAGGGGACCCTCCACCGCGTGTTTGAAAAGAACCCCGGCGATGCCGATGGGCACGGTGCCCACCACCAGGTAGAGCAACCGGCGGGCTTCGGGCCCGCGCCGCCGTTTCGCGTCGGCCAGCGCGGTCGCCATGCCGAGCAGGTCGCGCAAGAAGAAGAGGATCACAGCCAGCAGGGTGCCCAGTTGAATAACCGCGGTGAAAGCAGCCCCGCTGTCCGGCCAGCCGAGCAGAGCCGGCGCGATCCGCAGGTGCGCCGTGGAGGAAATCGGCAGAAACTCGGTGAGTCCTTGAATGATGCCGAGAACGATGGACTGGGCGATGGTCAAAGTGCGCCGAGCATAGCGCGCAGGCTAGCTTTTTCACCACAGAGGGCACAGAGCAGCCTCACGGCCGCAACCAAAGGGATCAGTCCGGCCACGGCCACGGCCACGGCCACGACCACGACCTTCTGTGGCTATCGCGGCGCTGGCGAGAATCTTCGCGGCTTGCGAAGGAACGCGACGTTAGTAGTACAGAGGCCGCAGAGCCGGACCGGAAAGAGAAGGGTTCGGTCCTGTGTGGTCCGGATTCCTTCTCCCTATCCGCCCTCTGCGTTCTCTGTGCCCTCTGTGGTGAAAAAGCTAACTTCTCCCGAGATCATGCGATGGATGCGGCCGGCGTCGTCGCGAATCAGCAGGGCGCCGCTGTCGTCGATATCGGTCGCCACCCCTTCGACCTTGGCCCCATCCTGGTCGATGCGACACACCCGACCGAGATCGGCGTAGCGACGCCACTTTGCGAGGCCTAACCCAGGGCCGTGAGCCAGGAAGTCATCGTAGACGGGTTCGAAGGCGGCCAAGAAATCGACGAGCAACTTGGCGCGGTCGAGAGTGCGCCCCAGCGCCAGGCGCAGCGATGTCGCGCGTTCGGCGAGGTCAGGCGGAAATTCTTGACCGTTCACGTTCAAGCCAACCCCCACGACGATGTGACGAACTCTTTCGCCGTCGGTCGCCATCTCGCTCAGAATGCCGGCGGCCTTGCGAAACTCACCCGCGGCAGCAACCAGCAGATCGTTGGGCCAGCGCAGGCGCGGTGTGACCCCGGCCGCGGCCAGCGTGCGCGCCAGGGCTGCGCCGGCCAGCAGGGTGAGAGGTGCGACTTGGCGGGCAGGCAGGGCAGGGCGCAGCAGCAGGGAGAGGTACAGATTCTGTCCTGGGGGCGAGTGCCACGAGCGCCCCAGCCGGCCGCGACCCGCCGACTGGCTGTCGGCCACGACCACGAGACCCTCGGCCGCGCCCGCAGCCGCGCGAGCACGAGCCACATCATTGGTCGAGGCGCAGGCAGAGAGGAACTCGTAGGCTCGGCCCATGCGTCGGGTTCGCAGACGCTGGAGCACCGCCCCTGGCGCCAGGTCACTTTCCGCCGCCGCGCTCTGGTTCACCCCGCACACCCCGCCCTGCAATCCCGCGACAACCGCAGGAGGTCGTGGCCGTGGCCGTGGCCGTGGCCGTGGCCGACGGTGATCACTCCGGCCAGGGCCACGAAAACGACCAGGTCTACGACCGCCACCGATCGCCCAGACTTGGTGCGCGACTCGATCATGGAAAGGCCGCTTCTTCTCACGCCGTCTGCCCCGCGGTGGTCATCTCCATTTCCAAGGCCAGATCCACCGCGGGCGCCGAGTGGGTGAGCGCGCCCACGGAAACCAGATCCACGCCCAGCCGGGCAAGCTCAGGGATGCGCGCCAGGGTCACGCCACCCGAAACCTCCACCAGCGGACGAGGCTTGACTGCGCGGATCCGGATCATGGCTTTTCCCAGATCCGTCTCAGTAAGATTGTCGAGCAGAACGATGGCGACGCCCGCCGCCAGGGCTTCGTCGAGCTGGGCTAGGTCATCCACCTCGACCTCGATGTTCAGGCTGTGGGGTACCCGGCCCTTGGCCCGGCGCACCGCCTCGCTGACCGATCCGGCGATAGCCACGTGGTTGTCCTTTATGAGAACGCCGGAGCCTAGGTCGAAGCGGTGGTTGCTGGCCCCGCCCATGCGTACGGCGTATTTCTCAAGCAGGCGAAAGCCCGGGGTGGTCTTGCGCGTGTCAGTGATGCGCATGCTGGTGCCTTGGGCTGCGGTGGCAAAGGCCCGCGCCAGGGTGGCAACACCTGAGAGCCGCTGCAAGAAATTGAGCGCCGTCCGCTCAGCAGCCAGCAAGGCCGCGGCCGAACCCCGATAGGTCGCGATGCGCGCTCCAGCCGCGACCTCGGAGCCATCGCAGACTTGGGTGTCGATGACGATCAACGGGTCGACGCGGTGGAAAACCGCGGCGGCAACCTCCAGACCCGCCACGGTCAGGCGCTGGCGGGCCGTGAGATGGGCCGCAGCCGTGGTTTCCGGCAGGATCACAGCCTGCGTGGTCGCGTCCCCGCGTCCCAGGTCTTCCTCGATCGCGAGTTCAATCAGCCGCATCACCGCAGGCGTTAGCAACAGGGAATTGTCGCGTGGGGAGCCCGCCGGCTTTGCCGGCGGCGAACCATCGCGGGAGGGTATGGGAACCCTTTGAGGGTTCCCATGTAGATCGCGTGGGGAGCCCGCCGGCTTTGCCGGCGGCGTACCATCGCGGGAGGGTTTGGCGAGGCCGAGCGAAGCGAGCGGGGGCGGGTGGCGGGTGGGGGGCCGAAGGGCGAAGCGAACCCTTTGAGGGTTCCCATTTGAATTCGACATGGGGAGCAGGATAGCCCGGCCGTCCCTAGCCCGCATTATTCATGAGCTGCACCAAGTCGATGTCTGTGTGACCGCCGGCAATCCGATCGCGGTGCATTGCGGGCTAGGTTGACTACTCTGGCCTGCACGCGGTAGGTAAGCCGTCTATGCGGGTCACTGCTGGCGCTGACCGTGGGCGCAAGCTGCGTGCGCCACGTGGAGCCACCACCAGGCCCACCGGGGCGAAGGTACGCGAGGCCATCTTCAATATCTTGGGCCCGCCCCCGCCGCATCCGGTGCTGGACCTCTTCGCCGGGACCGGCTCGCTTGGGATCGAGGCGCTTTCCCGCGGCGCGGTGGCGGCCGACTTCGTGGAACGTGATGCGCGAGCGTTGGGGATCTTGCAGCGGAATCTGCGCGAGCTTGGGCTATCCGGAAGGGCTCGCGCCATCGGATCGAGCGTGCGCAGCGCCCTGCAGCGCATGGCCGACGAGGCCGAGGGCAGAGTCTTTGGTTGGGTCTTCGTCGACCCGCCCTACGCGGCGGGAGAGGTCGAGCCGGTCTTGTCGCTGCTTGCGGGCAGTGAGCTTCTGGCCGAGGGTGCGGTGGTCATCGTCGAGCATGATCGGCGACACCTGCCAGCCGAGGTTTTTGGCACCTTGGTCATGACCGACCGGCGCTTCTATGGTGACACCGGGGTCTCTTTCTACCGGCCGCGGAGAGGACTGGCCTGAATGCCTCACCGCCGGTCGATTGCCATCTACCCAGGGACGTTCGATCCCATCACCAACGGCCACGCAGACATCGTGCGCCGCGCCCTCAAGCTCTTCGACCGGGTAGTGGTGGCATTGGCCGACAACCCGCGCAAGCAGCCGCTTTTTTCCGTGAAAGAGCGCAAACGCATGATTCGCGAGACCTTGGCGAACGATGCAGGCGTGGAGGTGGATTCGTTCAGCGGCCTGCTCGTGCAATACGTGCGGCACCGGGGCGCGAGATTCGTCATCCGCGGCCTGCGCGCCGTGGCCGACTTCGAGTACGAGTTCCAGTTTGCTCACATGAACCGGCAACTCGCGCCCGAAGTGGAAACCATTTTCTTGATGACCAACGAGGACAACTTCTTCGTGTCTTCTTCGCTGGTTCGTGAAGTCGCAGAGATGGGCGGGGACATTGGCCGCGTGGTCCCCCCTGGGGTTGTCGTAGCCTTAAAGAAGAAGCTTAAGAAGCAGAGGTAACGTGCTGATTAGGTTGGCGAAACGCTTATCTGTGGTTGAGCCATCCATGACCCTGAAGGTGACCGCCAAGGCGGCCGAGCTGCGTGCCCAGGGCGTGGACGTGGTGAGCTTTGGCGCGGGCGAGCCGGACTTCGATACCCCGGCCTACATCAAGCAGGCAGCCAAGCAGGCGCTCGATGCCGGGGCCACCAAGTACACCGCAGTGGAAGGAACGCCGCAACTGCGAAAGGCGGCGGCGGTCTGGCTGAGCAAGGCCCATGGCTTCGAAGTGAACCCCAAGGAGGTCATGGTCAGCGCAGGCGCCAAGCAGTCCCTCTTCAACGCCTTCCACGTGCTGCTCGACGAAGGAGACGAGATCATCATTCCCGCGCCCTACTGGGTGAGCTACGCCGAGATCGCCAAGTTGGCTGGCGCTAGGCCGGTGCCGGTGGTGTCTCGGCCGGAAGAAGACTTCATCGTCAACCCCGAGGCCGTGGCCCAGGCGATCACGCCACGTACGCGCATCATCCTGGTATCATCGCCCTGCAACCCCACGGGAGCGGTCTACGACGAGAAGACCCTGCGCGCCCTGGCCGACTTGGCGGTGGGGCACGATATCTGGCTTCTCACCGATGATATCTACCGCTGCCTTTGCTATGGCGATGCCCGCTTCGTGCAGCCGGCCAGCTTCAGCCCCGAGGTGCGCAAGCGCACCATCATCGTGGACGGGGTTTCCAAGTGCTTCGCCATGACCGGGTGGCGTATCGGCTTCTGTGTCGCGCCTTTGCCGGTTATCGAGGGCATGGCGACCCTGCAAGGGCAATCCACGACCAACGCGGCTGCGGTCAGCCAGGCGGCAGCGGTGGCGGCGTTGGAGGGCCCGACCGATGAGTTGGAGCGCATGCGGCTGGAGTTCGACAAGCGGCGCCAGTTCATGGTGAAGACCTTGCGGGCCATGCCCGGGGTGAAATGCGTCGAGCCGAAGGGCGCGTTCTACGCCTTCCCCGACATGAATGCCTTCGTAGGCCGGCGCACGCCTGCGGGCAAGGTCATCGACGGCGATCCGGCCCTGTGCGAGTATTTCATCGAGGAGGCCAAGGTGGCGGTTGTTCCGGGCTCGGCCTTCTATGCCCCTGGCTACGTGCGCCTGTCGTA
>PMBS01000233.1 GCA_003153015.1 Myxococcales bacterium
CACGAACTGAAATCCCCGCTGGCCTCAATCCGCCTTTTCATCGAAACCCTGGAACTGCGCGATCCGCCCCCTGAAAAGCGCGCGCGCTTTCTCGCCAACATGCGCGACGACGTCAATCGCTTGGATGGCCTGGTCAACAACATCCTCGCAGTGGCTCGGCTCGACAGTGGCCGCTTCGTGGTGCATGTGGACCGCGGCGATCTGGGCCGCGACGTGGCCGACGTGGTCGAAACCCTTGGCAAGGACCCGTCGCAACGCCGCTTGGCCGTCGATCTCGCTCTGCCTGCCGAACCCTTGCTCGCGCGCTATGACCTGGGTGTGCTCAAGACCGTGCTGCGCAACCTGCTCGACAATGCCGCGAAGTACGGCGGCGCCGACCAGCCGGTGCACGTGACCGTGGCACGGCAGGGTGACTGGGCCGTCCTTGAAGTCCGGGACCGGGGCATCGGTCTGGCCGCCGAGGAGCGCGAAAAGATTTTTGACAAGTTCTATCGCGTGGGCGAAGAGATGGTGCGCCAGACCGAAGGCACTGGCCTCGGCCTCTACCTGGCACGCGAGCTGATACGCCAGCTGGGCGGCAGCATCACCGCCGACAGCCCGGGCGTGGGCAAGGGGACCAGCTTCCGGGTCACGCTGCCGCTCGACCGCGAGGAGCAGGCATGAGCGCGCGCATCCTGGTGGTCGAGGACGAGCAGCACCTGGCCGAAGGCATCGGCGAGAACCTGCAACTGGAAGGCTACGCCGTGGAAATCGTGGGCGACGGCGAAAGCGCGCTTTCCCGCTGGCGCTCAGGTGGCATCGACCTGGTGATCCTCGACGTCATGCTGCCCCGACTCGACGGGTTCTCCGTGTGCAAGGCCATTCGCGACGAGGGTGGCCGCCTGCCCATCCTGTTTCTCACGGCCAAGACCTCGGACGACGACCGCGTGTACGGCCTGGAGATGGGCGGCGATGACTATCTGGGCAAGCCCTTCAACCTACGCGAGCTGCTCCTGCGCGTGGGCGGCATGTTGCGCCGGCAAGGCTGGTATGGACAGACCATCAAAGCCACGCGCATTGGTGACGTCACGGTCGATTTCGGAAAAGGAGAAGTCATCGCTCCCGATGGCGAGCGCAACGCCCTGGCCGAAAAAGAGGGATTGATCCTGCGCCTGCTGGTGGAACGCGCCGGCGAGGTGGTTTCGCGCGACGAGATCCTGGAGCGGGTGTGGGGCTACGAAGTCTCGCCTTCCACGCGTGCCATCGAGCACATGGTGGTGCACCTGCGCAAACTGATCGAGCCTGATCCCGAACGCCCGCGCTATCTGCATACCGCGCGCGGCCTGGGCTATCGCTTTTCCCCCGAAGGTGAAGGATGAGCGATCTTCGCTCCATCCCGGCCGAGCTGCTGGCCCGCTATGACAGCGCCGGGCCTCGCTACACGTCCTACCCAACCGCGGTCGAGTTCCGCGAGGACTTCCAAGAGCCCGACTACCTGCGCGCCCTGGAACGCGCCGATGCTTGCGGCACGGCCCCGCTGTCCGTATACACGCACCTGCCCTTTTGCGAGCGCCGCTGCGCCTTCTGCGGCTGCCATTCCTTTGCCACCACCCGCAAGGAAGTGGCCGAGCCGTACCTGGAGCACCTGCTCGCCGAGATCGATTTGGTCGCCGAACGTTTGCCCCACCGGCGCAAGGTCGCCCAGTTTCACCTGGGCGGCGGCACACCCACGTATTTTTCGCCGAGCCAGCTCGATCGATTGGTGTCCGGATTTGCCCGTCCCTTCGAGTTTCTGCCCAACGCCGAGCTGGCAGTAGAGGTCGATCCCCGGGTGACCAGCGAGGCGCATCTCGACACGTTGGCCCGGCTGGGCTTCAACCGCATTTCCCTGGGTGTGCAGGACTTCTCGCCCGAGGTCCAGCAAGCCATCGGCCGCCGGCAGACGCGCGAGCAGACGACGATCCTGGTCGCGCGCGCGCGCCAGCATGGCTTTGCCGGCATCAACTTTGACCTGGTCTACGGCTTGCCCGCGCAGCGGCCCGAGGCGTTCGCCGAGACCCTGGCCGAGACCGTGGCCCTGCGCCCCGATCGCGTGGCGGTCTACTCCTTCGCCTACTTGCCCATGGTGCGCAGCAACCAGAAGCTGATCGACGTGCGCGCGGTTCCAGACCGAGACACCAAGTTTCAACTGCTGGCCATGGCCCGCGAGGCTTTCTTGGCGGCCGGCTATCAGGCCATCGGCATGGACCACTTTGCCCTGCCCTCAGACGAGCTTGCGGTGGCCCAGCGCCAAGGCCGCCTGTCACGCAACTTCATGGGCTACACCGTCAACCCGGGCGACGACACGCTCGGCTTCGGGGTATCGGCCATCGGCGATGTGCGCGGAGCGCTGGTGCAGAACGAAAAGAAGCTGGCGCCCTACTACCGCATGCTCGACAGCGGGCAGTTGCCTGTGCAGCGGGGCTACGCACGCTCCCTCGACGACGAGATTCGCCGTGACGCCATCCTTTCGCTGATGTGCAACTTCACGGTCAGCCGTGCAACCCTGGAGGCGAAGTACGGCATCGTGTTTGCCGACTACTTTCGCGAAACCCTCGCCAAGCTTGCGCCTTTCGAGAAGGACGGCATGTGCCGCCTCGACGAGCAGGGCCTGCACGCCATCGGCCTAGGCCAGATCTTCGTGCGCAATCTGGCCATGTGCTTTGATGCCTATCTGACCCCGCGCCAGCAGCTTGGCCGGCCGGTATTCTCACGCACGGTGTAGGGCAAGCTGACCACCGGCAGGGATGCTCCTCCCCACCTGATCCCACCACTCCGGCATCGGATTCGCCTCGGGAGTCGGCCGACAAGCCGGCCCGATGACGNNCGGGTCGGATCGTCGGCCGTCGGCTATTCGAAGAACTGATGCAGCTACCCTGGCTACTTGCCTTTGAAGTCGCGACAGACCTTGACCAGGCCCTTGATGTCCTCGGGCGAGATCTTGCCCTTGTTGGGCTGCATGACGACCTTGCCTGCCTCGCTCTTGACTCCGTCAGTGATCGACTTCTCCCAATCAGCGTCCTTGCTCGCAGCCTGCACCTTGGCGTCAGTCAAGTCCTTTACGCTGAGCTTCTTGCCCATCGTGGTCTGGCCCTTGCCATCCTTGCCGTGGCAGCCGGCACATTTCTGGGCGAAGATTTCCGGCGCTCCGGCCATGGCAGAGGCCGACAGCCAAAGGACGAGAAGGCCACTTCCAATGAACGCGATGCTTGTTCGCATGGGTTGGTTAGCTCCTTTCAAGTGGTAGACAGGCACACTTTGCACCGGCTTCAAAGAAAACGCCATGTGGGGAATCGGGATGAGATTGCCTTTCGCGCAAGGGCAGGTCTCTTCGACCTCCTGGTGCGTGGACGCCCCGAGGGCGCTACGGCGCTGTGATGCGCGGGGTGGCCGAACCGTCGTGGCAACTGTTGCACGCCCCGGAGGAACTAGATGTGATGGGCATCTGGAGCTCGCCGTTGGCGTTGCGTACCCGAATGTCGGCCCCGGCCAGGTTGAGACCCGAGCCAGAGTAGTAGAAGTTCCCATTGCTGCCCGAGAAGACGGAATAGAATTGGCCGCCGGTGAGCTTGATCCCGACCTGTACACTGGAAAGACCCTTGCCGGTGGAATCGTAGACGGTCCCGCCGAAGGCAAAGCCGTGGCTGTGACACGAACTCATGCAGTTCTGTCCCGGGTTCATTCCGCTGCTCCCTACCGTGGCCTTGTACGCCGAGGGCCAGAACGACGCCGTCGAGGCTCCCGTACCCGTGCTGCCGCCAGCACCACTGCCACCGGCTGCGCCGGTGGCGCCTCCCGTGCCCGTGCTGCCACCCGTGCCCGAGCTTCCGCTACCACCTGCGTTGCCCCCACTCGCGGTTCTGCCACCCGAGGCTGCGCCACTACCACCGCCGGTCCCGCTCGCGCCTCCGCTTCCAGGCGTGCCGCCAGAGGCAGTGCTGCCTGCCGCGCCTGTGCTGCCACCAGCGGCAGTGCTGCCTCCGGTTGCTCCTCTGCCACCCGCGCTCGTAGCTCCCCCGGCGCTCGTCGCTCCACCCGCGCTTGTCGCTCCACCCGCGCTCGTAGTTCCAGCCGCGCCGGTCGTCGAACTCGTGGTTCCCCCTGCGCTCGTGGTTCCGCCCGCACTCGTGGTTCCACCTGTGCCCGTCTCTCCACCGACGCTCGTCGCTCCGCCTGTGCTCGTCGATCCGCCAGAGCTTGGCGAGACACTGGAGCCTCCCGATGCCTGTGTCGTTGTCAGGTTGCCACCACCCGATGCCCCACCGCTGGAGCCGCTCAGCGCGGCGTAGGGATCAGGTCCGGTGCCATCAGACGAGCAACCAGCCGCGTATCCTGCGGCGGCAATCAGCATTCCAAGGATCCACGTGTGCCAAGTTCTCATGTTTCCTCCAATTGGTTCCTGGTTCCTGGTGGAAAAAATTTGCCCTCGCCCATCGGTTCCTCTGTCATCTCTGCGGCAACTTCTTGTGAGTGTAGCAACGCATCCCGACTATGTCACTAGGATTAGTGTATTTGTGCTTTGGTTTCATCTCAATCTTCCTTTCTTGGATTCCATGGCGTAACGCGCCACTATGTCCAAGAGCCCGAAGTTTCTAGCTCTGTGTGACATTGATCGGCGCCGAAGAGGAACCGGCCGTGCTTCTCGTCATCGCAAACACTCCCAAAGACCCGCTGGCCAGGACGCAAGCAGCCCGGCTCGTTGGTCTGCCACCTGCTGACTTTTCGCGCAGGCTAGCCGGAACCCTGCCGCGCGTACTGCTGGCGGCAGCCCCGGTCGATCAAGTCGCGGCCCTTGTGGACGGGTTCGAGTCGCTTGGCTTTGCCGCGTTCACGTGCGACCCGGCGACCGCGCCAAGCGACGAGGACCGGTTGTTGGTCCGGGGCATTCGCGTGGAGGCAGGTGCCCTGGCGTTCCTGGACGGAAAGGGCGAAGCTCACCCCTGTTTCGGGACCGCTGTGTCGCTGATCCAGCGTGGCGTGCGTGTGAGCACGACCAGCGAGACAGTCAACACTACTGAGCGCCGTCTCGACATTGGCAAAGCGGTTCTGACCGGAGGCCTCATGTTGACCAGCAAGATCCAGAAGCAGTCGGTTAGAACCGAGGAAACTCGCGAGGCCTTTCTCTTGCTACAGCGAAACGATGGACAGCCCGACGCGATCATCTACGAACGGCGAGTCGACTATCGCTTTCTGGGCGCTGATAAGCAGCCAGCCAGCTACGCCAACCTGGAAAAGACGCTGGCTCGCCTGCGCAACCTGGCGCCCACTGTTCCCGTCGACGACCGCGCGACAAGGCCGGGTTTCGTGAGCGGCTTGCCCCTCACCTCGTCCGACCCTGTGGATCTGGCGCTGCACCTCATCACGCTGGCCCGCACCCGCGGGTTCTGACCCGTCAGGAAATAGCTTCCCTGAAGATCTTTCGCGACTCTCCCACGTTCAACTCGGCAGGAGGGTTGCCATGAAGATGAACTCGATAGGCTCTTTTGTTCGCTCAAGTCGCATTGCGCTTAGCGTGGCTGGGTTCGTGGCCTGCGCGGCACCGACCCGCAACGCGGAAAGCCGACCGCTGCGGCCCGAGGCTGGAGGGTATCAGGTCGAAGTCTTGGTGGATGGAGCGCCCGCACAAACCTTCTGGCACGATGGTGAGACCTTTGTGCTCGGCCACCTGGGCGACCGCTACACCATCCGGGTGAGCAACCACACCGGCCGCCGCGTGGAGGCGGTGGTTTCTGTCGACGGCCGCGACGTCATCGACGGCAAGCCAGGTGACTTTGCCAGAAAGAGCGGGTACCTGATTCCCGCCTGGGGTCAGGTCGAGATCGACGGCTGGCGGCTCTCCCAGGCGCAAGCCGCGACCTTCAGGTTTTCGTCGGTCGCCGATTCGTACGCCGCCCGCATGGGCAGCGCGCGCAACGTGGGCGTCATCGGCGTGGCGATCTTCCCAGAACGCCTGTACCGGCCGCCACCGCGTCCCATCTATCCCGCCATCCCCTATCGCTATGACGAGGAACGCCGCTTTGATGGCTACGGCAGCAAGGATGCTCTCGGCGCCGCCCCGGCTCCTCCCAGCAGCGCCGCTGCGCAAGCGCCGTTGGCGGACAAGGCGCCGTCTGAGGCCAAAGCCGAACGTGGGGCTGGCGAAACGTACGCTCCGCGTCGCTCGCGTCCTGGCCTGGGCACCGAGTTCGGCGAGGCGGTTTCGTCGCATATCCGCGAGGTCGAGTTTGTTCGTGCCAACCCCGGCGACCCGGCCGCGGTGCTGGGCCTGCGCTACAACGATCGCGCCGGACTGATTGCCATGGGCATCGATGTGGACGGCCCCTGGTGCTGTTCGGACGACTCCAGCTTGCGTCGCACGGCCGATCCGTTTCCCGTGTCACACACCCGCTATGCCCGGCCCCCCTCGGGTTGGCAGCAGTATTATTGATTGATGAACTGTTGATGGACTTGGGCAAGGCGGCAGTCACCTGTAGACTGTCGTCTTGCCCATGACCGATGAGGATCTCATGGCTGCCTACCAGAAAGGCGACCTTGCCGCGTTCGGCGAGTTGGTGGCACGCCATGAGAAGCGTTTGTGGAACTTCCTGCGGCGTTTCGTGCGGGACAAGGCCACCGCCGAGGATCTTCTGCAAGAGGTTTTCCTGCGCGTGGTGAAGAGCGCGGTGGAATGGCAACCCTCGGCCAAAGTTTCCACCTGGCTCTTCACCATCGCGCGCAATTTGTGCACGGACCAGGCCCGGCGGGCCGAGTTCCGCCAGACCGAATCACTGGATCAGGCCAAGGCCGGGGAGGAGGGGTCGGGCTTGCGGAGGATCGATCGGATAGCGGCGAATTCGGGCGATGCGGAGAAGGAGGCCATGGGCCGCGAGGTCGCGGCGCTGGTCGACCGCGCCGTGGGCGAGTTGCCAGTGGAGCAACGCGAGGTCTTCCTGATGCGGGAGGTGATGGAGATGTCGTTTGCGGAGATCGCGGCGCAAGTGGGCGCCAACGAGCCCACGGTCAAAAGCCGCATGCGCTATGCCCTGCAACGATTGCGGTCCAGGCTGGGCGAGTTGCGCGAGGCAACCGGAGCGGGCGCAGGTGCCGCGGCCGCCGAGGGGACGCCATGAAGTGTGCTGATGTCTCTACTCTCTTGGTCGATTTCCTCTATGAGGAGATGCCTGCAGAACAGCGCCGCGAGTTCCTCGCGCATGTCGATGGCTGCGCCTCGTGCAGCGCCGAGGTGAAGGCCATGGCTTCGACCTTGGGACATGCGCGGGCGGCCCTGCGCGGGCCGCTGTCCGAAGAGCCGCCAGCGGGAGTGCGAGCACGGATGCTGCAGGCTGCTGAAGCAGCCTCAGTGGCCAAGGAGCCTGACAGCGCCAAGCCACGGCGGGCACCCCAGCCTCAGGGCTTCTTCGCGCGCCTGTGGAAGACGCCCTGGCTGATTCCCGCGCTAGGCGCCGCTGGCGTGGCCACCGTGGTGTTGCTAGTCAGGGTCATCAAGAACCCGCAGGTGTTTCCGGAGCAGAGGCCGGCTGCAACTGAAATCCTCGAGCAGCCTGCGGCCGCGCCAGAAGGTCTGCAGCAGGCCCAGCAACCAGCCGAGGCAGAGCCCAAGCCGGCATTCCCTTCACCCGCGGCGCCGGTGCTGGCCAAGAAACCGATCGCCGAATCTGATAGCGACTTCTATGCCGAGCGAAAGCACGCAGCTAGCAAGCCCCACGCAGCGGAGCACGCACCCAGCAAACTCGGCACGGCTGGGCGACGACTTACCGAACTCTCCGATGAAGCTCTGGGTGGGGCAGGCGAAGCCCTAGCGCGGGCTCCCGCCGGCGCAGCCACAACGGCCAAGGGAGGGTTCCGAGCTGCCGCGCCCAGCAAGGCGCCCACAGCCGCTATCGCCACCCGGCAGCCGGCGACACGTGTCGAGAAGGATGAAAGCATCCTAGATCATGCGCCGAAGCCTCTGGCCGAGGGCAGAAGTGGCGCCATCGGCGCGGGTGCTGGTTCGTCAGCCCGTTGGGCTGAACCGCCACCTCCACGCCCCGCCGCGGCGCCTATCGCTGCCGCGCCTTCGCCGCGCGTTGCGGAGGCGGCACCGGCTGCCTTTGCTGCAGCACCTGCCCCTGCTGAGACAGCGCCAGCCAAGAAGACGAAACGTGCTCCGGCACTTGAGGACCAACTGGAGAGCGCCCCGCAAGAGTCAGTTCGCGCGCCCGAGCGGGCCAAAGCCCAGGCGCCCATGCCTCCGGCTAGCCCCGCCGCCCGGGCCGAGGCGCCGGCGGACAAGAAGAAGGTCAGTGAGAACAAGGATTCCATCTCCCTGGAAGAACGCGTGCGCAAGGCTGAGAAACTCTTTGCTGAGAAGAAATGGGCCGAGGCTGCGGCAGCCTTCCGCACCCTGATTGCCCAGGCTCCCTCCCACCCGGCGGTGAAGACCTGGCGGGAACGCTTGGCTACGGCTGAGGGGGCAGAGGAACAGGGGCGCGCTGCCAAGGCCAAGAAGGCGTCGACGAACGATGCCCTGGACGGGCTGTAGCCCGAGGCACACAACTCCGGCCACGGCCACGACCACGACCTCATGCGGCTATCTCAGAACCACGATGCGCGTCGCTTGACCAGGGCGAGTCCAGGCGCTATCGAACTGGCATCGTGCTTTCGCCTCGCCGATTCCCATTCTTTGCCCTGACCACTCCCTTGCTCCTGCTCGCGGTGCCCCGCGCGGCTCTCGCTTGGGAGGCTAGCAGCGATGCTTCCGGCACCATCGAGATCCGCGATGGCGGCAAAGCCATGGCGAGTTTCTCCCCCAAGACGCCGAAGGAAAGGCGCGGCCAGCCCATCGTCCGGCATGTCTTGGTGAACGGCCACCGCATTCTGGAAGTGCGCACACCCATCCTGGCCGAAGGCCCCAAACGCGAGGAGGTCTGGGTCGCCGAGCTTCCCGGCAAGAACGTCATCTGGTGGGACGAGGCTGGCGCACACGACATCGACGGCGAGACCACACAAGAGATCGTCGTGACCGAGAAAGGCATCGCGGAGTTTCAAACTGCCGCCCGCCTGTATCGTTGCGACGGCGCGCCCGCGCAGTTGTTCCGGCGGGCCTGGGATTTCGCCGGCCATCGTTTCAGTCCCGAGCCCCCTGCCCTGCCGCCGACCGCACCTTCTACCATCAAGGCCCACCGGGGTGACGCGCAGATGCCGCCAGCAAAACCCTTGGGTGGCTTCCACTTTCACGCGGTTTCCAGTTCCGCCGGGGCGCAGGGCGATGCGCGCCGCCTGTCCGCGCCCACCGCGGTCAATGACGACGATCCCTCCACGGTGTGGACCGCAGACGCCCACCTGGGCCGGGGTGAATTCTTCAGCGCGCGTTCCAGCGCGGGATTTGCCCTCACTGGCCTTCGAATCCTGACGGGTGACACCCGGAATGCGCAGACATTCGCTGCCTCTGCCCGGCCCCGCCGCCTGACCCTGCTCTTCGGTCGCGGCGCGGAGCAGAGCCTCGACGTCGATCTGGTCGAGGATTCGGACGGCGGCGGCAAGCGGTTTCGCCAGCCGTTCTGGATCCCCTTGCCCAAACCGCTAGCCGCGAGCTGCGTGACGGTCATGGTCCGCGAGGTCAAAGCCGGCCACGCAGCGATGGCCATCGCTGACATTGACGTCATAACCGAGATCGACGGGCCGCAAGCTGTCGATCGTCTGGTGGCTGACCTGGCTGCCGGCACTTCTTGCGAAACCCGCCGGCCGTTGCTGGTTTCAATCGGCCCGGCCACACTCGACAAAATCACGTCCGCGCTGGCCCAGGCCCCACCAGGACAGGGCCGTGCCTGTCTCATCGAGACCCTGGGCGCTTTCATGCCCTCGCCCACCGCGACCGACTCGCAGCCGATCACCGGACAACCGGCGTTGGCTTCTGCGCTAGCCGCTGCCCTGGTCGCCGCGACGCCCGACGAAGAGAAGCTGGTGTTCGCTCTTCTCGCTCGCCTGCAGGAGCCACCCCTGCCCGCGATCGCCGCCCTCCTCGCTGACCACGACCGCAGCGAGCCGGATCGGTTGCGCGCGGCGCGGGCGTTGGCGCTACTCGCCCAACCCGAAGCCCGGCGGGCTTTGCTGGCCGCTCTGGGCAAGGGCTCGCCCTCCCTGCGCGCCGGCTTGCGCGAGACTGCCGCAGGCGCCAAGCCTCCCTTGGCCCAGGCCGCTCTCGCTGCCCTGGCGCCGGGATCGGCACCAGCAAGGCGTGCCGACCTGCTCTTCGTACTCGCAGCCGCAGCCACGCGCGAGCCTGAGCAGGTCGCTGCTGCGGTCGACGTCTTGCGCGCCACCCTGCACGACGGGGCCAGCTTCGAAGAGCAGGCCCGCGCCATCCAGGGACTTGGCATGATCCGCAGCGCCGCCGCGACGGCCGAACTAGTGGCCTTCCGTGCCCGAGCTTCGGACAGTGTGCTCCGCTTCTTCGCTACCCGCGAACTGGCGGGCATCAGTGGTCCAGAGGCCGGGCCGGCTTTGCGCGCAGCCCTGCTCGACCGCGATCCGCGCGCGCGCGAGGCCGCGGCGCTGGCCTTGGGCCAACGCCATGACAAATCGGTTGCCCGGGACATTATCGATGCGGCCAAGCAGGAACCCTGGCCTGGGGTGCGTCGAGCTGAAGTGACAGCGCTCGGTGACCTGTGTGTGCCTGAAGGCAACAACCTTCTGCTGCGCGCCTACCAGAAGGATGTGCAAGACGTCCGCATGGCGGCGCTGGTCGGGCTGGCCCACTGCCGTGACCGCCGTGCCTCCGCCCTGATGCTACACGTGCTCAAGCGCCTGCCCGAGAGCGCCGACATGCGCTCGCTGGCCGCGCGCCTGCTGGCCGACATGAAGGACTCGCGGACCGTGGGGCCTATGGCCGAGGTTCTAAAGCGCCTGCAAAGCGAATCGCAATCCGACTTGTCCTTGGAAGGCACGGTAACCGAGACCATGATGGCACTGGCCGCGATCGGCGGAAAGGAGGCCGTGGCTGCCGCCACGGGCTTGCTTGCGGATCCCCGCCCCTCGCTGCAGAAGGCGGCCGTGCAAGCGCTGGGCAGGCTGTGCGATCCCGGTCCGGGCGCCGCGGCCCTGCGCACGGCCGTGCAGAGCAAGGACGAGTCGGTTTCCGTCGCCGCCGCGATGGCCACAGAGCACTGCCGGAATTTGCACTGAACTGTGCGCTGCCAAGAGAAAACCTCGATGGATCAGCTACAAGATCTCCAGGCCCAACTCCGCCAGTTTGTCGCCGAGCGCGACTGGCAGCAGTTTCACGATCCTAAGAACCTGGCCATGCTGCTCGCCTCTGAGGCGGGCGAACTGCTCGCCGAGTACCGCTGGGTGCCGAATGACCAGGCCGACGCGGCCTCGCAGGAGGGAGAGCGGCGTGCGCGTATCCTGTCCGAGGTCGGCGACGTTGGCATTGCGCTGCTGCTGCTTTGCCAGCGCATCGACGCCGATCCCGTGGCAGCGATGCGCGCCAAGCTGGAAATCAACCGGACCCGGTATCCCGCCGATGTGGTGCGCGGGAAATCGGATCGACCGCCTCTGAAGTAGGACAAAGCCACTGGCGCCTCCTCGCGATGGTCAGCGAGCACCAGACATCGGACGTCCAGCCGCGGTCAACTAGCCCCTATGCCCGGCAGTCGGCACACCGCGAGGCGAGTGCTGCCGTAGGCATCTGCGGTGATACGTGCGCCGGCTTTCGTTCGACTAGGGATCGATGCGATCGGATGGATGCGGCGGGCGGACCTTGGTCTTCGGACACGACGCCTTGTTGCCGAGGTCGCACGCGCGTTGCCACAACGCCTCCGCCGGATCCCAGTCCGCATGAAGATTCCAGATCAGGTCGCCGGCGGTCGCGCCCGCCCGCCGATCGCCGGAGGTACATGCGCTCTCGAGGTGACTCATCGCCCCCTACCCCGAATTCCCAGAGCCCATCGCGCAGTTGACCCCGGCGCGTGGTTCGTGTCAGAAATCTCGATTCCATGATCAAGTATGCGCATGTTCAAGAATGGGTAGACGCGATGGCCACCATGTGCCAGCCGGACAGCATCCACTGGTGCGACGGTGGCGATGAGGAACGACAGCGTCTCACCGCCCAGGCCACCAAGACCGGCGAGCTTGTCCAGCTCAATCAGGAAAAGCTGCCGGATTGCTATTTTCACCGGACGGCGGCCAATGATGTGGCACGCACCGAACACCTAACCTACATCTGCACCAGTTTCCAGGGCGACGCCGGGCCAACCAACAACTGGATGAGCCCACGCGAGGCCTATGGCAAGGCGCGCGGCTACTTCACCGGCGCCATGAAGGGCCGCACCATGTACGTGGTGCCTTTTGCCATGGGCCCGGTTGGCTCGCCCTTTTCCAAGATCGGCGTCGAGCTGACTGACAGCATCTATGTGGTGCTCAACATGCGCATCATGACCCGCATGGGCAGCGAGGTGATGGATGCACTTGGCCCCCAGGGCGAGTTCACCAAGTGCCTGCACAGCAAGGCTGACCTCGATGTCAACCGCCGCCTGATTCTGCACTTTCCCGAGGACAACGCGATCTGGTCCGTGGGCAGCGGCTACGGCGGCAACGTTCTGCTCGGCAAGAAATGCCTCGCCCTGCGCATTGCCAGCGTGCTGGCCCAGCGTGAAAAATGGCTGGCCGAGCACATGCTGATTCTCGGCATCGAGGAGCCCAACGGCCGCATCCAATACGTCGCGGCGGCGTTCCCCAGTGCGTGCGGCAAGACCAACCTGGCCATGCTGCTGCCGCCCGAAGGGCTGAAGCAGAAGGGCTACCGTATTTGGACGGTGGGCGACGACATTGCCTGGATGAAGGTGGACACCGACGGTCGCCTCTGGGCAGTCAACCCGGAGATGGGCTTCTTTGGGGTTGTGCCAGGCACCAACTCGCGCAGCAACTCGGTCGCGATGGCCACCATCAACCGTGGCACCATCTACACCAACGTGGCGCTCAAGCCCGACGGCACGGTGTGGTGGGAGGGCCACGACGATCCGCCCCCGGCTGAGGCCCTGGACTGGCAAGGCCGACCGTGGAAACCGGGCCTGAAAGACAAGGACGGGAACGCGGCTCTGGCCGCCCACCCCAATAGCCGTTTCACTGCGCCCTTCACCAACTGTCCGACCCACTCCTTCCGTTACAACCAGCACCACGGCGTGGCTATTGATGCCATCATCTTTGGCGGACGCCGCGCCAGCTTGGCGCCCCTGGTTTACCAGGCGCTGGACTGGAACCACGGCGTGTATGTGGGCGCCAGCATGGCCAGCGAGCGCACCGCGGCCCAAGTCGGCGCCCTCGGCGAGGTCCGGCGCGACCCCATGGCCATGCTGCCCTTCTGCGGATACAACATGGCGGACTACTTCGGGCACTGGCTGGACATGGGCTCACGGGTCAAGTACCAGCCCAAAATCTTCCATGTGAACTGGTTCCGCACCGACGAGAAGGGAAAGTTTCTCTGGCCCGGCTTCGGCGAAAACCTGCGTATTGTAGAGTGGATCCTCGCGCGCTGCCGCGGGGATGTCCAGGCCGTGCAGACACCCATCGGCTACGTGCCCAACCCCAACGACATCGACATGACCGGTCTGAGCATGCCCAATGGGGCGATGGACAAACTGTTCGCGGTGAACTGCAAGGACTGGGCGGCCGAAGTGGATGCGGTGGGGAAGTTCTTCGACGGGTTCGGCACCCGCATGCCGGAAGAGATGTGGCGCCAGCATGAGCTCTTGCGCGGCCGGCTTCTAAAATAGACATCTTTGCCAACCCCAAAGTATCCGAGTGGCCCCGGAATCACGACCCTGGGGCGGGAGGCAACGTTGGGGGCGGCGCGGGAGAAACTGGAGGCGGAGTCGGGACGAGCACCGGCGCGGGCGGCGGACCGTGGCCACTCTGGCTTTCGATGGAGCTTCTTGGGATCGAGTAGAAGGTCCCACCTCTTTCGCGAAAAATCACTCGGTAGGGGCCTTCCTCGACGATTGTGCCGTCAGCGTCCACCTCAGCTGTTTGCGCGCCGCCGCTGCCCTCGTTCAGCCGGAAGTGGAGATGGTGCTGGCTTCCGGTCGCACAATTCATCCCTCCCATGCAGAGGAGGGCCAGCCCAATCATTCTCACGTTCTCGGCCACGCCCTCGGCCAGCGCCATACGATAGCGCGCAGCTCGGTTGGCGGCCCACAAACTGATGGCCTTCTCGTCCTCAATCTGCCCGACCCTATCCGATCGATAGTAGACCGTCGTGGCTGCTGCCGGGTAGCCCGAGCCTCCCTGTTCAAAGAAGCTGAATCCGGTCTTCACTAGCAAGGTGGAACTGTCCACCGAGAGCAGGAAGTCACTTACCATCCTGAGCAAGCTGTGTTGAACGAGTTCGTCGGAGCTGGGGTCTTCCGAGGGCGCGGGTTTGCCTTCAAAACCGATCGACTTGAGCCACGGGACTTGCTTCAGCATTGGCTCCAGGACATTCCACAACATCCACTGATAGTTGACGTCCTGGCTTTGCGCATGCAAGGGAAGGACCATCTCCTCTGCGGCATTCCGGCGTCCGCGGTTCACGCTGCTGCTGATCACCCCGCCCATCAACCCCAGACCTCCGTGGTGCGATGACCTAACCCAGGTGATCTTGACCTGCCGTTCGGGGATGTAGCTCCGCGACAGGGTTGCGCGGACCTTGGTGAGCTGTGCAGGATCGAGTGTGGGCCTGGCGCTGACGATCCCGCATGCTGAAGGAAGCAGCCCAAGCAGGGCAGTGATGAGCGTGCCGTAGCACCGCCGGGAGTGATGGTACATGGGTCTTCTCCTGATAGAGGTGTCGACTGACCTGCGCGCAGAACATGCAGACCCTAGGTCGTTTCACACGCAGTGCCAAGCACCAAGTGACGGGACCTTTCAACCTCCTGGCGTCCCAGCTCGCGACCAGCTTCAACGTCAAGAAGGAGGGTTGTCGGCGAGTCCGTGCGCAGGGTTTGCGGCAGACCGCCTCGGCCATGCTTGCTTATGCTTACCTGTAAAGGTAGACTGCTTCTATGGACAGATCGCGTTTGGGCGGACTCGCAAGATCTCGGGCGCTCGCGCCGGAAGAGCGCTCGCGCATCGCTAGGCGCGCGGCCAAGGCACGCTGGGCGCGACACAGGGCAGGTGTGCTGCAGATCTCCCAGATTCGTGCGCTGGTCAAGAAGGCACTGGTAGATCTCGACGCCAGAGCCTTCCTTTTTGGTTCGTATGCTCGCGGTGAAGCCACACCTCATTCCGATATCGACATCATGGTGATCAAGAAGAAGCCGGTCGAGAACTGGCTGACGGAAACGGCCGCCCTGCGCCGCCTCATGCGCTTCGGGAGGAGCCTCGATCTCATCGTCGAGGACGAGACTTCTTTCGCCCGGTGGAAAAGCGAATACGGAACGATTCAGCACGAGGTTGCAAGGGAAGGCATTCGCCTTGTCTAGGGCGGTTGCCAAAATCTTGCGGAAGAAGGCTCAAGGAGATTTCAATGCTGCCGTCGTGCTCGCGAACGCTGATCCCCCCATGGATGACGAGACGGTTGGCCTTCACCTCCAGCAAGCTGTCGAAAAGGCGGCCAAGGCTCTGATGTCCCGGAAAAACATCAAGTACCCGTTCGCGCACGACATCGACACCCTCTTGCAGATATTAGCCGCAGCAGGCTGTCCGGTTCCGGGGCAATTTTCCGAATTGGACACGCTCACCCTCTTCGCCACTCAAGCTCGGTACGAAAGGGTTGTCCCGCCCGGCTCATTCAATCGTGCGGCGTTCATCGATCTCGCTCGCGACTTCCTGGCGTGGACCGATTCGTCGACACCAGCGCGCGGTCCGCATCATTGAGCTTGTCAGCCGCATTGCGCGCCAGGCTGGTCAGGCCGTGCCTTCCAGTCCGCACGATGGCCGAGAAGAACTGCTCCTGCAGCGCTTGGTCCAGGCCCAGGGGCCGGCCCAGCCCCGCTCCCACGTCGGCAAAGCCGGACTAGGGACTCAGCCGAGGGGTTGCCAGCACGGTTGGACCGCCGTACCCTTACCTCATGCCCATCCCAGTGGAGAAGTTGACCGAGGAGATGCTTGCACTGCCCGCTGACGCGCGGGCGCTGTTGGCCGATCGTCTTGCGGAAAGCCTTGACCCACTAGCGGACGATGAAGTCCGCGCCTCCTGGGCGGCAGAAGCGGTTCGCCGTCGTGACGAGGTACGGTCTGGCAAGGTAGAGGCAATTCCGGGAGAGATTGCTGCCACGCAGGTGAGAGCCCTTCTTCACAAATGAAGCACGCATTTCACCCGGATGCGCTGGGGGAGTACGTTGCAGCAGCTGGTGCATACGAGGAACGCCAGCCGGGGCTTGGGAATCGCTTCATCCAGAGTGTCGAGGGGGCAATCGAGAGCATCTGCCAAGCACCCGAACGCTGGACGCTTTTGGAACAGGATGTCCGTCGAAGACTGACACGGGTGTTCCCCTACGCGATCCTGTACACAGTTGAGGAACGCCACGTGCTCATCGTCGCAGTGATGCACTGTCACCGGAAACCTGGCTATTGGCGCACCCGTATGGGGCCAACCGGATAGCGCGGTGGTTGAAGGCATGCTCTACGGGCACCCCCACTGCGAGATCACGGGCGCGGCCATCGAGGTCTAGCGGTTCCTCTGATGGCACCCTTCCTGCGGACTGACACATTTCTGAATCAAGCGTCTGGCACCTATCTCGGCGGGCCGGTTTTGAAGTGTCCACAGCTGGCCGGATTTGAGGTGTCCACCGAGGGGAGAGCACCATGAAGATAGTCAGCCGAAAGGATATGGAGTCGACGGCATTCGAGAGTGCTTCGCTGTTTCTGGTGATGGCTGTTCTTTTGATCGGTTGTGCAGGAGGCGGGTTGCGCGGAAGCGGGATGGACAGCGCTTCAGGCGAAGGTGGCTCGTCCCTTGGCGGTGACGTCGGCCTGGGTGGAACAAGCACTGGCGGAGTCGGGGGCGTCTCATTGGTCGGAGGTGCCAGTGGCGCCGGTCAAACGAAAGGTGGCTCGGGCGGTCACTTCAGCCTAGGTGGACCAAGCGCCGGAGTCGGGGGCGCCTCATTGGCCGGAGGCGCCAGTGGCGCTGGGCCCGCTCCCAGCGGCGGCGCGGTCTCCCAGGGGGGCGAAACGGTCACCAGTCAAGGTGGTCGAGCAAGCGACGGCGCAGTTCCGGCTTCGCCCGATGCCCCGTGCGACACCGCGGCCCTCTGGGCTGCTATTACGTATCGTCCCAACCCATTCACCTCCTGTTTCCCCACCCGAGACGGGGATCGCTGGTGGTGGGAGGTCGTTCTGGATGACGAGGGCCGCGTGATTGACAACACCGGGCTCCTTGGCGCAGGCAAACAGGCGTGGCTAGATAGCCTAGCCAATGAGCGGTGGCCCTGCTTGGCGGGCCAGACGCTTCGCTACACGTGCGAGACCGCTGGCTGATCGACGCTGGCCGAAGCAGCACCGAGCCAAGCGCGAGGGGCTACCTGGGACGTGTGCGCATCAGCCGAGAGATGTCGTTGGTGTAGCGGCCCTTCGGGTGTCGTTTGAAATACGAGTAGGCTTCCGCGCGCGCACGCGCATCTATGCCTTGCTTCAACAGCGTCGCTTCCTCCGAACGCTTTCCGTCCGTGCCCGCGTCTCGACTTGGAATCGGGAGCTCCGGTTCGGGCCGCTCTGCGTCTGGACTTCGAACGACAGGAACGAGGCGGGGCACGGCCAGTCCAGCAGAAGCCGGCAGATGACGCCCTATCGAACACGCGGGATAGTCTACTCCATCCCGCCCTGGTCGACGTCCCGTCAGCTCAGCCAGTCCCCGCCGTCCCCCGGTTCATACGGAGGAGGCCGTGCACGATAGGGGTTGGCATGCCCACTGGCTACTTGGGTAGCTTGGCCAGCGCCTGCTTGAGAGCCTCGTTCTTGCTGTCGATCTCCAACCCCCGCTCGAACATGTTGCGCGCCTTGGGCAGTTCGCCCGCTTCCTGGTGCAGCTTGCCGAGCGCGAAATAGATCTGCGCCTTGCCCAGGCCTACTGCCTTTTCGTCGAAGCTCTGCAAGAGCAAAGTCCGGTAGTACTTGCGCGCGTTTTCGCTGTCATTCTGCGCCGACGCCAGGTTGGCCAGCGCAGCCAGGGTAGTCGCTTGCGTGGGATCGATCTGGTACGCGGCCAAGAAACGCTGCTTGGCCATGGCCAAATCGCCCCGTTTCTCGGCGAATCCGCCTAGCAGAAACTGCAAGCGCGCCACATTCTTGGGCTGCTTGGCCCGGGCGAACTGCTCGGCCAACTGCGAGAGCGCGAATTCGCCCTCATCGACTCGACCAGCCGCAATCAGCGCGGTGCCCAGTCTTTCCTGTACCGCCACGTCCCCAGACGACAGGCTGAGCAGCCGTTCCAGCGCGGCCACCGCCTGCTCCGGTGCGGCCAACGGCCCAACGTACAGGGATGCGATTTCTGAGAGCAGTGCCTTGCGCTTGCCTTCGTCAGTCTCCAGCCCTTCCCGCGCCTCCAACAGCTTCACCAATTGACCTGGGTTGTTCGCCGCTCGCGCCATCTCTTCCAAGGCCACTACCGCGGCCAAACAGGTGGGATCCTGGTCCAAGGCCGAGTGGTAGAGAGCAGAGACCTGGTCGGCAGCGGCTCCGCTGGCCGCCCGCACCTTGGCCATCCGGCACAGGAGCATCGCCCGTTCTTGCGGCGAGGCAGCGACCTCTGTGGCTTTCTGCAAGGCTTCGCCCGCCTCGGCCCAACGTTCTTCGCTCTCATGGATCTGCGCCACCGCGAGCAGCGACGGGAAGTGACGGGGATTGCGCGTCAGCACGGCCTCCAGGGCCTGCAGCGCACTGTCCGCGGCGCCCAGCTTCTCGCCCCAGATGCTGGCGACAGCAACCCGACAGGCCAGTTCCGCCTCGGCGTGGCCCGCGCCGGCTTCGATCTCAGCCCGACGCTCCAGCACGTCGATGAGCTCGTGCCAACGCTCGAGCGAAGCCAATATCCGCTCGGTTTCGGCGAAAGCTTCGCGATTTTCGCGATCGGCATCCAGCACCTGGTGCAGGTACACCAGCGCGCGGTCCGCATCATTGAGCTCGTCAGCCGCATTGCGCGCCAGGCGGGTCAGCACGGGAACCGAGTCCAGGCCACTCTTGGCCGACAACTGACGCAGCAACGCCTCCTCGAGCGCGGTGAAATCGCCGCGCTTCTCCTCGACGTCAGCCAGGGACGCGAGCGCGACCGGGTCTTCTGGTGCAAGATCGAGCGCCTCGCGGAAGGCTGCTGCCGCGCCATCGAGGTCGGCCAAGGGCCCGGCCTTGAGCGTGCCGATGCGCACGTAGAGCGCCGCACGCTGGGCATTGTCTTCGATCACCTGCGACTTGTCGGTCAGGGCCTCGACCAAACCATCGAGCTTGCCCGCCTTCTCATACAGGCGCGCCAACTCGTCGAGGGCCTGCAGGTTGGACTCATCGCCCTCACGCCCCGCCTTCCAGGCAGCGATGGCCAGCGCGACATCGCCACGATCTTCGTGCAGCCCGGCAGCCTCAGCAAAGAACGTCAACCGGCTCGTCGGATCCAGTTCCAGCGCCCCACGCTGCTCCAGGATCGCAGCCAGGTGCTGCCCATCAACCCGGTGACGATAGAGCGCCTCCAACGCCTCCAGTGCACCGGAGCTTTCCGGTTCAACTTCCAGGACCCGCGTATACAGTCGCTCGGCTGCGTTCTCATTCTCGGCGCCCTCAGCCAGCAAATACTGGCGTGCCGCCCGCATGCCGATCTCTACCGACTCTGATCCGTCAAGCGCGTCCAACACCGCCGCAAGCCGGCGAGCAGCCTCGACCGGCGTGCCCGCCCGCTCGGCCACCCGTTCGATCTGATCCGCGGTCTCGAAGGCATGTGGATCCTCCTTGAACGCGTGGCCCAAGGCATCCACTGCGCGCGGCAAATCGTCCAGTCGCGTTTCCGCCAGTTCTGCTATTCGCCGCCAGAAACCCGCCCGCTCTCCGGCATCCTCGCTGCGCGAAAGCCGCGCCTGCACCAGTGCCGCCAACTCGACAAAGTCACCGCGCCCCTCAGCCAGTGGCTCCAAGATGTCGAGCACGCTGAGCGGCGGTTCCGCGCCCGCCGCCAGTGCGCGCAGGGCTGCCAATGCCACGCCGTGGGTGGGCACGCGTTCGAGCGCGGCCCGGAAGGCGTCAATCGCACCATCGGGATCGGACAGGTGTTGCAGGCGCAGCTCGCCCAAGGCGGCCCAGGCGTCCGCCTGAGTCGGCCCGTGCAACGCAATCTCGGCCTGGCGGGCCAGCACCCCTTCCAGATCGGCGTTCCGGCCCAGCCCGCGCAGAAGGATCTCCAGGTGTCCCAGCGCCTCGGCCTCGCCGCCCGGCATGCCCGCCACCTCACGCCACAGTTCAACCGCCCGTTCCGGGTTGGCCAGCGACTGCTCGTACAATGCGGCCAGGCGCGAAGCCAGCCAGCGTTGCACCTCGGTGTCAAAGCTGTCCTTCAGACGCTCCTCATAGATCTTGGCCAATTCGGCCAGAGCCCCCTGGGCAGACGCCAGACGTTCCAAAGCTTCGCGCACGTTGGCATCGCCAGGATTCTCGGCCAAGGCGCGCGCCCAGATGGCGAAAGCCGCCGCGGCGTCATGGAGATCTTGCTCCTCCACCCTCGCCATCTCGGCTAGGGTCACCATGCGCTGGGCGGGCTCGTCCTCGCCGAGCAGACGCAGTTCGAGAAGCTCCACCAATGACCGCCATTCCTGCCCTGCCCGCAGCACCGGCTCCAGCGCTGCAATCGCGGTCGCACGCTGGTCCGCTTGGCGCGCCAGCTCCCAAAGAGCTGCGCGTGCCTTCTCATGACTCGGCGTCCGGTCGAGGATGGCGCGATATCGTACGACAGCGCCCACCACGTCGCTGAGCTCGGTCTGGACAAGCTGCGCGGCTTGCAGCGCGAGCGCGTCTCGCGTCTCGGCGCCGCTCGCCCCGCGCGTCCGAGCATCGAGCACCTCGACCAACTCGGCGTGCTTGCCCTCGCGGCCGTAGATCTGACCAATGAACTCAAGCGCCTCGGCATCGTCGGGATCGATGTCCAGGATCGCGCGCAGTTGGCTGGCCGCCTCGGAAGCGTCATGCAGTTTCTCGTCGTGAAGCTGGGCCGATTGGATGTACAGGTGACGCAACGTCACCACGTCGTGACAACCCTCGACCTTCCGCTGCAGCACCTCGGCCAAACTCGCCCAGTCGCCCAGCTCGCCGTAGAGGCGTTCGAGGGCATCGAGTGCCTCCGCGCTTTCCTCGTCGAGATCCAAGACCGAACGCCAAGCCGCGATGGCCTTTTCTGGCTGCCTGAGAACCTTCTCGTGCAACACCGCCACTCGCTTGGTCAACTGCTCGCGCTCGCCCGCCTCCACCACCACCTCGGCGTGCTTCTCCAGGGTCTCGGCCAGCTCAGCCGCACGACCCGCAGCCTCGAGAAGTCGCTCGACCGCCACAAATGCCTCCTGATGGTCGGGCCGGCAAGCGATGGTTTCGCGCCACGCCTCGATGGCCAAATCGGGTGCCGCCAACCGCTCCTCGAGAATCCTGGCCTTGCGTGCGTGCAGATCGGCGCGCAGGTCGGGAACCAAGGTGGCCTCGATGCCCTTGTCCAAGACGGCCACCAACCGTTGCCAGCCGTTGGTGGCCTCGGCCAAGCCGTCCAACTCGGCTAGCGTCGAAACATCCGTCACATCCTCGAGCCAGGCTCGTCCCAGCGCATCCAGGGCCTCGGCGCGACGACCGAGCTGAGCCTCGGCGGCAGCCTTTTCGCGCAAGGCTGCCACACGCCGAGGTGGATCCTCGACAGCCTCCAGCCGAACCTCGAGAATATCGGCCAGCTTGCGCAAGTTGCGCATGGTCCGGTAGGCCGGTTCAAGCAACTCGGCCACCCGCGCCCGCAGCTCCGGGTTTCCCAGCATTCCCTCCAACGCTGCGATCGCATTGGAATGGCCGGGGGTTCGCCCCAACACATCGCCGTACAGGTCGACCGCACCGGAGGCGCGACCAAGGCGCTTGCCTTCTACCTCGGCCAGCTCCAGGGTAATGGCGTCTTTGGCGGTGGTTTCCTCTGCCCGCGCCAACATCCAGACCAGGTGGTCGCGCAGATCTTCCCAGCGTTCCCCGGCGGCCAGAAGATGTTCGAGCGACGCGGCCGACAGGGCATCGTCGGGATCGATCTCCAAAACCGCACGCAACGAATCCACCGCCGCGCTTGCCTCCGACAGACTCTCCTCACTGATGCGGGCGCTCCGCCGCAAGAGATCGGCGCGTTCGCCGGGCGATTCGACCAGGCGCACCTGTTCGTCGAGCAAGTCGCGCAACTCTTTCCATGCCTCCCAACGCTCCAGTGCCTCCTCGAAGATTTCCGCAGCCGCACGGTTACCCGGTTGGGCCTCCAGGTAGCGCCGGTAGTGCCGGCGGGCGGCGTCGCGATCGCCCAGCTCCTGGTCATAGACCCGAATGGCGGTGCGGACCAGCGCCAGCACCTCGTCGGGGTTGGACAGCTCATTCTCTAGGAACTCATCCAGCAGCTTGCCCACATCACGCCAACGACCGAGCTTGGGCGCCAGCCGCAGCAACTGCTCCTGCGCCACCCGAACCGTGGCCCTCTCCTCGAACACGCGTCCGTACCAATTGAAGGCCTCGTTCAGATCCTCGATCTGCTCCTCGTAGACCTGGGCAATCCGCCGCGTCCAAACCAGACGCTGCTCGGGATCCTCGCTGTACTTGAGTCGCAGGCTGTCGATCCCCACCAACTCTCGCCAGGCGCCGCGTCGGATGTAGACCGGCTCCAGCAGAGTGGCGGCCGTCATGCGCGCCTCGGGATCCTCCAGCAAGTCCTGCAGGATTTTGATGCTGGGCGCGTGGTCCGGATCCCGCTCCAAGACCTGGCCCAGATACTCGAGGGCGCGCTCGCGGTTGGCCAACTCGATGCGCTGGATCTCCGCTAGGCGGAAACGCAGTTCGATGTCTTCGTCTCGGCTCTGCTCCCGCTCCAACCGCCGGTCGAGCAGGTTCACCAGATCGTCCCAGCGACGCAACTCGACGTAGAGCGCATCCAGCGCCGCCACCGCTTCCGCGTCGCCAGGCTGCAGAGTCCAGACCCGCTCCCAGGCGGCGATGGCCTCTTCTTTCCTTGCCAAGCGGACCGCCAGACTGCCCGCCTCGCGCCGCAAGGTCACCTCAGCCTTGGGCGTCTCCGCCAGGTCCGCCCGCCGCAAGATGACTTCGTAGAGCGAGCCGAAAACCTCCTGCTGACGGTAGATTCGCTCAAGAGCCGCAAGCGCGGCGTCGTCATCCGGCCGCCGCTCCGCGATGCGGTTGAAGTAGTCAATGGCCAGCGGCAAGTCGCCCAGGCCAAGGGCGTGCTCCGCGATGGCCCGCTGCAGGCGCAGGCGCGTCTCCTCGGCCAAGACGTCAGGCTCCACCGCGCGATAGAGATCGATGATCTCGATCACATGCTCGGTCCCCGGCAAGAGCGCGAGCCGCTCGTAGTTGTCGAGCAACCGGCCCAAATCGGGATCGGAGGTCCCGTCCCGAATTGCGGCGGCCCAGGTGTGCAGGGCGGCCTGCTTGTCGCCCAACTTGCGTTCCTCAATATCAGCCAGACGCGCCCGGTAGCCGGCGCGCGCCCGCGCATCCTCGGCCAGATCGATGAAAACGCGCAGGATGCGGGCCAATCGCGGTCCATCGCCCGCCGCCCGGTAGATGGGCTCTAGGGTCTCGGCCGCCGCAAAACGCAGAGCCATGTCCGAATCGTCAAGCAGGCGCTCCATCTCGGCCAGCGCATCGGCTTCGCTGGGAGCCAACTTGAGAATCTCCCGCCAACGTTCCAGCGCCTCAGTGCGCCGGCCGAGAGGCCCTTGCAGAAGCCCCGCGATTGCGCGCAACAGATTGATGCGATCCCGGTCGGCAACCGCCAGCAAGAGCAGCCGTTCCAAGATTTCCAGGTGCTCGGCCGCCGCCCCCTTGCTGTGATAGAGGCGCGCCAGTGTGCGCAGAACCTCCACGTCGTCGGGTGTGTCGTCGAGCACCGGACGGATCGTGGCAATGGCCTCATCCACATCATGCAGCTCGGTTTCTAGGATGGCAGCCATGCGGTGGCGCAACTGGTTGCGAGACGTCGCCTCGACCATGTCCGTCCGGCGGCGGAGCAGCTCGACCCGCTCACGCGCCTGACCCGACTGTTGGAAAATGCGTTCCAGGCTGTCGAAGGCCGCCGCCGCTGCATCACCCTCGCCGTCGAGCAGACTGCGGTAGGTGGCCACCGCCGCCGGAAGATCGCGCAGGGCGTTTTCTTCCAGGTCCGCGATTCGTAGACCCAGCACCGCCTGCTCGTGATGATCCTCGGCCCACCCACTCCGGGCTCGTAGTACGTAGACCAGACCCCGGATGTCCCCGGTCTCGGGATAGAGAGCCTCCAGCGCCGCAGCCGCCGCCCCCCCGGTGCGCGGGTTGCCGATGTCCAAGTCGAGCACGCGGCGCCAGGTTGAAGTGGCAGCGCTGCGATCCGCAAGTGGGCCCTGGAAGAGCCGGGCCGCACGCGACAACAAATCGGCAATTCCCGCGATATCCGAGGGATCGCGTTTGCCTGCGAGATCCTGGTAGAGCGCCTGCAGATCGTTCCAGCATCCCAGCACACCCGCTAGCCGCTCGGCCTGCTGCAAAGCCGTCTCGGACTGCGGGTCACACGCAAGCACCGCGCGCCGGGTGTCCCAGGCCGCGGCCGGTGCCTGCAGGTTGCTCTCCTGCACCTCGGCCTTGCGCACCAACAACCCAACCGCCGCCGGCCCCGCTTGCCCCTCACGCTCGACATCGAGGATTTCCACCAGGCGGGCCCAGTTTCCCGCCGCCGCGTACAACGGTTCCAGCATGATGGCCGCGCGCCGGCGCTGTTCCGGATCGTCAAGCACCCGTTCGATGAGCCCGACCGCCCGAGCGTGACCAGGCGCCATTTCCAAGACCTCGGCCAGAAGATCGAGAGCTGCGCCAGCGTTGTTGAAGCGCACCAGCGCGAGTTCAGCCCGGCGTAGCTTTAGCTCGGGCTGCTCTTCACGCGGGAGCAAGTCGGCCTCATGCACCAGCAAATCATCCAGATCCCGCCAGCGCTCGGCCGCTGCATAGTTTCGTTCCAGCACGCGACAAGCGCGCAGGTCCGTCGGATCCAACTCCTTGATCCGGCGCAGAAGCTCGGTCGCGTGGTCGCGGTCATAGAGCAACGCTTCGTCGATCTCAACCGCCTGCCACAGAAGGGTCAAGCGTTCCTTAACGTCGGGCAGGTGCTGCTCGCGCGCCTCGATCAGATCGCGCAACGCCGCCCAACGCTCGCCATCGCGCACCAGGCGCGCGAGCGCGCGATAGGCCCCCATGTGCAGCGGATCGAGTTGCAGGACCGCGTGCAGGGCCGCTTCGGCCTCATCCTTGCGAGCAGGCTGGCGCTCCTCGACCTCGGCGATGAGCATCAGGATCTCCTGCCGCAGCGATGGCTCCTCGGTCGCGGCCAGCACCTGCCGCGCCGCCTCGGCGAGGTTGGGCAGCTTGCTCGCGTCCGCGGCCAACGGCACCAGGCGTCCGCGCACCGACGGATTGGCCGGCTCCATCTCAAACACCCGCAGTACAGCACCAAAGGCGGCGGCCGCATTGGCCAGTGGGCCTTGGTACAGATCGGCCAGCAGCTCCAGATGCGCGCGTCGCTCGTTCCGGTCCGTGCTCACCGAAACCAGCGCCTCGAGCATACCCGCCCACTTGTCGAACCGTTCGGTCAACTCGTAGTAGGGCAGCAGCCGGGCTGCCACCTTGGCCAGGTCTTCGGGACGCACCGAACCGGCGGCGAACAGCCGTTCCAAGCCCTCGACCGCCTCGGCCGAGATGGGGTCAGCCTCCAAGGCCTGCAAATACGCATCGGTGGCAGCCGCCGGCTGGGCCAACGCAGTTCCCAACAGCCGGCCCATGCGCAAGAGAACCGCAACCCGCTCATCGTCGGCACACAAGCCCACCTGACGGGCGAGCGCCTCGACCAACCCACGGATATCCCCTACCGCATCCAGGACGCGCGCCAGCTCACGCACCAGGCGCAGGTTTGCCGGCTGGACCTCACAAGCCTCGCGCAGCGTAGCCACGGCGGCTTTGCGGTCACCCAGACGCTCCTCTTGCATGTGCGCCATGCGCAGCAAGATCTCAGTGCGAGCGACCGGGTCTTGCATGCGTGCCTGGCGCACGTGCTGCAGAGCAATCAGAGCGGCCCAGTTCTCGCTGCGCGTGTACAGCTTGAGCAGAGCAGTCTCGGCCTCATCGTCGCCGGGTACCAGGGTAAGGATGTGCTCGGCAAATCGCTTGAGATCGTCGGGGCGGGCGACTCGCTCACCAGTGATCTGCAAGCACCGGCGCAGAAGGGAGAGTTGCTCCTCGGAACCCGGCCGGTCCTCGCCCGAGCTATCCAGCCGGGCAGCCAGCAGGCCGAGCAATGCCTCCCACTCTTCGGCCGCTTCGCCGGTGCGTTCCAGGTCGGCACGCACGTCGGCATCGGTGGGGGCCAGCCGGTAGGCCCGGGCGCACCACTTGAAGGCCAACGACTTGGCCTCCAGTTTCGTCTCGCAGATGAAGCGCGCCCGTTCCAGGATTGCCAGGCTCTCGCCCACCGACAGAGCTGGGGTCGACTCGGGACCGAGCAGGATCTCGTAGGTCGCCACTAGGCGGCCCCAGCGTTCGGTCGCCTCGTACAATTCAGCCGCGGCCCGCGCCACCGGCCGGTTTTCCGGGTCGGTGGCCAAAATGCCCTCATAGGCCTTGAGCATACGCTCGGGCTGGTTGAGCTTGTCGCGAGCCACGTCGGCGACGCGACCGAGCAGTCGGACACGCACGGCCATGTCGGTGGTGCGTTCCGCCACCTGCGAGAACACGTCACACAGCTCTTCCCAAGCACCCCGACCCGAATAGAGCGCCTCCAGCGAATCGAAATCGCCCATCTCGGTGTAGGCATCGCGCAGGGCGCGCAGCACCCGTGGGTTCTCGCTCTGGCTGCGCCGCACGCGCGAGAGCACGTCGACCGCGGCAGCCGGCGCGCCTAGCCTCTCGAACAAGATGAGGCCGCGCTTCTCCAAGAGAGTGCACCCCTCGGGCGTCGACTCCCCGCCCGCTGCTTCGGCCAAGCGCCCAAGAATCTCCGCCAAAGCGGGCCAGCGCTTCTCGCGTTCGTAGAGGACCGACAACGCCACAGCTGCGTCGCGGTCATGCGGCGCACTCTGCAGCACCTCGTTCCACAAGGCGATGGCCTGGCGCAGATCAGCCAAACGATCGGCCGCCAGCACGGCCATCTCGGCCAGCCGGGCCTGCCGGGCACCCGCGTCCAGCAGGGGCAGCTCACGGCGTAGGAAATCCAGCAACGCGCGCCAGGAGCGTGCGCGCGTGTGGATCTCACGCAAAGTGGCCCGCGCCTTCTCCTCGCTCGGCACCAGCTCGAGCACTTTTTCTAGCGCCACCACGGCGTTGTGGTGGTTGTTGAACTTGTCCATCCACAACTGCGCCACCCGGTGGTACAGCGCCACCTTCTCGGCGGGTTCCGAACTCGCCTGCGCCTGGCGCGTCAAGATACTGGCTAGATCGCCCCAACGTCCCTGTACTTGGTAGCGCTCAGCCAACGCCGCGAGCGCCTCGGGATGGTCGGGGCGCAAGCCAAGGATGGCCACGTGGGTGTTGACCACCATCACGTCCAGCTTGAGGTGGTCGCGGTAGATGGGGATCATCTCCAAGTAGAGCGCGACCTTCTCGTCCACCGCCTCGGGCGGCAGCGATTCACAGCGCTCCTTGAGCAACTCGAGCAGCGCGTTCCACTTCTCGGTCTTGGTATAGAGCCGGCGCAAGGCGGCCACCGCCTCGGGCAACCCCGGCTTGAGGCGCTTAAGTGCCTTCCAGGTGTCGACGGCTTTCTCCAGCAACTGCGGCCGGCGCTCGGCCAACTCGGCCATCTCGATGCCGTAGCGCACGCGAGCCTCGGGGTCAGCTTCGGCCTTCTGGGCCTGGCCCAAGAGCGCGAACAACTGGGGGATCTCGTCGCGCGACAGGTGGTATTCGCGGTAGAAATCGAGCGCCGGCGCGGCCGCGGGCATGGTCTTGCGCGCCCGGCGGAAGCACGCATCGGCCTGGGCAATCTGACCCAGGCGTTTCCAATAAAGAGTGCCCAACGCGACCAGGATGGGCCCCTCGGCTACCCCACGCTTGGCGGTGCGCAGCGCCTCCTCGTAGACCGTCACCAGCTCGGCCCAGCTCTCGCGTGCGGTCAGGATGCGCGCCACGCCGTGCAGCGCGCGCTCGAGTCCGGGAGAAGCAGTCAGCGCCTCGCGGTAGTGCGCGAGGGCCTGGTCGATGCGGTTCATCTGCTCGGCCAGCCGTCCCGCCGCCGCTCGGGCTGCGGCAAGGTCCTGCGGGCTGCTCGCGGCCTCGATCCGCCGCTGGAGATGCTCGGCCAGCTGGTCGCTGCGGCCGGCCCTGCGCAGCAGACGTTCCAGCAACACATCAGCGCGGCGCTGGTGTGCATCCAGAGCGAAGCTCTTGCGCAAGAGGGCTTCGCCTTCATCGGTCAACGGGCGGTAGCGCAGATAGAGCTCGCCGGCTGCGGCCAGCAAGGGAGCTGCGGCCGGGCTGTCGCCCACTTCGTTCGCTTGCCTTACCAGCGCGTTGGCCCGCTCCTGCCAGCCGCCCTCCTCCTCCTCGAGAACCCGCTTGAACTCAACCGCCGCCGGGTGGTTGCGCGCGATCTCCAGCGCCTCGTTCACGCACGCGTGGGCCGGTTCCCACTGACACATCTCGCGGTGGAGCAGGCGCGCCTTCTCCACGAAGAGGGTGGCGCGGCGAATAGGGTCTTGCGCCCAGGCCACCTCCAGGTCGATCAGGCACAGGCAGGGCTCGACGTTTTCCCGGTCGTTGTGCCAAGCCCGTTCGGCAGCTAGCGCCACCTGAATGGCATCACGCTCGGCTGCGGTCGCATCGCCTGGTTGCAATCCGGCGAGCAGCGCCAGCGCCTGGCTGTCTTCTGGATCCGATCTCAGCGTCGCAAGTGCGGTGGAAAGGTCGTTGTTCATGGTTGCGATCCAAACCTCCCGCGCCCGGAATGAGCGACTGGTGGGGCGGGCTTCTGACTATAACCTCTTTCGGCGCGTTCAAAGTCGGAAACCCGTGCGTCTCCGACGCGTTTTGCCGCAAGCGGAAAAGGTGGGTGGCGGCGACGGGGCCAGGTCCGGATCCGGTGGCCGGTGGCCGGATCCGGATCCGGCTACTGGACCCGGACCTTTCCCGGTTCCCCCAGCCCGCCTCTCTGTGTATGCTGCCCCCTGCTTCTCCCCCACAACGGAGGTCCCCATCATGAAACCAGGGATGCATGGCAAGTTTACTCTTTTCGCGGCTTTTCTTGGCGCGATGCTTCTGCTTCCAGGCTGCGAAAGAAAGGGAGAAGGACTCAAGCCCTGTTGTGATCAGCCCGACATCCCCGCGGGTGTCGCTAAGTTCAAGATCGTGGCCGATGATGTGTCGGGCCCGGGCGACGGCCTGAAGGTGATGCTGCGCGCGGGGCTAACCCAGCCTGCCAAGCGCGACCAGATCTACGGCCCGCTCAAGGTGCTCTACGCCTACGCCATGAAACGCACGGCGCTGGAACCGATTCACGTCGAAGCCTGGCTGTATACCAACGAGAGCGCCGCCCAGGAGGGTCACGAGGCGAGCGTGATTGCCAAGGTCATCCGCGAACAGAAAGACCAGGCGCCCCGGTGTGACAACCGGGTCAAGTACGACTTCCCTGAGCAGGTAGAACGAGCGTACATCTGGAGCACCCGGGGTGAGCAGGAACTGCAAGAGGATCTCAACGACACCTGTCACATCGCCCAGAAGAAGAAGGTGGTGCGCTACGATGAGAAGTTCACCCACAAGACCACCTACACGCTCAACCCGGCCACTGCGGGGGTCGAGATCACCTATCCGTATCTGGAGATGGGCAAGGACGAATACGTGTCCGAGTTGAAGCTGAACTCAGCGCTCGGCACCTGGGCCGAGTTCATGACCAGCATGTTCAGCAAGGTCGAAGGGTTGAGGGAACTCGCATTCAACGGCGTCTACAAGGACGAGCCCGGGGTGAAGATCCGCGTGAGCAAGGACCAATTCGAGAACATCCTGGCGCGCCTGCAGGAGCAGATCGCTTCCCACGCTGCCTTCACCTTCCAGGTCATCGGCATGGGCAAGAAGACCAGCGAAGCGGCCGAGAAGGAGCAGGAGAAGTTCAAGAGCAAGAGCTACAAGGCCGCGCTCGACAAGCTGCCCAAGGAGCAGGTGTTCATCTCGCCCAAGCTGAAGTGGGTGAAGTAGGCGCGAGCTTCCTCACCGCAAACGCCGCAGAGTCGGATCGGAGACGAGCAAGCCACGAAGATCCCTTCGAGCTGACGAGGTGAACCACCTCACACCCTTTGGATTCGGCTCCAAGGCGGCGCTCAGTTCGCCTGTACGGTCACGTCGTCCACATACGTGCCGTCGAACTGCTGGTTGCCGTTCGAGGTGAAGCGGAAACGGATCTGCAGGTTGGTCGTACCAGCGGGAAACGTGCCGGGCCCCGGACCTGGAGGAGGGATGGTCTGGATGTGCTGAGCCCAGCCGAGCGTGCCCGACCAACTCGCCAGATTGTTCCAATTGAAGCCATTGGTCGAATACTCCACCATAAGAAAGTCGAAGTTGGCCTGGGTTTGTCCACTCAGCCAATAGCTCAAAGACACCGACCCGATGTTGGTGACGTTGATGACGACGCTGGTGGCCGAGGTGTTCGCGTTGGGCGCGTAGTTTCCCGCCGGGCTATCGGTCAGGCTGTGGTTCGGGCTCATGTACGAGGTCGTGGTCAGACCCCAGGGCGAACTCAGCGTCCAGTTGGCGGTGCCTGACTCGAACGAGTCGGCGAAAAGCATGGTGGTCGTGGTGAAAGTCGAGGTGAACGCTGTGGTCATGGTATTGCCCGCCAGATCTTTCACGCCAGCCACCGTGACCGTGTAGAGAGTCTGGTTGGCCAGAAGGGCCGACGGGGTGAAGGTAGCCACCTGGTTGGCCGCATCGCAGGTCACAGTGCCCGCCACCGGGGTTGTGCCGGCAGCCACTTGGATGCCAGCCGGAAGCGTGGTCGGGTCGACCGGCTCGCTGAAGGTCACGCCCACGCTCGTGCTCACAAATGCCCGGGTGGCTCCGGACGCGGGTGACACCGCAATCACCGTGGGGGCTGTGGTGTCGGAATTCCTTCCGGTGGTGAAGCTCCAATTCGAGTTGGCAGCAAGATTGCCCGACAGATCCTTGATGCCAGTGACCGCCACAGTGTGGCTGGCGGAGATAGTCAGGGTGGCGGCAGGGACGAACGTGATTGTGGATGTCGTCGCGTCGTACGAAAGCGTTCCCGCCACCGGAGGACCGGCCGCGACGGCGAAGTTGGCGGCCGTGACCGTAGCTGGGTCGAGCACTTCGCTGAAGGTTGCCGATACGCTGGTGTTGGTGGCCACCCCCGTGGCGAACGGGGCCGGGCTGCGTGAGACAATGGTCGGCGCAAACGAGTCAGGCGTGCCGGAAAGTGTGAAACTGATCACGACGTCGGCCGGCAAACGCTGCGGTCGGAGAGAATCGTTGGAAACGATTCCCGAGGCTCCCCCAACCAACGTCAGCGTGTAGTTCGCCAAAGTCGCGTTGTAGTTCGCCCCGCTCGGCGTGATGGTGAGCGCACGCAGCGACGGGTTGTTGGCGTAGGTGAACGCCACCGGGGTGCCGCTGGCAGTCTCACGCAAGAGCACGGTATCGGTAGAGATCGATGAGGTCCGTACGCCAGCACCAAACTGCACGAGCAAGGACGCTGACACCGGGTATGCGGGTTCGCCGTCTTCGGGTGTGGTGCCTACCGGCAAGTTCACCCAAACCGTGGTGCTGTCGCTGGCAGTGCACCCTTCGGGGCTGGTCACCGCCACGGTGTACATGGTCGACAGCCTCGGGGTCACGGTGGGCTGGGCTGTCGTCGTACTTGACAGCGCACAGGTCGGCCGGTCGCAGATCCACACATAGGAATATCCGGAACGGGCCGGAGTACCGATACCGACCGGCGCGCCGGGATCGGCCGAAACCTCCGGACCGCCGTCGGCCACTGGGTTCACCACCGTTATTACGACCGAGTCCGTCGCGACCGCGCCCAGCCAGTCGTGGGCCGTCACGGTGAAAGTCGTCGTGGCACTCGGCACGACATCCGTCTGCTCCGTCGCAGCGCTACTCAAGCAGCCGAAACAAGCAGGGTTTGCCGACCAAGCGTAGGCATAGGGTGGTGTGCCACCCCGGGCCTGCGCGCTAAGCGTGGCCGGCCAGCCAGCGCAGATGCTCTGGTCGGCTCCCGCATTGACTGTGAAGGGAACGCTCACGACGTCGGAAGGTCTCGCGATGTCGGGCTGCACAACCGTATCCGCGTCCGCGGCGTCGGCCACCCAGACGCTGCCGTCGCTGCCGGCGTCTTCGCCGGGGCCGCCAGCCACAACTCGGTCGTCGCCTGCCGCGAGGTCGACGACAAACAAGCTGTCTGCTTGGCTAGCACTGCCTTCGTCTGCGGGGATGTTGGCGTCAGAGAGTATCAGGGATGCGTCGCCTGTCTCGCCCGCCGCGCCTCCCCCGTCACCTGTCCCTGGCTCCTCACCGAAGTCGCCAGTCGCATCGAGGCCAGGGGCGGGTCTGGCCGCATCATCCCCGATCTCCGCAATTGCGTCGGCAAGTTGTGCATCAACCGAGAGATCCGACTCGCTGTCCGCCCGGCTACCGCCAACCCCGTCGGAGCCATGGCCCGCTTCTGCGGGGCCAGCGCCGTCAGGTGTGGCCTTGCCGTCCCCGCCGTCGAGAGACACAGGCGGAGCGCCAGTGAGGCTGCTGCAGCCCCCCACGAGGACCACGACGGCCACTCGCCAACCCGCGACCCCCAGCCTAGGAAATCGCGTTAGTTTCATCGTCCCGTGATTGTAGTCGGGAGTACAGGTCCAGTCAAACTAGATTCCCGGGCGGACATTCCGGCTGCCCGCGAGAGAATTCGGGACGAGTCGAGGACATTGCAAACGCGCCCCAGTCGCGCCAGTCTGCAACCGGTCCACGATGCCCATCCTCTTTCTGCCTGGTGCTTCTGCCTTCACCCCTGCCAGACTGACCAAGCGACTGGCCAAGATTCAGGCCGCCAACCCGCAGGTGTCAGCTCTTGCCGCCGAGTTTGTCCATTTCGTCGAGCTGACTTCGCCCCTGCCCGAGGCTGAGCAGCTCGTGTTGACGCGCGTGCTGCGCTACGGCCCGCGCACCACGGCCAGTCGCGTGGGGAGCCCGCCGGCTTTGCCGGCGGCGGACCATCGCGGGAGGGTTTGGGAACCCTCTCAGGGTTCCCATGAAAATCGCGTGGGGAGCCCGCCGGCTTTGCCAGCGCCGCGCGTGGCGGACCATCGCGGGAGGGTTTGGGAACCCTCTCAGGGTTCCCATGAAAATCGCGTGGGGAGCCCGCCGGCTTTGCCAGCGGCGGACCATCGCGGGAGGGTTTGGGAACCCTCTCAGGGTTCCCATGAAAGTACTCGCCTACTCGTGGTTCCGCGCATCGGCACCATTTCGCCTTGGTCGTCCAAAGCCACTGACGTGGCCCACAACTGCGGTCTGGGGGCCGTACGCCGCATCGAGCGCGGCATCTGGTACACGGTCGCAGGTCCGGTGCACGACGAACCCGCGCTGCGGGCCGCTCTGCACGACCGCATGACCGAGTCCGTACTGGCCAGCGAGGCCGAGGCCGAGCGCCTGTTTGCCCACGCCCAGCCGAGGGCGCTGGAGGCCATTGACGTGCTGGGGGGGGGCCGTGGGGCCATCGAAGTCGCCAACCTGAACCTAGGCCTAGCCCTGGCGCCCGACGAGATCGATTACTTGGCAGAAAGCTTCCGGGCACTGGGCCGCAACCCGATGGATGTCGAGCTGATGATGTTCGCCCAGGCCAACAGCGAGCACTGCCGCCACAAGATCTTCAACGCCGACTTCATGCTCGACGGCGAGAAGCAGCCCCGTTCACTCTTCCAGATGATCCGGTGCAGCACCGAGGCCAGCCCGACCGGCGTGCTGTCGGCGTACAGAGACAATGCCGCAGTGATGGAGGGGCCAGAGGCTGACCGCTTCTTCCCTGACCCGGGCAGCAATGTCTACGCCTTCCATCGCGAGCCGGTCGGTATCCTCATGAAGGTCGAGACGCACAACCATCCGACCGCGATTTCGCCTCACCCGGGCGCGTCCACCGGCTCGGGCGGGGAAATTCGCGACGAGGGCGCAGTCGGCCGCGGATCCAAGCCCAAGGCCGGGCTCACCGGATTTGTGGTCTCAAACCTGCGCTTGCCCGGGGCCGTGCAGCCCTGGGAGAAGGACTTCGGCAAGCCGGGCCGCATCGCCTCAGCGCTCGACATCATGCTGGAGGGGCCCATCGGGGGCGCGGCCTTCAACAACGAATACGGCCGCCCCAACCTGGCCGGCTGTTTCCGCACCTTCGAAATGGAAGTGCCCGGTCCCTCCGGTCCCGAGGTGCGCGGCTACCACAAGCCCATCATGATCGCGGGCGGATTCGGCAATGTACGCCTGCCCCACGTGAAGAAGGCCGAGGTGCCACCGGGCGCGGCGATCGTCGTCTTGGGCGGGCCGGCCATGCTCATTGGCCTGGGCGGCGGCGCGGCTTCATCCATGGCCTCGGGCGCCTCCGAGGAAGATCTGGATTTCGCGTCGGTTCAGCGTGACAACCCCGAGAT
>PMBS01000127.1 GCA_003153015.1 Myxococcales bacterium
CAGTGCGTCCTGCTCGCCACGCACGTGCCCCCTTTCAGGGAGGCGTGCTGGCACGGAGGCGCGATCACGGACGACAACTACCTGCCCCACTTCACCTGCGGAGCCGTCGGCGACGCGCTGGTGGAGATCATGAGCGCCCGCCCCGACCGACGCCTGGTGGTCCTATGCGGCCACACGCACAGTCCCGGCACTGCCCGCATCCTGCCCAACCTCGTGGTCAGAACTGGGGGCGCAGCCTACGGGCAGCCCCGCTTGGTCGACGTGCTTGACGTCGGCCCGAGCACCGCACCCGAGTATCCGACCTTGCAGCCTGCGGCTGGCACTGACAAGGATGACGGCGGAGAAGAGATGACCAAAGGTGTTTCTGTCGCAGAGAAAATAGACCATGAATTGAAGGGCGTTGCCGTCATTCTGGAGAACCCTGATGGCAAGTACTTGGTCATGAAGAACAAATCCCGTCCGGGAAAGCCCGTCCCATTCGTCACGATTCCCACGGGAACGGTAGAAAGGGGCGAAGACCCAGAAGCCACCGCGATCAGAGAGGTCGAGGAGGAAACCGGACTAACCATCAGCGGCTTGCATCTGGTGGAGAAGTTCAACAGTGTCGATCCGGAACGGTATGGTCGGACGCCTTTCACGACGTACGTCTTTCGGGCCAACTACGCTGGCTCCGCGACGTTGAGAGAGGAAGAGAAACACGAGTGGCTAGGCTGGATGAAATGCGAGGAGATCCGCAACCTGGGTGGCCCGTTCTCCCTTGCTCTGGAACGGGCCTTGCGCCACATGTAGCTGAGGGCCGTCTGGTCAGCTCAAGAGATTCGACCAGCGAAGCGGATGAAACGCGGCGCGGCCGCGGCGTTGCGCCCCACGCTGCGATGGGCGCGCAGATGGGCCGAAAGCAGTCTCCCTATCCGGGAACGTCCGTGATGTCACCTGGTTTGAACGGCATCGGCTGAGCGGCTCGCCGCGTTTTCACAGGCAGCCGTGCACAGCTTGGTTCGCGTGGGCTTTGGGCATTGCTTCCGGTGGTCTGCTTGCAGGCCTTGCGGTCAACTCGTCGGGAAGGCATGGGCAGTTCACTTGGCATTCACCCGCCCTGTGCTCCGGGAACCGCGATGGGGGCAATTCACGGCGTTCTCCGGCGCGGCCGCCACTTGGGCAGCAGAGGCTCCAAGGCCCATGGTGCCGGGGCATCCAGCGCGAACCAGACCTCGCTGCCCCGCCGCTCGGCCATCAAGATGGGCATGGGTTCCGAAGAGCCGTTGAAGTACACGAGGGCCCTGGAGGCGTGCTGCCAGAACCAGGGCAGGTTCGCAAGAGATCGTGGCCAGCGGGCTCGGATCTTGTCGACCGGCACGTTGTGGCCGCCTCGGTGCACGCGCACGGCGACTCGCTGAATGGCCTCCTCGACAGAGCTGAGGACGACGTACACGAACAACACTTGGAATCCCCTCTTCAGGGCCGCCCGGACCATGGGCTTGTACTTCTCGGTACTGAGGACCGTCTCGATGACGAACGAGCGCTGCCCGCCCTTGATGAGGTCCCTGACTCGTCGTTCGCACTCGTCAGCAGCTCTCACGTTCGCATCACTGATCGAGAGCCCCGGGGTGGACCTCAGGATTTCCCGCGTGATCAAATCCGGGTTGATGACCTCTATCTCTGGCCCGCGCGCGTCCAGAAGAACCCGCAGGGTATCGCGGTCTTGCGCAAACGTAGACTTGCCCGCGCCGTTGATGCCAGCGACTAGGACGAACCACGGCTTGCCAGAACTCATGCCCGGGCGCCGTCTCGTCCCTTGGTGCGCTTCACACGTCTCACCGCAAGCTGAAACGCTCTTGTCAGGTGTTGGGCGAGTTCGGGGCTGTCGAGTCGCGTGGCAGTTCCGTTCTTGCCCCGTATCCGGCGTGTGCGGTCAAGCTCACTCACCGCGATTTTCCGCATCGCGACTCGTCCTGTCGTCTGGCGCGCCACGAAAGTCCATCGGCCGGCACTGGCAGGAGCCGCTACACTCGAGCGCTTCATGAACCCAGTGTAGCATCGAGTGGCGACGCAGGCAGCGACGATGTGGAGTCCGCGATGGCTACCGGCTCTCCTCGTCCAGAGCCAGCGTCGCGATGCCGGCTGGTGGAGGCAAGCAGCGCAGGGTGAAGGGCGACGAGGGTACACCGCCCACCAGGAGTTCGACGAAGGCAGAGAAGTTGGGCATGCCAATGAGATCCATGATGGAGACGGAGGGTTGATAGCCAACCAGGCGGCGGGCGTCCCGCGCGCCTACGCGGAACACGATCTTGGTGCCCACGTTGCCCAGTACCGCGGCGATGACGTCATCGTCGAGCTGGTCCACGAACTGGTGAGCGAGTACCAGTCCGACGCCGAACTTGCGTACCTCGCTCAACATGGCGCCGGTGGACGGGCCCGCGATGCGCTGGAACTCGTCGCAGTAGACGAAGAACGGCCGGCGTTGCTCAGGGGGCAGCTCGGCCCGCGACAGCGCCGAATTGAATGAACCCTGCATGAACACCGCCGCAAGCAGCGCCGTGGCCAGCGGATTGACCCCACCTCGGCCGAGGTTGCACAGCAGCACGCCGCCTCCGTCCATGATCTTGCGCAGGTTGAGGGTGGATCGCGGCCGACCCAGGATCGCCTTCAGGACCGGATCGGTGAAGAATTGATTGAACTTGGCAGCGAAGTAGTCGCGTCGCTCACCCTTGGTGAAGTCCGACTGCTTGTCCCAGCTTCCCTTCCACCACAGAGCCGCCTCAGGAACGCGCTCGGCCAGGTCGGCCGATGATAGCCACTTGGTGCGGAAATCAGGGTCCATGAACATGCGCGGCAGGTCGGCCATTGTCCCCGGCTGCTCGAAACGCGCGGCGAGCGGCAGCAGGGTATTAGTCACTGCCTGCTCCCACACGGGCCCTGTCATGTCGCGCGGCCATAGCGAGACCAGAAACTCCACCATCTGCCCAACCTGCAAATGGGCCGCCAGCATATCCTGGCATTCCAGGGGATTGAGTACGGGCTGCTCTTGCTCCTGATCGGATGCATCAATGAACGTGAGGTCGGCGCGGCGGTTGGCCGGCATCAGGTCGCGCACGGTCCTGGCGAGCTCACCGTGTGGATCGAAGACCGCCACGCCGTGCCCCTCTTCGAGATCTGCGAGAATGCGGTTGGCGAGAAGCGTGGTTTTGCCCGTACCGGTCTGGCCGAGAATCCACACGTGACGCAGCCGATCCACAAGCGACAGCCGCACCGGCCGACCGTCGACCGCGTGACCGAACAGCGCCCCGGTCTCAGGCAGATCGATCTGTGGCAGGCGCGCCGAGAGGGTGGGCCGCAGCGCGGGAACCAGAGCCATGGCAGCCGCTGCAGGCGGCAGCACGTCGGGCAGAGCCGCGTGCGCCACCACGACCCGCGATGGGCAGCCCGGCTCGCGCAAGACCGGCGCATCGGGCAAGGTGTGCTCGGGCGAGGTGCGCGTGAAAGCAGTCCAGCGCGCCTCGCGGGCGCCCAGCGCGTACGCGAGGCTGACACCCACCAGAGACGGCGCGCTGTCCGCCGACCCGCTCCAGGTCACCTGGCAATCGAAGGATAGGGGGGCGCCATCCCGGCCGCCGTTGCGCGGGCCCGGCCAGGCCGGACGGGGAGCGTGCGCCCCGTCGGCTGGCGAGAGGGTCCACTCCAGCATGGAGGCCACCCGCGCCGTGGCCAAGAGCGCGATAGCCTGTGCGGGATCGGCTTGGGTAGGCGCCAGGGTCATAGGGGTGCCGCGTTCCTCGGAATCACGTCGTGCAATGGGCTTGGCGGCCGGGGCACGGTCTTCGACGGGGTGGCCAAGAGCGAGCGACCACGCCCATTCGCCGAACGGGGCGAGCGCGAACAGCAACTCGTCCTGCGTGTCGATGGGCTCGAAGCGGTAGCGGGGAAAGCCAAGCACCAGTAGCGAGCGCAGCTCGTCCGGCAGGGTGTCGAACAGAAGTTCGCTGCCGACCTGCACCAGCAAGTACACCTCGAGGTGGCCGGGCGCGCCCACGGTTGCGGCGGGCAGCACCAGCCAGCGTGCGCTGACCGTCAGGTCGGCTCGGTGTACGGCAGACCACAGCTCGGCCGGCGTTGCCGGCCGAAACACCGGCGATTCGCCGCGCACGCCGGACAGGCGCAGCCCGAAGATCGCGCCATCAGGTCCCCACAGCGTCGCCACGCGACGAGGACTCGCCGGGCGGGCAGTGTTCGACAGCATGTTCACTCCTTTCTTTCGTTCGAGGAAGATGCGCGTTGCGGACCGTGGTCGTTGGCCGCCCCGCTGTCCGTCCCGTCCTCATCGCACTCCAGCAGCATGAGCGCTTCTTCCCCTCCACCGACCTCGGCCGTCACCGCGCCTTCGTGACCCATTTCATCGGCCATCGCTCGCGCTCGCTGCATCCCAGCCACCACCGCCCATGCCGACTGCGCCGCCACCGGCGTGCCGGACATGGACTGCTCCAACCGGCGCAGGAGCCGCTCACGCCGCCGTGCCCACCCCGTCCCGTCGGTGGCGTTGTCACGGCAGGGCTCCCGGCGTTCAAGCTTTGCAGCGGTTGCCTGCTCGGCCATCGCCTCGGACCGCAACGCGGGTTTCGTCTTGGGGGCCATAGTCATCTCCTCGGTTGCCAAGACGCGCGTGCGGGCTTTTCCCTGACGGCTAGAGACCGAAATCAGCTCGGGCGGGCAATCTCGACAGCGGGCGCCCGGTTGACCGGCCTGCCAGATGATTGGCCTGGCTGGCGGTCGTTGGGTGTTGGTTCGCCATTCCCTGCGCCGGCAGCATCGGAGTCCCGGTCAACAACCGGTACGCCATGTACCCAGCCAGCACGAGGGCCACAATGGCGGCCACCCTGACCATGAGCTTGATCAGGCGCCACAAGATCAATGCCGCCAGCAAACCCAAGATGGCCAGACCCAGCGGGTTCTGCTGCAGGATGGAGTAGATGGTGTTCATGCGTGTTCCGCCCGGCTAAGCATCCGCCTCGTGTTCATCGCCGTCGCTGGCAGTCCGGAACGCGGCACCGCGACTGCGGCCCAGACGGTCGACGATCTCGTCGTCTGACAAGGGGCTCTGGTCGACGCCGCGCAGCCGGCCGCGGTTGTGCTCGATGGCCAGCCGGTAGCCGGCCACGATGGCGCGCTCGGCGGCGGCGCGGACCGTCGTGGTGCTGCGAACAAGACTCTCGCGAAGGCGGACGTCCTCGCGGAAGCGGCGCGCGCGGCCTTCGAGCGCTTTGACTGCCGCCCCGCGGTCTTCAAGTCGCTTGCACGCGTTGGCGAGGTTGTGGGTAGCCTCGCAGTAGCCAGGCAGGCGGCTCCGGTAGGTAGCCCAGCCCTGGCGTAGACCCGCGGCGTACAGGTCCACCGCGATCACCGCCACCACCTCGATCACGGCGAAGCCGCAGGCCATCAGCCGCTCGCCATCGCCTCGCACTGTGCTCCAGCGCAGCAGGAGAAGGCCGAGGCCGAACACCACGCCCATCCCCACGCCCCACCAGTGGCGCTTCTCGGAGCCCTCGTGCGAGGCCCCGGAGAGCAAGGTCCAGGTGACCAGACCAGCGAACAGGGCGCCGCACATCCACGCTGCGAATAGGCTCTGCACGCGGTCAGTGAAGAGCTTGGAGAATACCAGATCGCTCAACGAGAAGGCAAGCGTGGCCGCAATCCCGAGTACGCCCAGCAGGCCAACCAGGTAGGGGGTTCCGGGCGGTGTGGGCTCGGGCTCGTGGGCGGCAAGCTCACTCTGGCACTCACCCACCTTGGCTCGCGCGTTGTCCTCCTGGTCCTTTGCCTGATCCAGGCCAGCGAGCACGCGCTGGTATTCCCGCTGCGCCTCGGCGTCGGAGATGTTCTCCTCCGGGCGGAAGGGGGCCGCCGCCAGTCGCTGCGCGGAATCACCCGCGAAGTCTCGCAGGGTGGCCTCGGTATCGACGTCGGGCGTGGTGCGGCCGCTTTCAATACCAGCCGTGTAGCCGCGCCGGAACAGGCCGATCTCGATCGGAATCAACTCGGACAACGGGCGGCCGTCGGCATCCGGGGCCGCGCCGGGCGCGCTTGTCGGGTCGGTTTTGCCACACACCACGGGCCGGGACGATCCGTTCGCGCCGCTATAGCCATTGATTCCGTTGGTCTTGCCCATCGTGTTCTCCTTGTTTCCCTTGATTGGCGGTCTCGTTACTCCAGGACGCTGCTCGCTCGCGGGATCTGACGTCCGCGCTACTTGGCCGCGCGGTACGCGACGCACGCGGGCTCAAACCGCACGCGATCAGGCGCGGTGAATTCGCGCCGGAACGCGCTCTCGACGACTTCCAGGGTGGGCAACTTGGCCGCGTTCCGTCCGATGTGCCGGGCGGACAATGAGCAGAAGCGCACGGTCACGTTCCGGTTCGCTATGCGTGGCTCAGTCTCGGCCCGCGCGTCGTTTGTGACATGTGGTCGCTTGGCCGGACGTAGTGCGGACATCACACGCGCGTCCTCTTCCTCAATACCGTCAGTCCGCACCACGACCTCGCAAGTGATCTTGTCGCGCTGGCACAGCTCGGCCGGCATGGTCTTCACCGCGGCGCTGACCGCACGGAAGATGGGACTTTCCTTGCGATTCGGGATCTGCGGGCACAACTTCTTCACGTCAGCGAGGAAGGCTTGGCGAGACTCCTCGTCGGCCGCAGCACCCTCCAGGATGCGCGTGCCCGACTGGTACTCCACTGTACCGAGGCGAGTTGGTTCGAAGCCGCTGGGGCGATCTCCGGTGGCAAAGACCGTCAAATGCAACTTGCCCACGCTTTGCTGCGCAGCCTCGTCCGCCAGTCGTCCCAGGTCCTCGCAGCGGGATGTCGGATTAGACGTCAGCGACGCGTCCACCACGATGGCCCGGTAGCTTTCGGGCACAGGAGGCGCCTTGCGTGCGAATACCCACAGTCCAGCCGTCCCGAGTACCGAGGCGACGGCCAGGGTGGCGATGATTTCGCTACGGGTGCGAGAGCGGCTTGTGTTCATGCAACCAAGGACTCAGGTCGAGCGCATTTGCTGACACCAAATCGAGGCGGGCACGGGAAAGGACAAGCTCGCGTCGAGCGCTGGAGGCCCTGCTCGCAACCGAAAACCGACGCGAGGTGAGCGTGCAGCCGATTCCAACTGGGAACCCAGAGAGAACTTACCCGTTCCTGAAGACTCTGCCCCAGCCGTTTCACAAGGCGCGCCGCAAGACGCTCGGCTTGGTCATCGCCGCCATCGCCGCCATCGGCCAGGCGCCGTCTGGGTCCCCTCGTCGTGTTTGCCTTTGATGATCCTTTGAGACTGGTCGTGCGTGGCTTGGTCGAAAGTTCCCGGCAGCAGCACCAGGAATGGTTCGAGCAACAAAGGCAGTGTGCAGCGCGCTTGCGTAGGAAGTCAGCACAGTCCAAGTGAATCCCCATCTGCTCGGTCGTCTATCTGGAGGCCCTCCAATTTGGAAAGCAGCGAGAGGATGCGCGACTGGCTCTCGAATACCTCGCGCAGCATGCCGTCGGAGACCCGCGCTGAATAGCGAGGTGGGGGCGAAACGACCTTGGGAGAACTCACGATGGGGCGATGGGGAAGCCTCTTGCAGCACGGGGTACCTCCAGTGATCGGATTGTGGCATCTCAGACCGCCGTCTGAATGAGCACGCCGCTCGTGTCGTCGGGAGCATCCCGTTCCTCGACTTTGGACTGGTGGAAGCGAGCCTTTTCTGCCAAACCGAGGTTGTTGGCAAAGACCGCCTTGACCTGGTCGATCCCGAGCACTTTGAAGAGACCGTCCGAGCAGAGCAGATCGCCCGGCCGAACCTCACGGAGAGTCGTCTCCATGGACAGATCAAGCTCGCTTTCCGTGCCTCCGAAGTAGCTGGTCAAGGGGCTGGCAGCGTCCAGATCGTTGAGCACCTGCTCATCCGCAAGCCGAAAGAACCTGTCTTCGCGTAACATCCACGCCTCTGAATCGCCGGCGTTCACGATGCGAAATCCGTCCTGCCAGTGCAAGAGCCTTACCAGGGTGGTTCCTGCGCCGAAGGCGTCGGGGCGTCTCGCGTGTGCGCAATGATCTCGACGTTTATCGCCTCAAGCAGCGTACTCAACCCCGCTCCGCCGTCCGGGGGCGGCAGGGCAAGGCGAGCGCGGATCTGCTCAAGCACGAAGGTGGACGCGACCTCACCCGCGCGTGTGCCAGCGATGCCATCGGCCACGAAGCAGCGGCACGTCAGTCCCCTCGCGGCGGTCGCAGACCCGCCCTCGAGGATTTGGTCTTGGAGCAGGATACGGTCTTGGTTCGCCGCCTTCGATGGCGCCTTGAGGGTAAAGCCTGCGACGTTGAACCACACGAACCACACGGGGTCGATTGTACACCATGACGTGGCGTGATACCCTGGCGGACGAAATGGCTTCGCCTCCGAAGTACGCTGGACCAGCCGCGCCGCCCACCGAAGCCTACAAGGAGGCGCGGAGCCCCCAGACCGAAGCCTACCGGGACGATAGGGCCGGTACACAGGCCTATCGGGACGGCGGCGGCTCGCCTTCGACCGAGGCGTACACGCGTGGAAGAGCGCCAGCGCGTTCAGACATGCAGGGTGAACTGCCCGTGGGCACGGAGGTCAAGCTTTCGTGCGGAACTGTTGCGGTGGAACAGGTCATCTCGCATGAGCGCGCGACCGGTGAGGCCGCCGTGTACCTGGTCGGTGACGGCCAGGGACGCAAGTACGCCCTCAAGCTCTACCACGAGTTCAGTGACGCCAGGGACGAGCCGAATCCGGTAGCACTCGAGCGCATCCAGGGAATTGAGGACCCCGACATCCTGCGACTGCACGCGTTCGGCACGGGAAAGGACAAGTATGATGGGCGCTGTTGGGAGCTAAGTGCATTTGCCGAGGGCAAAACGCTCCTAGATGTTCCGGACCTCGGCGCAAAGTACACGCCCGACTTCATCCGGAACTGCGTTGTTCCGCAGATCCTCAACGGAATCCAGAAACTACACAAGCATCAGATCATTCACTGTGATCTCAAGCCACAGAATATCTTCTACCTGGACAGTGACCAGCTTGACCTAGTCATCGGTGACTACGGATCTTCCAAGACCGCGGAAGAAGGATCCAAGAAGGAGGTATCATACGCATCGACGAACAAGGCGACTCCGCTGTACATCGCACCTGAGCAGGCGATAGGACTCATCGGCAAAGGGAATGACTACCACGCATTCGGGATGACTCTCGTCCACCTACTTTTCCCCAAGATGCTGAACAAGTCCGAATACGGCAAGATCCGGGAAAGGCAGTTCAACAAGAAACCCATCGTTATCGAATCTCCCGCGGAACACAAGGACATCGTTCAATTGATAGGCGGGCTCACTCTCCACGACGAGAGCCTTCGCTGGGGCGCGGCCGAGGTGCAACGGTGGCTTGCGGGCGAGAATGTTCCGGTCCGATATAGCAACGAGGCTGCCGTCGACCCGATCAAGCTTGGCCGGGACCGGACGATCCAATCGCCATCGGACCTGCTGGACTATGTCGAAACCAAGCCCGATTGGTACGAGACGTTGATCGCGGATGATGTGGGTTTCACTAGCTTGAAAAGGTGGGTTTCTCAGACGCGCGATTTGGAGCAGATGCGCGATTTCGACAAGCGCGTCCGGACCTGCCAGCAGGATAGCAAGGAATACGTTCAGGTGGCGATCCTACGCTTCTTCGAGCCTGAGCGTCCCATCATGGTGGATGGCCGGCGGTACGATCTGTGGGGGGCGGAGAACCTACTGGTGGAAGTCACGCGTCTGGTCCGTCATCTCGATGATCTCTGGAAGATCGTGGCCCTTGCGCAGTTGCGCTTCCATGTGTTCCAATTGGAGATGTCACTGCGGCAACTCGCCGCAATTGACGGACGCGGCGACGACGCCAAGCAAGTCTGCGGTCTGATTGAGGCTGCACTGCGAACCGTCGGAAATTGGTACGCGAGCCTCACGCAGGAACAAGTGCTTGAACTCGCGTATGCGTTCATGCCCGATCGGGGATTTCGCGATGGCAAGGGCACCGAGTGTCGTGACCTGGAGACGCTGGGGCTGTATTTCGCACGCACACCGGGCGCCTACGAGGAACAATGGCTCGCGGTCGAACGACACCGTTTTCTTCGGCAGCTCAATCGGGCTGATTTTCAGGACATGGACTACAGGACGTTCCTGTTCGGAGTGTTTCGCGAGCGGATTCGCTGCGGGTTGGAGCTGCAAGAGGTGAAGCAGAACTTTGTGGGCTATGAGGTGCTGTTTCGAGCCGGGCGCTCACTAACGGGTTTCTTCACGTCGAGGGGGATCACCAACAAACTGTTCGAAGTCAGCCAGAAGCCCGAGAGTGCGGTGGTTGCAAACCGGAATCTGTGGCTAGCTTCTCGCTTCTCTGGCCACGCGCTGGCCCGCCAACTCGAGGCCGAAGTCGTTGGTGTTGTGGCAGACGTCCACCGCCTTGGCGTTTCGACGCTAGATGTCGCATCCCGGAGGGCATTCCAGAGGGATCTGTTCAAGTTCGCCCGATCAGCAACCCGACCATTTCGTGTCGCAGCGTTTGCAACTCTGGCAGTGATCGCAACGGTGAGCGGGATCATAGTTGCCTCCTCCATCAGCGCAGGCTCACGTGACCGCGAAATCGATAGGCGGCTCAAGGTTGTTGAGCAGGCCTCGCTGCAACAAAACTGGACCGCTGCGTTGGAGGAGCTGGATAGCCTTAGGGAGCAGTTCAAGAGCGATCTGCTTGCGAACAACGCGGGGCGACGGTTTAGTGGTCTTGCGTTGACGGCCTGCCGCAGCGTACTGGGAAAGAAGTGGGACTCCTCGAGCCCAAGCACCGCCTTCGCCGAAGTAACTGGGCACGGGTCCTGCGAGAGCGTCCGCGGGTCCATGCGAGAGGACGTCGCCGGGCGCGTGTTTGCAATGGGCACCCAGCCTTCCGCACTAGACAGAGCCGGTGATGCTGCGGTACGGGAGGCTATCGCCCACTTCCGCGCATCACCGCGATCCGTCGATCAGTCGAGATGGCTTGATCTGGCAATGCTCTGCCACGGGGGCCAATGGACCGCATCCGGCTCGCAGTCGAAGTCCGGAGAGGTCGGGATGATCTTCAAAGACAAATACAATATCTCTGTTCGCGCCGTGGATGTGGCCTGGAGCCCCCCCGCGTCGGCGCGCTTCGCATTCGAATACACTCTCCACGGCGAGACACACGGGGTGAACGTGTTTTGCGCTCCCAGCTTGTTCGCGAATGGCCGCGAGTACAAGCCGGTTGACAGGTCGTGCAGTAGATTCACGGCAGACAACCAAACCCTTCGGAATGAGTTCACCTACGCGCTGCCGCCGGCCGCTCTGCTGACGACAACAATGCGGTTTGACGCGTATAGCGATTTGTCGTTTATGTTGCGTGTGGCGGCCAATAGTCCCGATCCGCCATCGTCGTGTACCGACGTGGTCCCGTTGACCGACTTCCGCACGGTCAGTCAACGCCGTTCAGCCCCGACGCGCGTGGTGCGGCCGACGAGTGGGTTGGCAGGGCAGGAAGCGGGCAGTGCTCAACCCGGAGTGTCGGCGGGGGCTGTTGATCCGGCGGAGCTACAGGGGGCGTGGACAGGCAACCTGCAAGGTGGCGGCCAGATCAAGCTGATAGTGGAAGATGCGAGCAGTCGCATCGTCGAGGCGACCGCCACGACCATGACCAGCGACGGTGAGTTCAACACGTTGAAGCTGCGTGGCCCGCTGAACGGAAGATCGTTGGTGCTGCGGGCTGATGATGGTTCACGCCTATCCGTCAAACACAAAGACAGCGGGGCCGGGGAAATGCTCGCCGGCAGCTGGCAAGTGAAAGGCGGTCCAAGATTGTCTTGGACCGGGAAGAAGCGATGACCAACCGGTCGCTGGCGACAGTATCCTTGGTCCTCCTCGCGGCCATGTCTGCAGCCTGCATCAATGTGACGAGTGAGGCGGTGAGCAAGGACGAACAGGCCAGGACGTACGTCCGCAGGCAGCCCGCAAGCAAGGACGAGCCACGGATAGCGGTCTCCGGCAGTGGAACGCGCCTTGTCATCACGGCGCGCCGGCAGCCCCTGTGCACGGAAGAAACCGTTGAGGTGTCCGAACGAGTCGAGGTGACAACTACCAAACCTGCTGCTGACAAGGACAAGGATTGGTTGGGAGGCTGCTGGATTGCAGGGGTGCTCGGTGTGGGAACTGGTGTGGTCAGCCTGGCGATTTCGCCTGCTCTCTCCAATAAGCACACGACCGACGACCAGGGCAAAGACGCGGGAAGTGATCGGCAAGCAGCGTACATGGTTGGGCTGGCGGGCCTGCTTGTAGGCGTGCCAACGCTCTTGGCCGCCATCATCGACCAGAGTAGACTCGGAACAAGTGAAAAGCGAGGTGCTCCGAGTGAGAGCGTCACTGCAACGCGGGATGTCCCATGTGGTGATGGTCATCCAGTCCCCAACGCTCAGATCACCGTGTCCGGGTCCGTGGAGTCAGCGGTCGCGGGCCAGACGAACTCGCAGGGGCAGGCAGAGCTTGACCTTCGATCTTTGCCGAATTTTGTCCGAGAGGAAATTGCCAATCTGGGCCACTTTGTCGTGGCAATTGACGGTCAGGATCCTGCGAGAGCCGAATGGTCTTTGCCCGAAGCAACCGTGGCTATTCTGCGCAACGAAGCGCCAACACAGGGCCCGACCAGCGGCAGCGCACCACTGACTCCGCTGTCAGCATTGGCGTCTCCGATTTCTGGGGTCATCCACCTTGAGAAATGTGAAGTGGATGACGGTCGGAAGAGCCGGATGGATCTGGCAATGGGTAACGGCAACGGACAGATCGATCGGGAGGAGATGGTCGAGATCACCTGCCAGCTAAAAAACACCGCGTCCACTGAAGTCGGCGATTTTCGACTGGAGCCCGTGAGCGGCAACTCCGATGTGATTCTTACGAAACTCCAGCCCCTCAAGCTGCCAGTGTGGCTCTCTCAAGCTGTGCATTCTGTGACCTTCGGCCTTTCGGTCAAGAAGAAGTATGATCTTCTCGAGTCCGCCCCCCTGCCCGTGAGCATTCGTGTTACTCAAAACACGGGTCGCGTTGTGGCAGACGTGCCGCTCGGGTTGCGCCTTGGCGGACTTGGGAGATAGCGGCCAGGCTTCGCTGGGACAAGGTCGGTGTCGGAGCTCGATGGACTGTGGGCGGTTGCTTTGAGGGGAAATCACGCTTCTCACGCGTGACGCCATCGGATAGTATCGCCGTCGATGGCGCCGCCGCAGCCCCAGCAACGCACGCTACGCGAAGCGGTCGCGGCGCTTGTGGCAGCGCCGCGTGATCGCGCGCTGCTGGGCGAGGTGGCCGGGCTGTCCCTGCCCTATGTGGAACAAGGGGTGCAGTACATGCTGGCATCGGTGGCAGACGATCCGCGATCGCTCGGCCAGTACGATCAGTTTGTCGGGGAATTTCTGGCTGAAAAGTTCGACGATTCGAGGTTCATCGTCATGCTAGCAGGGGCAGACGCGCCCGGGCCGTTTCTGGCAAGAGCCGCGCACAACTTTGCGGCTTCGTCCCTTCGAAAGACTGGCTTGCCCCGCGACACCCAGGGGCTGGGACCAGGCCGAGCGCATGACCCTGACGAACCGGGGGTGTCATGTCACCCTGACCCCTCGCCGGGCCAGGAGGAGCTTGCTTTGGCGGTCGAGCGGACTACAGCCATGCGATGGGTTCTCGACGAGTTGCCGATCGACGAGCGCGTGCTGTTGAAGGTGATGTACGCCTGCGATTCCGCCCTGGACGACGAAGAGCTGCGTTTTCTCGCGGACAGACGCGGCGTTGCTTCCGAGGTCGTACGTCGGGAGATCGCAGCGCGGGCAGAGCGCAGCGAGGCGCGGGGACTTGAGCTGGCGCGATCGGTGGACGAGCGCGCGGGCTACGTCTCGGAGTTGCGCGAGCGGCGTCGTCGCTGCGCCCGCATCATCGCGGAGGTGGACGGCGAGCCGACGTCCGACGTTGCGCCGGGCATCCTTGAACTCCACGTCAGCGACCGGAAGGCCCGCGGCGCGTCCCCTGAGTGGCGTAGCAGTCAACTGGCGGCGCTGGACACCCGCATCGCGCAGCAGGAGCGCCTGCTGGAGCAGGAATACGCCAAGCTTGCGGACCCGTTGCATGGACGCCCGAATTACCAGGAAGCCGCATTGCTGTTGGGATACGTGCGGATCGATGATGGTGCCGAACACATCAAGACAGCAGCCAATACCGCGCAAGTCGATGTCAAGCGGCTGCTAGCCAAGGTAGGGCGTGGCTTTCGCGATAGGGGGGAAGAATGAGGTCGGCGGCGACCAGCGGTGTGCAGTGGAAGATCGCTCCCTTCGGGGTGCAGAGCTTCCAGAGTCAGAAGATGGAGCGGCACCACGTCAAGAAGCATGTCCTGAACCCCGACGAGCAGTGGGCTACTCTGTCCGTCAACCTGGCCAAGGCTGTGTTCCGAGCCACGGCCGCAGCGTCTCCCTCGCAGCTAGACGATCTCATGGATGCCCTTGCGCACGCGTATGTCGGCTTCGTGCAGACCCATACCTGCGAGCCAAAGAATATCGGTGCAGTCGGGACCGGCCTCCACCTTGACGAAGGGCGGTATCCGATCCGCGTGGTTCACGCCTGGACCCGACTCGGGCTGTATGTTTCTTTTCAGTACTTGAACACTGCCCCGTCAGTTCTCATGACCGCTATGCGTCCCATACCCAGATTGATGCAACCGCCATTTACCCAGGAGAACTACGTGTACCTGGCGCGCAAGAAGTACGTAGACAGACAGGACTGGTAGCCGGGAGTGGATCCCACCGGACGATACCAACCATGAGCCGCATCCAGGACTTGACCGACCATCTTTACGACTTGCTCGACCGCACGGGCATGGAGCGGAACGACTTCATCGCCCTGGCTGTGATTGGCGAGTCCCACCGACAGGCACTGGCCCTTTGCGGCGAGGCGCCACCGCGGGCGACGGAGGTCCACCAGCGCTGGTTGGCGCGCTTGAAGGAGATTGCCGCAGACAAGACGCGAACTTGGCTGGTGACGTTTTCTGAGCTGAACGAAGATTTGAACTCCGTGTGGCGGGAACTGAAGGAAGCGGCTAATAAACCCGATGTCGGGGCTTGCGCGGACGCGTTCGACGGCGTCGAGGAGGTCATGGCTGTAGCCACGGTCTGTGCCCACATCGGCTGGCTGCGGGCACAGGAGTTCGAGGAGCTGGCATCGCGCGCAGAGACGGAGGCGCGCAAGCTGGCTCCCAGGATGCCGGAGCTATGGGAATACGCGTATCAACGCTACGCGAGAGCCCTTCCCGATGGCGAGTTTCCTCGATCCCATGCTTGGCTCGAGCTTTTTGCGCGGCTGGCCCCGGTTCGCGTAGCTATGGCATCGGCCAGTCGATTGTACTCGCCGGAAAAACGCGCCCAGGTCGCTCTTCGTGCGGTCAACAAGATTCTGCTGCCTGACACGAGCAGCGTTTGGGAGACGTTGAAGGCGGCTCTCGCGCCGCCGGCTGTCCGCCGTGCGGTTCGGGGCACACAGCAGGTTGTCGCCTTCGTGCGCTGTAACCTCGATCGGGTTCTCAGCGGTGTGCAATTGGACGCATTCCGCGAGTATGTTCGGAATCTTGCTGTTGTTCACGTGCCCGGCGCCGGTGTTCCCCTGACGGCAGCTGCCCCGCAGAGTCTTAGGAAGGAATTCGACTTTCAGGGCGGCATTGATATCGAGGTCCATCTAGTGTGGACGTCGGCGGAATTGACTGTGACCTACAGAATTGATCCCCCCCAAACCGGCGCACTGGTTCTCTTTCTCGAAGACGCAAAGACCGGCGAGCCACTGGCCTCTGTTGCGGTGCCTGCGGATGTGGACAGCGAGAAGACCTGCTCCGTGTCAACGAAAGAGCTGGGCTTCGATCCAACGGCGAGACTGTGGCAGCTTCGGGTGATGCTTGCGTAGACCGGAAGCAGTCCCGCGCATCGTTTTCCCGAATGTCGAGGGCGACCGGGCGAGGCCCATAGAGATCTCGGTCCGAACGCCCAACCCGATAGATCCGGCGCGGCAGAGCCAGCTTACTGCTGCCGAAATCGAAACCCTCCATCTAGACGATATCATACTGGCCTGCATGAGTCTGCGGATACCCCGCCTGCGAATCCTCCGTTCGTGGAGTGTTGATTGGGGTGGCGGCGCGCGTCCGACGCTGAACGGGCGCTCTGCGCAGCTTGCCGGGGTACTGGCCTACCTGGCTGGCGTGCGTGGAAGAAACGGGACGCGTCTGCGCGGTTGGTTGCGGGACACGCCCACGGTGTGGGCCACTGGTTCACTGCGACTGCTGGAGGATCCCGCTGATCCGCAGGTTGAGCCGTGGAGCATTGACGGGGCCTTACCCGATGCGACCATGCTTTGCAAGTTCGAGGCGTTCGCCGCGTCGGCTGCGCGCGTATTCTTCGTGCCGAAGTCGGAAGTTCCCCACATCGGGCCCAGGGCCAATCAGACTGGCATCCAGGTCGTGAGCGTTGCTGAGTTCGGGCGCCTGCTCAAGGGCGCGCTGGACGTCAGCGTGCGATACGTCGTCGCCGTCGATGTCTCCGAATTGCGTGCGATGGTGGATGCGGTGCTTGAGGGGGTCTTCCCCCGCGGCCCTGGCTTCTGGCTCGCGAACGCCTTCACAGCGGTGCGCGTTCCCTGTGGCGTGGTGGCCGCTTGGCTTGCCTTTCGCGGGCAGTTCAACGACGCGGCCTCGCTCTATGTTGCTGGCCTGCTGACCGATGTCGCCGATGGCGTCGCCGCACGCTACCTCCACGGCACTAGCGAGTTCGGCAAGAAGTTCGACAGACAAACGGACATGGCCTTCAACTTCGTCGTCGGACTAGGCATGATAGCTGGCTGGGCGCACTCGCCCCACGGTATAGCGAAGACGGTTGCGCTTCTTGCGCTCACAGTGGGGCTCATGGCCGCATCCAGGCTGCTCGGCGCCCAACCCGGCTCCGGCGTCGCCAAACTTCGCAGCGGATGGATCCGGGCAGTCTTGCTCGTGTTCATCGTCCTGCACATGGACTGGAGCCTCAGTGCGGCTAGGCTCGTCTCTACCACCGTCGCCGCCCTTGCCCTTGTGGGAGTCTCTTTGTACGAAATCGACCAAGTCTGTCGAGATGTCCCGTCGGGAAGAAGGGGCTGGCTTAGGAAGCGGCCCAAGACCGAGTGAGCCAGAAAAGATCAACACGCGAGGTCACTCTTGACACCACGATCTCCATCGTCAGTCCAATCGCCGGTGCCGACAGCACGCCCATGCACGAGTCACCTTGAGAAGGCGGCAAGCTTCTGGGCTATGTCCGAGATTTCCCATTCCTCTCCCTCTCCGGAGCTAATTGCCCATGCCATCCAATCCGAAAGGGCCCTTTTTGCGTCCTCACTTCTTCCGGCGCGCTCATAGGCGTCGGCGGCAAACTTGAGGTCATACCAGTCCATATCCTCCATCTTCTCGGACACGCTGTGACTCCAGAATTCGTCATACGCATTGGCTGCATCTTCCCAGCGTCCAAGGCTTGACAGGTACAAGGCAATCCAATGAAGAAAACCGGACCTCGTGCCGGGAGTGTGCCCTTGCATTGACAACCGGCGCTTCAACTCAACGACTGCCCACGAGATCATCGCGATTCTCCGTGGGTTTTCCCCGCCGCCTGGGATACATTCCGCATTGACCCGCTCCGTAATCCATTTGCGGTGCAAATTCGGATTGCTCGGTTCCTTGGCTACCTGAGCCTCAAGTTCTGCAAGCTTGCGAGCTTTATCCTCGGGAATAGGCATCGTAGAATCTCTTTCTCACGGTTGTACCCACCAGATACTGTGCCTGCAGCACAGACGCGCAGCATACCCTATCGCGTGCCGCCTGCCCGAGCAAGGGCCTGCCGAGCGGCTGCCGAGCAGCTGTGCTTGATCGTGCCGGCGAATCCGCAGGCGAGAAGATGCGTGGCAAGACGACCAGGCCCGATCGCCGCCATTCTGAAACGGTTGGTCGATCTGGGACCTGTTGTCAGAAAGGCACCCGACCCAGCGGACCGAAAGTGCGCTCTGCGCCTGGTCTCGGAGGGACTTGACAGTGCCCTCGCTTGCTGTGATGGTCACCGTGGTGTTTGCCGCTCAAAGAAAGGATAGCAACAATGTCATCAGTGAATTGTTCAGCATCAGGCTGCAAGAATACGGACCAGGGTGGGAAGATCTTCTTCCAATGCAGTGCCTGCGGGCGATGGTGGTGTTCGGATCATGCGCACGAAGGAAAGCAGTGCGTCTGCAAGAAGGGCTACCTGCATCGGTAGGCAGCATCGCAGCCGGTTCGCGCTAGCACCGCCCACAGTCGCCGTGGCCCGACAGCCGGCGCAGCATGCTGAGTTTGGTCCCGCAGCGGATGCAGAGGCCTGAGCGGCGCCGTTCGATTTCCAGCATCTCACGATCCAATTGTCTTTGTGCAGCCTCGGCCGCCTCCCTGGCTTTCCGCTGTCGCGTTTCAGCCGCCTCTTTGGCCTTGCGCTCCTGCTCCTCAGCCGCTTGTCTGGCCATGCGTTCCCGTTCCTCGGCCGCCTCCGTGGCCTTCTGCCTGACCGCCTGGATGCGTTCCCAGCCGACGCGGGGCAAGACGCCTTCGACGGGCACATCCCAGACCACGATAGCCCCGTAGTAGGGACACGTACAGGCGAACAGTGCCCCGTCTGGGCCGAAGGTCCCCGAAAAGACAGAAGTGTGGCACTTGTCGGGGTCGGAGAGTGTGGCGAATTCGCGAAGCTTGTATGTGTCCCAAAGATCGACGATACACCTTTCGCGGCCGCCGCTGGCAAGTAGTGAACCGTCAGGGCTAAAGATGATGAATTCAACTCCGTCGGAGTGTCCGACCAGCGTAGCGACTTCACCACGCTCATGCACGTCCCAAAGCTTAATGGCACTGCAACCGCGTGCAGCAGCTGCGGCGAGCCGCGAGCCGTCTGGACTGAAGGCGAGCAACATGAATCCGTCGGCGTGCCCAGCCAGCGTCGCGACTTCGCGGTGCTCACGTACGTCCCAGAGTTTGATGCTACTGGGACTCCCGAATTCTACATAGGCGAGCAACGAACCGGTAGGGCTGAAGGCCCCCCATTGACACTTGGGGAAGGCGACAATTTCGCGGCGATGGTGGACATCCCAGAGCTTGACGGTATTGTCGTTCGAGGTACCGGCGAGCAATGCGCCGTCTGGGCTGAAGGCGCCCACCGAGCACATGGGGAAGGCGGCGAGTTCGCGGCGCGCGTGGACGTCCCAGAGCCTGCCGCTATCGCCGCCGCTTCCGCTGGCGAGCAGAGTGCCATCTGGACTGAAGACGACAGAATAGACCTCTGCAGGGTGGGACGCTAACGTGCAGAGCTCGCGGCGCTCGTGCACGTCCCAGAGCCTGACGCTACCGCTCTTCCGATCACCGTCCCCGGTTGCGAGCAGCGAGCCGTCAGGGCTGAAGGCGATGCAATGGACGACGCCGTAGTGCCCAGTCAAGGTAGCGAGTTCGCGGTGCTCGTGCACGTCCCAGAACGTGATGACCTGCTTGCCGCCAACGCCTCGACAGGCGAGCAACGAGCCGTCCGAGTTGAACGCGCCATAATATCCGTCATAAGTCCCGAAGAAGTTGTCTAGCTTCCGGGCCGAACCCGTCCGCCTGACGTTGGCCGAAATGCGGTCGATTGCGGACAGAGCGTGCTGGCAATCGAGCAGGGTATTCCGCGCGAGCATCTGCTCGATTTTGGCGAGTAATGCGTCGATGTCTCGTCGATCCGATTGGGCCTCCTCGCCGATGAAGACGTATGAGTCAATCTCACGCCGCTTGGCGACTAGCGCTTCCCTGGTTCGGGAAAGAAACTCGTCACGGAGCCTCGTGAGCGACGCAGTTACGGCTGTGTGCATTGCGGCAAAGATTCGGTCGTCCATCACCCGCAGGCCGTACTTGCCGTCAGTCGCGACCGCCATCTGGAGTGAGGCGATCGCCTCCTCGGTCTTGCCGAGAAGTGCCAGGCCGGAAGCGGCCTGATAGTGCGCCTGTCCCAGAGCGGGTCGCAGGGCTGCGGCAGCCAATGCATGACGAACCGATTCCTCAAGCCGTCCTCGAGAGCCAGCCGCATCGCCCGCAAGCTGAGCCTCGCTGGCAAGTAGGAAACAAGCGATCGCAGCGTGAAGGAGTGCCTCGCCGGTGCTCGCCGAGGCCTCGGGCAGGAAACTAATCTCGGCCCTGCCGAACCGGGCAGCCAGCAGGAGGTGATTCCGGGCTTTCTCAAGGTTGACAACGTCGTCGTCATCATCCTTTCCGTAGAGATAGAGCCGTCCAAGCTGAAGCTGGGTCAGAAAGTCGGTGTCGTTCTTCTCTTCCGACTTCAGGAAGGCCTCGAGCGCCTTGTCGAGCAGGCCCCGTTCCAAGCGCTCACACCCGGCCCGGAAGAATTCCCGGGCCTGGGTGAGGGTTGGGTTTTCCAGCGTCTTGTGGATTGCGTCGAGACGTTCGACCACACCCAGAAGCAGTCGGCTCTGGACTTGCAGCTGAGTCACAATCAGCCCCATATTGTAACTGAAGGTGGCGTTCAGATCTTCGATGGATGAACGCACGTTATCCAGTCCCTGGGATACCAACCTGAAGCCCCAGTCCAGAGTCCGGTTGACCGCGTTGAAACCACGACCGAACTCATCGGTGAGCGCCTCATTGCTAGCGACGACGGCCTCGGTCTGGTCCGAAATCGCGGTACAGGTGGCCGCCGTGGACGACTCTATTGATCCCGCGACACTGGCACCGGCACTTCTGATTGCACCTGTGATGTCACGGACAAACGAGTTGGCTTGGAGGTAGTCGGAGTACGTTGTTCGGCCAAAGGGGTAGTACACTGACATTCATTCACCTCCGAATGGGAGCGTCTGCGGTCTGCCTGATCTGTAGATGATTTGAGGCGGGAGCCATGGTGGCTTCTTCTCTCAGGTTGCCATACGGTAGCATGTTCCGCGGCTGGCCAATTGGGATGGGACGCCTTTCTGCCTCGCCCGTCGGGGAGCTTCAGAGCCCCAGTCAATCTGCGTCCAAGGGTCTGATACGGTCGCCGTCGGAACGGACAGGACACGCTTCCGAGCGGTCATTCGGTGACGGCTCCCCCGCCTGCCTTGCGCTGCTTGCGTAGCGCCTGCACGAGTTTCATGTTCTCCAGGTCGGGCGTGCCCTTCTTGGCGACATCTCGCGAGGCATTGGGATCGAAGGCCGGCCGATTCTGAAGGGGGCTGCCTTCGCAATAGTAGAACCAATCCTGCGCACCGGTGTTGAGACGGCGACCGTAGCGCGCCAGGGGTGCGTTGATGAGGAAGCCGAGTTCCTCCGCGGTGAGCGACTTCATGTCGTCGTCCGTGAGCATCTCCCCAGAGAGAGCCTTGGTGACGGCCGCAAGCAACTCTTGGCGCACGTTCTTGCGGACCACGAGTTCGTCGGACCAGGATTTCGCTTCCTTGTTGTCGGGATTCGCCACTCTCGCCTCGGCAAACATGCGTTCGGCTTCGTCCCAGTTGTTGCGGGCCGAAGCAATGCGCCCAAGGTTGCGGGCCGCAGAAGCCTTCACCTGGGGATCTGTGGCCAGGTCGAGCGCTTTGCGTGCGGCTTGTTCTGCGCCAGTATAGTCACCGCGGCCGCAAATGTCATACGCTGCCCGGTAGGTGGCGAACCCGAGTACTGACCAGGCCTCTGCACAACCGGGGTCGATCTGGGTGGCTTGCCTGGCCTTGTCGACTGCCTCGCGGAACCACGCGGTATCAGTAGGTTTCTGCGCCTTCTTTGACGAAAGCTTCAGCGCGGCGGCGAGGGGTTCGCCATTCGCGGGATCGCGAGCCTTGGAACAAGGGACGTCGCCCTGTCCGCCCGGCGTGTTCACCGCCGTGCCAGGGGTGGGCGTCGGACTGGCGGCCGGCCCCCGCGTCCAGCGCCGCAACTCACGGTGCATGGGGCCGCTCTCCTCGAGCCAGACGAGAATGCTGGCCGGGTTCTCGACAAAGTAGGCACAGCCACGCTGGACCGCAGCGGCCTTCAGGGCGGGCCTATCCGGGAGCGGCGCGCATACCCAGACGTTTTGAGGGTTCAGGGCAAAAACGAAGCTCGATCCACGCCAAGACCAAGTCAGCTGAGTATCGAGCTTGGATTGTGAATCGTCGCGCAAGTCGGTGCAGTTGGCCTGAAAGCGAGCCTTGCCGTCTCGAAAGAACGTGTAGCGCGCATTCTCGCAAGTTTCCCGTGAGCCACCTTCGTCATCGAGAACCACCTCCCTCCACTCTCCGACCATGTTCGGAACTGGCGTATCAACTGCCGCACGGCTGCCCGCCGCAAGAGAAGGCGCCGGCTGCCCTAGTCGGGGTGGCGTCTGGGAGAACGCGCTCCCAGTATCCATTCTTGCTCTTCTCGTGGCGCCCTGGTCGCCAGGGTGCCAATTGGAGAGCAGAAGGAAAGCCAGCGGGAAGTACAACAGGACCGCAAAGCGTGGGGCCCACCATCGCGCGCGATGCCCGAAGGTCACCGACGACGCCACGCCCGGGTCCGGAGCAGCCGGGGTCGGACGTTGTCCCATGGTTTCAGCCAGGGCGGCGCCTCGTACTGCGGTGGCCACGAGGCCAACCAAAAGAAGGTGCTCACGTATGAGATCGCGGTGGCTCGGGGTTGTCCACGTCTTTGCGTAGTCAAGGCGGGCAAGCAACGAGGTTCCGAAGCACCAGCAGCCATACCACCGATCATTCTCCCTTATGCTTGGCACCTGCCCGCGCGTCAGCCAAGCCGTGACCGCGAAGAAGGCCCAGGGCAGGCTGAAGGTGAGGAAATCGGCCACCCATGCGACCAGCCAGATCGGCAGCCAGAGGAGGAGGTAGTTCAAGTGAAGCTTCTGGGCGATGTAGAAAAAGAAGAAGGTGAACGCCCGGAAGACGTGGATGCCAGCCCCCAGCAGCCAGTCGAAGCCGGGAATATGGATCAGACCACTCTTCAAGTGGCTCTGGTCGGCCCGTCGGTAGATTCGCTGCATGTGAGAGTCGGCGAGCGAATCAACGGAACGCCGCTGGTCGGCGGTCAACTCGTCGTCAGGGAGCGAGGGCGCGGGCACGCCCCGACGAGCGGCGCCAAGATCCATGGCCACGACCACGGACCAGCAGAAGTCGACCATCTCCCGCGGAATCGTGTCCACCAGCCGCCGCAAGCGCGTCTTTTCTTCGTCAGGGTAGGGAATTGCCTCCACGGCCACTGTCAGGCTGCCGCTGATCATGGACCGGGCCTCGGCCCGGTCGGCTTCGCTCGCTTGCGCGATGGCGTCCTTCGCGCCGACGTAGTCGTGGTCGTCGTAGCCGGCAACGTAGGGCGACGCCTTGCCTTTGGTCAGGCTGCCGATGAGGGCACGGAAGCTGTCAAACGGACCTATGTCTTCGGTACGCTCTACCATTGAATCTCCATTTGCTTGTGGCTCTATCAGGCACGAGACGTCTCGAAAGGGCGTCTACGCTGGTCAAGGACGCCGGCTCGACGGTGAATCTGACAGCACGCCACATCGACCCAGGAATCATGGGGGGATGTCAGGGCTCGGTCAAGATGGTCGAGAGAGGTGAAGGCCCGAGACATACCCTCCTCGCCGTACGCAAGACCTGTGAGCCGGTTCAACCCTGCCGGTTCAAGTGGCTTTGTGAACTCGTGCGAAGAGTGGGATAGAAGATAGGTTCGTTGTGAAGAGCGCTGCACTCCATCACGCCGGGTTCTAACCCGACGGCACACGCAAAGCATCACCACTCAGGCGGCTTGTCACTCCGGATGGGCTCATAGTTTGTCGTTGGGCGACCGTTTTGGTCGATATACCCTCTGCGTGAGATGTATTGCTTGCTTCCTGCGCAGTTGGGATTTTCCGCAATCACGGCAAGAAACCTTGCATTCCTGCCATTGCCGGTTGATCTGAACTGAAACTGAAGAAACCTGAGAAGCTTGTTGTCTGGCAGTCCGAAATTGAGCGATTTCCAAGGCTCGCGCGCGAAGATGCGCGCAACATCGACGTCCGTCGTCCGCCCATTGCACAAACTCGGAGTGAAGTGTCGGGAACCTTTCGGGAACGAATAGTTTTTCCCGCTCTGGTCCCAGGCGGCCAAGGCACCCGCATACATCACGTTCAAACGCCCAACCACAACTTCATCCAGTGACGGGCCAACGGTGCGCGTATCTACTGCCGCGCGGCTGCCCGCCGCAAGAGAAGGCGCCGGCTGTGCTAGTCGGGGTGGCGTCTGGGAGAACGCGCTCCCAGTATCCATTCTTGCTCTCCTCGTGGCGCCCTGGTCGCCAGGGTGCCAATTGGAAAGCAGAAGGAAAGCGAGGGGGAAGTACAACAGAACCGCGAGGCGCGGAACCCACCATCGCACGCGATGCCCGAACTTCACCGGCGACGCCACGCCCGGGTCCGCCGCAGCCGGGGTCGGACGTTGCCCCATGGTTTCGGCCAGCGCCGCGCCTCGTGCTGCGGTGGCCACCAGGCCAACCAAGAGAAGGTGCTCACGTACGAGATCGCGGTGGCTCGGGATTGTCCACGTCTTTGCGTAGTCAAGGCGGGCAAGCAATGAGGTTCCGAAGCACCAGCAACCGAACCACCGATCGTTCTCCCTTATGATCGGCACCTGCCCGCGCGTCAGCCAAGCCGCGACCGCAAAGAAGGCCCAGGGCAAGCTGAAGGTGAGGAAATCGGCCACCCATGCAACCAGCCAGATCGGTAGCCAGAGGAGGAGGTAGTTCAGGTGAAGCTTCTGGGCGATGTAGAAGAAGAAGAAGGTGAATGCCCGGAAGACGTGGATGCCGGCCCCCAGCAGCCAGTCGAAGCCGGGGATATGGATCAGACCAGTCTTCAAGTGGCTCTGGTCGGCTCGTCGATAGATCTGCTGCATGTGAGAGTCGCTCAGCGACTCGGCAGAATGCCGCTGATCGTCGGTCAACTCCTCGTTCGGGAGCGATGGCGCCGGTACGCCTCTACGAGCGGCGCCAAGATCCATGGCCACGACCACGGACCAGCAGAAGTCGACCATCTCCTGCGGAATCGTGTCCACCAGCCGCCGCAAGCGCGTCTTTTCTTCGTCGGGGTAGGAAATCGCCTTGATGGCCACCGTAAGGCTGCCGCTGATCGTGGACCGGGCCTCGGCCCGGTCGGCTTCGCTCGCTCGCGCGATGGCGTCCTTCGCGGCGACGTAGTCGTAGTCGTCGTAGCCGGCAACGTAGGGCGACGCCTTGCCTTTGGTCAGGCTGCCGATGAGGGTGCGGAAGCTGTCAAACGGACCTAGGTCTTTGGTGTACTCTGCCATCGGGTCTCCATTTGCTTGTGGCTCTATCAGGCTCATACGTCTCGAAAAGGTGTCCACGCTGGTCAAGGACGTCGGGTCGACGGCTAATCTGACGGCATGCCGCATTGACTCACGCAGCATCGGGGAATGTCATGGCGCGGTCAAGACCTCCGCTGTGCCGCTGTGCCGTCGCGTTGATCGACTCGCTCCGTGAGCGTCCGATCACGCGGTCTGCCGGTGTCTCTCTCCGCTCCCCGCCGGATCCACCACCATCTCCGTCGTCAGTCCAATCGCCGGCGCCGACACGACAACGCGCTCGCTGGTCGCCATGCCGCCGAGATCGCCGGCGTCGATGCCGGCTTCATCCTCGGCGTTGGTGTGGGCTTCCAAACGCTGGTCATTCTCGATGCGCTCCAACACCTGGTAGCACCGAAGGATATCTGCCACGGAATGGCATCACCATGCGCGGTGGTATACTCTTGATGCAGTGTGGTTCGACGCAGCCGGATTCACTCAGAAGGCGCCATCCAAGCAGGCGAATCAGGACCGAGTTCTCATCCAAGATTGCCTCCTAGAGTCGGGCGTGACGTGCGCGCCGAAGATGGCGGCATGCCGTTGTTTCGTCGCCGACGGTATCGGCGGAACTCGGGCGGCCGAGATCGCATCGGCCTTCGTGCTGGAACAGATCCGCGAGCGCCTTGTCGTTCCCCCTCCCGACGGCGGCGCGGGGCTGCGCGCGCTGTTCGAGGCCATCAACGCGGACTTGATCGCGCGCACCGCGCCCGACCCCGCGACATCTGGCGCGGGAACGACGCTTGTGGGGCTCCTGCACTGGCAGGACGGATTTCGAATCGTCAACGCGGGGGACTCGGAGGCATGGATGATGCGCGAGGATCGGTTCTTCCGCCTTTCGGAGCGGCAGAGCCTGCGTGACATGCAGGATGACAGCCCCGTAACCAGTTACTTCGGTGGCCCCGAGAGCGAACTCGACCTCTGCATGGACACGTCGCTCCGCGAGGTTCTGCCCGGGGACATCGTGCTGCTGTGTTCCGACGGGCTCTTCAAGGCGCTCGCGGTCGACCAAGTCAGGGCTGTCCTACGCAACAGCCGGAACCTGGCCGAGAAGGCCGAGTTTCTGTGCGCCAGCGTGGCCAAGCAGGATGCACCGGATGACACCAGTTGCATCCTTGTCCAGGCAGTGGCCTGAGATGCCCGCCTTCCGCCCGCCGAAGGACATGCCGGGAGGCCGAGAATGAGCCATTCGGACTGGTCCCCCCCCCCACCTCAGTACTCGGCCAAGGTTTTCGATGGCCTCCTGCGCACCGTCTTTGAGGGGCAGGCGCGTATCCGCGGGCTCCTGTCCGATCTCCAAGGGCTCCGGGTCGACGACCAGGTCCGCAAGATCCAGTTCGACTGCTCCGAGTTCCTGCGCGAGCATGAAGACCGCTGCAGCTCTCTGCTGCAGCCGTTCGTGGTTCTGCCCAGCGGCACATTCGGCGAGGAAACGCGCGCTCAGATCCAGGGAGCTATCACCTCGCGGCAGCGCGAGGTGGATGAAGCTCTGCGCCTGTTGCAGGGGGAGAGGGACGCCTTCGCCAGCAAGAAAGACGATCACGACGCTTTCGTGGCATACGAGCAGCACTACCAGCACGTTCTTGAGTCTTTTCAGCAGTTCCAGAAACGCGTGTGCGCCTACATAGCTGAGTATTTCGGTGGGGAGGACCCTGTCGCGGTTGCGCGCGCGCAGAAGGAAGTCATGGCGGCGGCACCGCAGATCCATCACGGCCAGTTCAGGGCCGGCTTCCGAAGGGTCGCCGAACGCGAAGAGCACGCCGCAGACGAAGCGGTAGAGGCCAGCCGGCGAGCCGTGGATCGAATCCGCGCCGCCACGGCCAAGGGAAGCAGTCCGACCCCTGCTGTCCGCCACGGGGCCGCGCCCGCAGCGCAGCCAGTGTCTGACGAAGATGTAGAGAAACTGACACGGCAGATCGAGAGACGCATCGCCACGTTGGCGGAAGAACCCGACCGCGCGGCTTGCCGGGATAGGCTCACCAGGCTGCAGAGAAACACGGAATTCGTGGGGGATCCTTACTACTACAGAGAACTCCACGACAGCGTGCTCGCCCTCGCCACTACCCGCCGCCTACAGGCACAGACGGCGGCTGCACTCGGGGACATCCCGGCAGCCGGCATCCACCCTTCACTTCGTGCCAAGCACGCGTCGCTAGCCGTCAGGATCAGGAAGTTCCTCTCCCAGCCGTGCGTGAAGGTCTGCGAGGCCGACGCACTTCGCGACGATCTGGCCGCCCTCGCGAAGGAGAGCCGTGAGGTCTACGCCGCCGAATTCGTCGCGGAACGTGAGCGCGACTTCCTTCGCCGTCAACTCTGCCATTCCCTCATCCGACTTGGATACGAGGTAGTCGAGGACACGGCGGCCGCAGACCTCGCCAAGCCTGGCGACGTGTTCTTGCGGATTCCCGACCAAGACAACATCGTGCACCTTGAGTTCAGGGCCGACGGCCACATCATCCATCGCTTCCTGATTCCCGAGGCGCGTGACGAGTTGAGCCTCGAGGCCAAACACCAGAGGGTCCAGGAGATGGCACGGTCTTGCCAGACTTTTCAATGCGCCGTCGACGAGTTGCGTGCCATCGGCGTTCCAATTCCAGCGCCGCGCGACACTCCGGCCAGCGAGAAAGCCTTGATCCAGGTACCGGCGAAGTACCGTGCCAAGCTCAAGACCACTGGCTCTCGTCCTCGGTCAGTGCAGAGGACCGACCAGCAGCAACTCCGGGTAGGTTCTCGCCGCCCACCCCGGTGACGTTCCACCCGTTTAGCGAAAGGATGGCAGACCCATGGCAGTGACAGCCCCCGATCCCGCCCACCTTCGCAAGATCAAGGCGATGGCCTTCCCGAAGTGGATGCGAGAACTGGACCGCTTTCTGGCGCTGAAGTCGGAGATCTTCCTGCACGGCAACATCTACGACTGCTTCTTCTTTCCTATCAACTACGCCTCGGCCAAGTCGGAAGCGGAGCTGCAGTTCGTCAACGTCCCGGACATCAAGTCGGTGCTCCGGATGTACCTGCAGGCCGAGGGCTACATGGTCTGCTACTACGACTTGCTGGACGGCTTCGAGGTTACTGGCAAGAACGACGAGGAGGTCCTGCTGTCGCTGCTCAGGGGCCTCCCTCCCACCGCGCGAAAAGCCTTCACCGGCATCAAGTCCCTCCAGGATGCCGCTCAGCTCCCCGATGCCCTCAGCCTGCTCAGGGCCCTGGTTGCCAATACACAGACACCGATCGCAGGCATAGTCAACAACGCTTCCCGCTTCGCCAGCCAACCAAACGAGCTCGACAACGACGAGCGACGCCACTTCCTGAAGGTCATCCGCGCAGCCCAAGAGGCCAGGGTCTTCTACCAGAAAGAGCAAAAGCGGAACCTGCTGATCTTCCTCTGCGACAAGCTGAGCGACATCCCCAGTTGGGTGCTCATCGAGAACCCCCTGAGCAAGGGCATCGAGGTGCAGAAGCCCAGCAAGGAGGACCGGGGGCGCTTTTTTGATACGCAGCGCAGTGAGTTTTTCCAGGGCGGCGGGCCGGTCGACTCGCCGAAACTCCGGGGCACCTTCATCGATCTCACCGACGGATTCTCGAGCCGCGAACTCGCGAACCTGCTGACCATTTCCGAGCGTGAGGAACTGCCCGCCAGCCGCATCGACGTCATCATCGACTTGTACCGGTATGGCGAGCGTGAGAAGTTCTGGGAGAAGCTGGACCTCGAGCGGGTGAAAGACGCCGAGACGAAGCTCCGCAAGCGCGTCCTCGGACAGGATGCGGCGATCACCAAGAGCATCGATATCATTAGGCGCGCCAGCTTGGGCCTTCACGCCATCGACCAGAAGAAGGCCAACCGTCCCAAAGGCGTTCTCTTCTTCGCCGGGCCCACCGGCACAGGCAAGACCGAGCTCGCAAAGTCGCTCGCCGAGCTGATCTTCAATGACGAGGACGCGATCATGCGATTCGACATGAGCGAGTACAACGACAGCAACTCGGACGTGAAGCTGATCGGGTCGCCGCCCGGGTACGTGGGCTACGCAGAGGGCGGCCAACTCACGCGGCGGGTGAGAGCGAAGCCATTCTCGATCATCCTATTCGACGAGATCGAGAAGGCGCACAGCATCGTCTTCGACAAGTTCCTGCAGATACTAGATGACGGCCGGCTCACCGACGGGAAGGGCGATACCGCGTACTTCGGTGAGGCGCTCATCATCTTCACCAGCAATCTCGGGGCGTTCAAGGAAGACGAGAATGGAGAGGTTGTCGCCAACTTCAAATGGGGGGACAAGAACGAGGAGGTTGTGAGGAAGGTGATGCTCGCGATACGCAACTTCTTCACGATGAAGCTCAACCGTCCCGAGATCCTGAACCGTTTCGGCGACAGTTTCGTCGTGTTCAACTACATCGAGCGGCCCGTCGACCGACTCATCCTGCAGAAGGCACTCGATACCATCAGGACCAATCTCGCCGAGCAGAAGCACTGGCAGTTCCACTTCGACGAGAAGTTCGTCGAAACCTTCCGGACCCACTACCTGACTAACGATGTCCTGGAGATGGGCGGACGGGGGATCAACAACCGCGTCGAGACGTACGTCAAGAATGCCATGGCCAACTTCCTTTTCAGTGTCAGCGCCCCCGAGAGGAGGTCCTTCGAGGTGTACTGCGACGACAAGAGCTGTGACGAATGCAAGCGCCCGCGCATAGCCTTTCGATTGCGCTGAGGCTCAACCGGATTCAGGCCCCGGTGACCAACCTGGGACCCGGGCGCCGGATCGCGCTCTGGGTGCAGGGGTGCAGCCTGGGCTGTCCAGGGTGTATGTCGCCCTCGATGCAGGACCGCGACGGTGGACGTGACGTCGATGTGCGGACGCTGGCCGAGGGTCTTGCCGCAGCGGCTGCGGGTTTCGACGGACTCACCATCTCTGGCGGCGAACCGTTCCAGCAGTACGGAGCCTTGATGGCACTGTGCTCATACTACAAGGCTCTCTGCCCACGCACCGTGCTGGTCTACACTGGCTACCGGATAGCGGAACTGGAGCGTGATCATCCCGAGCGGGCGTTCCACAAGACTCTCGACTACCTGATCGATGGCCGCTATTTGCGAAGGCGGCACGATGGCCGCTGGAGGGGTTCCACCAACCAGCGGCTCTATCGCTTCCTCACCGGTCAGGCGGTGGAGTGCAATCCCTGGTGGTCCTATACTGAGAAGACCATGATGTTGTCCGTACCGGACGCGCTCCATGCGACGATGGCTGGCATCCCTGAGCGGGGCGACCTGGCTCGCCTCAGAAGGGCGATGCGCTCTTCTGGCATCAAGATGAGGCTCAGATGACGATCACATGCAGCTACTGCGATGAGCCTCTGGCGACGCAGGAAGGACAACCGCTCCCCCGAACGTGTCCGAAGTGTTTCAAGGAGGTCGAATCGTGGAAGGGGGCGGGGATGCCGGCTGCCTCCCATGGGGGTGCCGGGGGGACATCGACCATGCCTTCCCTTGTGCTGCTGAATGTGAAGACCAGAAAGCGCATTCCCATCCCCGACGACGAGCAAGTTGTCATCGGACGTGAGGCCGAAGGTGCCGAAGCCCTTTCGAATATGCCACAAATCAGCCGGGAACATTGTCTGATAGTCCGGACCGGTGGCCGTTTGACGGTGCGAGATCTGGGCTCGCGTCACGGTACCTTCGTTGGCGAGGATAGGCTCGACTGCAAGGACAGTGCGCAGCCCATCGAGAACAACTCCCTGCTCCACCTTGGTCGCGAGTGCTTCCTCGTCATGCTGGCCGTGCCAACGGAGCTCGCGCCTGCCCCGCCCAAACCCTCGGATGAGTCTCAATCTGAAAGCTCGGTTCCGCCGACGCTGGAACGGTGGCACTGCAAGATCTGTGAAAACTCTGCCGCCAAGGGGCCAGAGAACGGTGTCTGCCCCGTGTGTGGAAAATACAGCGGGTAAGATAGAAAAAGCCCATGCCAGTCTGTAGTTCCTGCGGCGCGGTCTTTCGGGGGGTGAGCCGCGTCCGGGATGCGGCAAACGCAAGCTGTGCGCGAAGGGCGTGGATTGGGCCTAGATCCTTCGTGGGTGGTTCGACTCTTTCGCATGGGACGAGCCACTCACCGAGACGCTTGGCGCGACCGAGTTGCAGCTGGTGGTCCCGTGGGCGCGAGTGGCGATTTGGCACAGAAACGGCAGAGCTCGGTTCGTTGCACGGACCAGCCACGGGAAGGGCTTCTGCTCAGCTGGTGCAAGCGCTAGCAGCGCATCCACGAGCGCGTCCCGCTCGGCTGTCGAAGGGCACGACCCATGGAGCATCAGGCGGGCAACCAGGGGATCTTCAGCGTCGATACGGGCCGCGAAGTCGTTGTTGGGTGTGGATTCTGAGGACGGGATTGCGGCAGGGACGAGCGACAGAGAGTGGTTCGCCAGAGCGTCCTGTACCTCCTTCAAGGCGCGCCGTCCGAAGTTGCGAAGACCAAGCAACTGCTCGCCCGAGCGCCGGATCAGATCCTCGACGAGGTGGATGCCAGCCTTGGTCAGAGCGCGCTCTGTTCGTTCGGAAAGCCCGAGGTTCTTGACGTTCATGTCCAGTCGAGCCGAAGTCTAACCGAAACCGCGGAGCTCACCGTGAAGAAGAAGAAACGAACGGCTGCCAACAGCCGCCCACGAGGACGAGAACATGCGGCCTCTTGCCGATGAAGGAGAAGGTCATGGGACAGGTCATCAAGATGGCAAAATACCGCCACCCGATCCCCCGATGGGTTTGGGACCACAACATCCTTGTCACGCATTCCCTCCCCGATGGATTCAACGCCGAGCTAGCCAAGGCGCTGGGTATCGACGAATGCCAGTCGGCGATGGGTCACGCTGCCGCGCTCAAACGGATCTTCGCTATCCGGGTCGAAGATCTGGCGGCGATTCTTCTTGAGACCGGCAGCCGGTTTGGGAGTGAGAAGTGGTGGCGCGCTATGTTGTCGCATGCTGTTGAGCGAATTGACGGTCTGTTGGATTGCAGGAGTCTGGAACGGGCTGTGGCCGTGGCACGATCCGTCTGGGAGGAAGACCAGATCTATGGCTCGACAGCGTTGGCGGCGTTCAAAGCGTGCCGTCGCATCCTGATGGCAAGGTATTCCGCGAAGTGGCAGCCGCTTGACGAGTTCATGAAGCACGTGGTCTTGCTCATTGAAGCGTGCCGTCTGGAACGCAGGTCACCGTTCTGGCGAAACATATGGGCGGCGGGATGCAGGATTTGCGACTAACGGCGGGTCCATCGTGAACGGGATGTCAGAACGATCGCTCGGCAGACGTCCATGGGGATGGCAGCGGGAAGAGATGGACAAGACATCGCACAACCACCACAAGATTCCAAGATGCCCAAGAAGCTGAAGATCCTGATCGTCGAGGACAACGACCAGCGCGTCCAGCGGCTCTCTGCCATGCTGGACTCGGCGAAGGTCCACCTGGTTCACGCGGCCAGCGGTGGGCAGGCGCTCGGGATCCTTCAGCGCGACCGCAACGTGTACGACGGGATCATGCTGGACCATGATCTGACGGAAGGCACACGCACGAAAAGCGATCTGGGCATCAGCGGCCGCAACGTGGTCGAGGCCCTGCTGGCAAGCCAGGCCTTCCGCAAGCCGCCGGTATTGATTCATTCGATGAACCCCGCTGGAGCCGCCAGCATGGAAGCAGCACTGGATCGGGCGGGCTTTCCGGTGGACTGCATCCCCTACGCGGAACTGACCAGGGAACGCCTGACTGGCTGGGTCGCCGGCCTGGCCGACGACGACGTGTGATCGCGGCCAGTTGCTGGTGAGCCTGTCAGATCTGGCCCGCCGCGACCGTCATTGTCATCGGGACGCGATGAAGAACACCCACCTGAACATCGAGAACCTGGTCGCCATCGCGGCGAGGCGCGCGCTGGTCGAACTCGGCGCTCGCGAGGTCGCGGCGCTGAGAGAGACAGTCGAGGGGATTGTGGCGCAGCTTGGTAGCGGACTCGACCAGGAGCAGATGGTGCGCGACATCGCAAACTACCCGCTGGGCAGCGATCTCATCGTCGCTGCCAGCAGGAGCCCAGGCCTTGTTGGCATGCAGATCAGACACGCCGAGTCTGGGTATTGGATCCCCAATCACAGATTCCTAATTCATGGCTTCATGTGGGTGTGCTTCCAGTTGAAGGTTGCGGGGAGCAGCACATTGGCACGCACCAACGCCTGCACGGTCTATTCGCTAATTGCATACGCCGTCCGGCAGCAGACCTCGAACTAAAGGCCGCTGTCAGAGCGGCGGCTCGGCACGCGTCCCAGGAGGCACCCCAATTGGAAGGAAGACGATCATGAGCAACGACTACGAGATCGGCGTTGGCCAGCGACTCTTCGAGAACCGCATCGTCTACCTCAGCGGCGATGTGACGACCGCGTCGGCTGACCATGTGGTCAGCCGCATTCTGACCCTGGACAGCATCGACCATCATGCTGAGATCAAGCTGTACCTCAGCAGCTACGGCGGCGGCGTGTACCCTGGCCTGGCTATCTACGATGCCATGCAGATGGTCGAGGCGCCGGTGGCCACGTTCTGCATCGGTCCCGCCTTCAGCATGGCGGCGTGGTTGCTGGCCGCGGGAGAGACAGGCCTCCGGTTCGCTTCGCCCAACTCGCGCATCATGCTCCACCAGACCTCGGGCGGAATGATGGGCACCTCGGCCGATGTGCGGGTGGCCGCCGAGAACATGCTGAAGAACGAGCGCCTGATGACGGAGATACTGGCACGCCACTGCAAGCGCAGCTCCGCGGAGGTCATGCGGGCCATCGAGCGCGACCTTTGGATGACGCCGGAGGAAGCGCTCGAATTCGGCGTCATCGACGCCATCGCCGAGTTCTGCCAACGCAAGCGGCCGGAGCCTGTCCAGGGCGAATAGATGCGACAGAAGCGATTGAGCCGAACTGTCAGAGACGCGGCTTCGTCGGCGTCTGAAGGATCACGAGGAATGAAGAGACACGGAACAGTCGGACACCATGGCAACCAGCGCGAAATCCGCCCTGTGCAACGAGGAGACCACGACCGCGAATTTGGCCACCCCGGTAGCGCCGCTCAACCCAAAGGAGGTCCCCATTATGCTCACCACCGCCACCCAGCAGATGAACGAGGGCGAGACGCGTGCGCTCTACGCTAAGCTGGGCAGTCTGTCGGACCCGACGTGGCGGATGGTCGGCAGCGTCACGCGCACGGCTGTGGGCGTGCGGGCGGCATTCCTGCCCGAGACGGCGTCCTTCCGCCCGCTGTGGAAGGCATGTGTCCGCGGGCACGGCGCTTTTGAGCAGGATTTCTTGCGCGTGGTCTTCGGCATGGCGTGTGACGGTCGTGGCATCGACCAGATCGCCAGTGGCTTCGTCACGCCCGAGGCACGCAGAGAAGTGCGCCGGATGGCCGTCGAGAACCCGTGTTCTGCGTTGGCTACGTCTTGCCACGAGGCGGCCCCCTGCGGTCCCGCACACCTGCGCACCAACTATCCGAGCTGGATGGTGAATAGCGGCGATGCCGATTCGCATGAACCGTACCGTCTTGACACCGTCCGTAGGCGCAGTGATCGTCCACCGCGACGTTGATTCTCAGAAGGGAAAGGACAAGAAACATGACAACCGTGAAGTGTTCGGCATCTGGCTGCAAGAATACGGACCAGGGTGGGAAGATCTTCTACCAGTGCAGCGCCTGCGGGCGTTGGTGGTGCTCAGATCACGCTACCGAGGGGAAGCAGTGCGTGTGCAAGAAGGGATATGTGCATCGGTAGGTTGCTCGCGGCGATCTCGCTGTGGAGAGAGGGAAATCGAGGAGGTCCACGCGATGCCTGCCGCCGCCATCAATTGCGAGCCGCACTTCACCGGGAGGCAGTTGTGACCTCCCGGAAGCTGCGGTTCAGGCTGCGCTGGTTCCAGTTCATGTGCCTGGCCACCATGCCGACGCTGATCATCTGGGGCGCCCAGCACAACCTGTGGCTGGCCCTCAGCGCCACGGCGATGCTGGTAGCGATCGTCGGCTCCATCGAGTGCATTCTCGCGTGGATGGGCAGGATCATGGAAGTCATGTCGACCTACAAGAACCTGCTCAGTTCCAATCGGGCGCTCACTCGGACGATGATCGAGGTCGCGCACAGCTACGCACGGAAGGAGGACAGCCCCCGCCGCCGGCCAAGCGTGTTCAATTGACGGGTTGCAGACGCGGCGCCATCCGCAGAGACCAGACCACGCTCGACCAATCCGGAAGGCTCTCCTGTGATCAGAGAGGAACCCCGGCGGTCGCTGGATCGAAAGCGTGCTGGCTGCTTCCTCGCCTCTTCTGGAGAAGGCAGAAAACCGGAAAACCGGCCGCTGCTACGCTTCCTCACAGAAGAAGGTGTAGATCACCTCGTTAGGATTGATCTGCGAATCGGAATCGCGTCCGAATTGATGTACTCCATGATGAACTGTCACGTGCGCCACGCGAAAGCCAACCGAGAGGTTCCGGGAAAGAAAATGCTCCACGTGCTCTCCCGAAAGGAGGTGGTTGTTACAACGATAGACTAGCACCTTGTGCATAGATTCTCCTCTTCCAATCCTAGTTTGCGGGGGTATTGCCCCATTCCAAAAATGCAGCCCGTCCGCGATAGCAGCCATTGGACGAAATCGCGTGCATTGCCACTTGACAGCCATTCAACTCGCCAAACATCGGTATTCCGACTTGACACGGAATACTGGTGGCGTCCACAGGCATATTGCGGCTATCCCTTCGGTTCACTCCCAGGGAGGGGCACGGCACGCTCGATCCGGGCAATGCCCAAGGCTAGTCCATCCCAATGCGTCAATTACGAACCGGAATGCATCGCGGACCGTGCCGTTGGCAGCATAGTCGGCGAACTTGTGCTGGCCGGATCGCATCGCCATCGCGCGGGCGTGCAGCGGGCGGAGCTGAGCGGCCACCGTCTGGGGCGGTGCCACGACGCTGTCCGAATCGTTGCGAAAGATGGCGATCTCGATGGGCCGTGCACCCTCGCGCCTGGACTGTTCCAGCAGGGTGCGGTTGTCGGCCGCTGCCCGGTGGACGGAAGTTGTCAACGTGAATGAGACAGTGGGTTTCATAAATTAGTGAGAAAGCTCAATGAGTGAGCCCCAGGCGGGAGCGGCGAGGACGGTCAGCTTGC
>PMBS01000155.1 GCA_003153015.1 Myxococcales bacterium
CTCAAGCCCATCGAGGCAGACATCCTGCGCAAGCGTTTCGGGTTGGTCAACGACCGCGAACGCACGCTCAAAGAGATCGGCGACGAATATCGTCTCTCGCGCGAGCGGGTGCGCCAGCTGCAAGAGCAGGCCCTGGGCAAGATGCGTAAGGCAATGGCCAAGCGCGAGATGCTGTAGTCGCGTGGGGAGGTCGCCGGCTCTGCCGGCGCCGCACCATCGCGGGAGGGCATGGGAACCCTTTGAGGGTTCCCATATTCATATTCAATAGCCACGCAACTTGTGGCTGGGTCGGACGAAAATCCGACATGGTCCTGGCCATATGGGTCTGTGCGCTCGCTTGCGGCATCGCCATCGCGATTCTCGCCCCGGCCCAGGCAGCGGCAGGGCTCGGGCTGGCGGCGCTCGGGCTGGCGGCCTGGCGACTAAGCCGGCGCTCGTGGGTGACCGCAGTGGCGGCAGGTGCGCTGGCAGCGGGGGCTGGGCTTGGCATCCGCGGGGTTCGACAGTGCCAAGTCCCGCCCGCCGTGCCCGAAGATGCGCTGGTTCGTGTGGTGGGCCAGGTGGTCATGGGCCCAGAGGCGGGCGCGGGGCAGGGCGAAAGCAAGAAGACGCGGTTCTTGCTGGCGGTACACTCGGTCGACGCATCTTTGCTGGAAGTCAGGGCCTTGGTAACCGTGGTCGAGGGCGTGCCCGATCTGGCACCGGGGGACGAGGTGGCGTGCTCTGCGCGGCTCTTTCTGCCACGCGGGTTTGCCAATCCCGGCCTGCCCGATGCGGGTCTTCTTTCTAGGGCGCAGGGTGTGGATCTGCTGGCTAGCGTCCGAAGCGTTGCAGACATCCAGGTCGTGCCCGGGCTGCAGGGTTCAAGCTGGCAGCCCCGACGCCTGGCTTTTCGTCTGCGCGCGGCCATGGCACGGGTGATCAATCAGCGTCTCACCGGTCCGGCGGCGGCATTCGTGCGCACCATGGTGCTGGGTGAGCGCACTGAGGTATCACCCGAGGTCGAGGAGGGTTTTCGCGCGGCCGGGGCCACCCACGTGTTGTCGGTTTCGGGTCTGCACCTGGCTGTGGTGGCGGCGCTGGTCTTCGGGCTGTTGCGCCGCCTGGCCTTGTTGGTTCCCGGCTGGGCCTTGCGCGTGAATGCCACGGCGCTGGCCGCTGCCCTGTCGCTGCCCGCGGTGGCGCTGTACACCTTGCTCACCGGCGAGGCAATCGCTACCCTGCGCTCAGCTTTCATGGCTGTGGTGGCGTTGGGCGCGATGCTGATCAACCGACCATTCTCCCTCGCGGCCAGCATCGCGTTCGCCGCCCTGGTCCTCCTGGTGCAATCGCCGCTCGCTCTGCTGGATATCTCGTTTCAGCTTTCGTTTGCCTCGGTGATTGCACTTGGCTTCTTTGCCCAGCGGTTTTCGCCGGCGGCGCCGCCCAAAGGTGCGAGGCGGTGGCGGCGGGGCTTGGGCTGGCTGGGCCGCTGTCTGGCGGCGAGCAGCGTCGCGAGCCTGAGCACTATGCCTCTGGTGGCGCACCACTTTGGCGAGGTGACGCCGGCCGCGCCTGTCGGCAATCTGGCGTTGGTACCACTGGTCGAGTTGGCGGTTCTGCCTTGTGGGTTGGTGGGCGCGCTTCTGGGCCTGATGCATCCGGTGCTTGGGGCTGCACCACTTTGGATCGCCGGGCTTGCGTCGCGGACGGCGCTTGCGGGAGCCGAGGGATTCCGGCGTCTGGCGCCCATCATCTTGGTTCGCTATCCCAATGTGTTCGAAAGCGCTGCCCTGGTTGCCAGCGCGAGCTTTCTTCTCTACGGGCTGTCACGGGGCACAGGTCGGCGATTGCGATGGTTGCTCTCAGCCTTCTTGGCCGGCGCGCTGGCCGCGGGCAGCCTGGTGGTGCGCGACCTGCGCCGCAAGACCGCCGATGAGATGCGCGTGACCTTCATCGACGTGGGGCAAGGGGATTCGGCCCTGCTGGAAGGACCGGGTGGGTTCGTCATGCTGGTCGACGGGGGTGGCCGTTACGATGATTCCTTCGACACCGGGGCCCGCGTGGTGGAGCCGGTGTTGCGCGCGCGGGGCATCGGACGGGTCGACCTGGTGGTGCTTTCCCACCCGCATCCCGACCATCTCAACGGCCTTCTGCGCGTGCTGGCGCGCTTCGAGGTGGGCAGGTTGTGGACCAGCGGCGACGACGGGCATAACCCAAAGTACGGCGAGCTGCTGGCCCTGGCGCACCAGCATGGCGTGGCTACGCCCGTGCCGGCCCGGTTCGATAGCAAGGGCATGCAGGTTGAACCGCTGGGGCCCTGGGTCGGCGACGTCGTGGGTCCTCCGCCCGGACTGGACGCGAACAACGCCTCGCTGGTGGTGCGCGCGACCTATGCCGGACATTCGGTGCTGTTCACCGGAGACATCGGCGTTGACGGCGAGGCTGAGCTGGTGGCACGGGGCGAGACCGGCCTGGCCATCGCCAGCGACATCGTCAAGGTCCCCCATCATGGCAGCCGGACGTCCTCGGGGGATGAGTTCCTGGCGGCGGTGCAGCCAAGCATGGCGGTGGTTTCGGTGGGCAAACACAACACCTTTCATCTGCCCAGTTCTGCGACCCTGGCCCGATATGCCGCGCGCGGCGCGCGCGTGCGGCGCACGGATCTAGAAGGCGCGGTCACGGTGGCCGTCGATGCGCAAGGCCACTTGTCCGTGACCTGTGTGCGGGGTTGCCGATAGGCGGGAGGCGCACCGCTGCGGCCTGATGGCTACTCGTCGAACATGGTCTCGTCGGACACGCCGGGAAGATCCTGCCGGGCGCCGGTGAGATCGGCTGTGGTTTTGCGCAGGCGTTCCGCCAGCACCTGCACGAAGCTCCACAACAGCTTGACCGACAGGCGCGGCTCGTTGCGGATGATGTCGTTGAAATCACGGCGGCGCAGCACCAGGGCGCGGGTGCGGTCCTCGGCCGCTGCGCTGACCGAGCGCGGGTGTTTGCCGACCAATGCCATTTCGCCGAGATGTGCGCCCGGTCCGAGGTGGGTGACCAAGGCCCCGTCCTTGTGTAGCCGAACCTTGCCCTTGAGCAGGATGAACATGTCATCACCCGGCTCACCCTCGCGCAGGATCTCGTCGCCGGTGTTGAAATCAGCCACCTGGGTGACCGAGAGGACGCGCAGGATTTCCTTGTAGGTGAGATGGTGGAAGAGCGGCATCTGGCGCAAGACCTCGACCTTGCGAGTGAGCTCCTGGACCCGCGTCTGGCCCGCATCCGTGGTGTCGGCGCCAAGGCGCAGGATGACCGCGGTAATGTTGTCCTGGCCGCCGCCCTTGTTGGCGTGGTCAACCAACTTCTGCGGGATTGCAGTCACATGGCCTTCGGCGAGAAAGCTGGTGACGTCCTTGTCTTGCAGGTATCCGTGCAGTCCATCCGAGCAGAGCAGGAACTGGTCGCCCGGGAGGACCTCCAAGTCAATCGTGTCGACTTGTGTAGTTTCGTACACGCCGAGGGCGCGAGTGACGGCGTTCTTGTACGAGGCGTAGGGCGAAGCAGCCAGCGAGTCGCGCGTGACCTTGCCGTGGCGGATCAGCTCGTTGACCAACGAGTGGTCCTCGGTCAATTGCACCGTCTGGTTCTGCCGCACCATATAGACCCGGCTGTCACCCACATGGGCGATGAAGGCGCGCTCGCCCAGGAGCAGGAGAGCTGACAGGGTGGTGCCCATGCCGCGCTTTTCGCGTTCCTTTTGCCCGCGTTCGAAGATGGCTACCCCAGCCTGTTGCGCGGCGTTTTCCAGGGCAGAGAGGACGTCCTGCGTCGTGATGCCATCCTCGTGGCGAGCGTACGCGTCCAGCAGATCCTTGCGCGCCTCCACCGCGCTGCGGAAGTCGGTCACCGCGATCTGCGAGGCGATTTCGCCCGAGGCATGGCCGCCCATCCCGTCAGCGACCGCGAACAGCGACAACTTCTTGTCGATGAGGAAGTTGTCCTCGTTGTGTTCTCGCTTCCGACCAACATCGGTCGCGGCCCAGAAACTCATCTCCATGATATGTCCTGCACGGTGACCGCTTCGCCGGGAATGAGCCTGAATAGCATCTATCCCGTGGGCCAGCAAGAAGTGGCGCGGCAAGACGGCCGGCGGTCTTGACACGCGCAGTGCGGCTGCTACAACTTTCCTTCCCGCCGCGGGCCGCCTCGGTGTGGAGCACTCGGGGATCGTCTAATGGCAGGACGCCAGACTCTGGATCTGGCTATCAAGGTTCGAATCCTTGTCCCCGAACGCAATCTAGCGTGAGAGAATTGAAAGTTACGA
>PMBS01000213.1 GCA_003153015.1 Myxococcales bacterium
GTGGCCTTCATGCACTGCAGTTGTTCCGAGTGGAAGAATCTGTTCTCCTTCGAGGTGTTTGGGCGGGACGGCAAGTTGGAGGTGCAGGGATTGGGAGGCAGCTACGGGGTGGAGCGGCTGACCCACTACCGCATGCTGCCGGCAATGGGGCCGCCCGACACGGTGTCTTGGGAATATCCGCGGGGTGACGATTCTTGGGCAGCCGAGCTGACGGACTTCTACCAGGACCTAGCTTTGGGCCGGCAACCCGCGCCGGGGCTTCCAGACGCCATAGCAGCCCTGCGCGTGGTCGAGCGGATCTACGAGGTGTCGCAATCATGATCATCGTCAGGAGTCCGTTGCGGATCACACTGGGAGGTGGGGGAACGGATCTGCCCTCCTACTACCGGAACCACGGGGGGGCTCTCATCTCCGCCGCCATCGACAAGTACGTCTACGTCTCGGTGATTCGTCCGTTCACCCCCGGGATTTTCCTGAAGTACTCAAGCCTGGAACGGGTCGACCGGGTGGACCAGGTGCAACACCCGATCATGCGCGAAACCCTGCGCATGATGGCGCCGGATCCCTGGCAGATCGAGATCACCACGTTGGCCGACATCCCGTCGGGTACCGGTCTCGGTTCCTCAGGGGCGTTCACCGCCGCGCTGGTGAAAGCCCTGGGCGCGTACGAGAAGAAGCCCTTGGAGACCGGCGAGATTGCCCGTCTGGCCTGCGAGATCGAGATCGACCGCCTGGCTTCGCCGGTGGGCAAGCAAGACCAGTACATCTCGGCCTACGGGGGCATCACCTGCTTCCAGTTCCAGCGCAACGACAAGGTAGATGTCACCCCGCTCAAGTTGAGCCCCGCGACGCTTTTCGATCTCGAGGATAACTTGGCGCTGTTTTTTACCGGGTTCGATCGCAGTGCCAACGCCATCCTGCAGGACCAGGATTCGCGCACGCGCAAAGACGAAGCGGCGGTGATCGACAACTTGCACTTCGTCAAGGAGCTGGGCCTGCGCAGCCAGCGAGCGCTGGAGGCGGGGCGGTGCGCGGAACTCGGAGAGATCTTTCACGAACACTGGGAGGTCAAGAAGCGCCGATTGGGAGCCATTTCGAACCCCAAGATCGACGCCTGGTACGCGTTGGCTCGGGCCAACGGCGCCATCGGCGGAAAACTGGTGGGGGCCGGGGGCGGTGGCTTCCTGATGTTCTACGCCGAGAATCGCCGAAAGCTGGCGCGGGCGATGGCTGAGGCGGGGCTAGAGGAGTTGCGCTTCCGTTTCGATTTCGACGGCACGCGCATCCTGCTCCAGTGACGGTCGCGGAGCCGTCCCGGGCGGCAAGGCGTCCACATCGGCCCGCGCCTTGTTAGGCGAGGCCCCGTCGCGTGGCTCTGCTACACTGGGGCTTGCATGGTTCGCTGCGCGGCTCTGGTGGTTTCGGCCGTCGTGGCCGCGAGTTTTCGCGCCGCCGCAGCAGGGCCGGCTGCCGACGCGGGCAACCCAGCAGACGCGCGGTTTGAGGCAGCAGGCGCACTGGTGGCACGGGCGCGCGTCGAGCTGTCAGCGACGCCGGTGGGAAATCCCGCGGAAGCGAAGCAGTCACTGCGCAGGGCGGAAGCCTGGCTGCGCCAGGCCCTGGCGCAGCAGCCGCGGGACGTCTTTGCCCTGCTGGCGCTGGGTGACGTGCTGGCTCGCACGGGCCGCGCCGGCGAGGCCGTGCCTATCATCGAGCGCGCCTGCGCTTTGGCGCGCGGGCCAGCCGAGGTCTTTCCCTGCAGCCTGGCTCTGGCAGCCGCGCGTGCCCACGCGGGCCAGTTGGTCGATGCCTTGCGCGAGTACGATCGCCATCTGGAAATCGCGGATCCCCGCACCCTGCCCACGGTGCACATCAAGGCGGCAGAATTGCAGATGGCGCTTGGCCGGCTGGACCAGGCCGAGGCACGCTTCGACAAGGCGATTGGTTTGCTGGACCAGGGGCAGATCCGGCCCGGGCGCGATAGCCAGCGGGCGCTGGCGCTCTATGGTTTGGCGGTGGCGCACGACCGTGCGGCCCGCGATCTCGACGCACGCCAAGCTATGGGACAGGCGCTCGGCCATGACCCCGGGATGGCGTTGCTCGACGCCGCGGCTGATCCGTATTCGGGCGCCGCGCTGGTGCCCGCGGCCGAGGTCCACTACTACCGTGGGCTGGCGCTGGTCGTGTTGGGCAAGGGCGCAGAGGCGATGCAGGCATTCCAGCGCTTCCTGGCACTTCAGCCTGACAGCCGCTGGAGGAAGCAGGCGGAGAGTCATCTCCTCGCGCTTGCGGCCGCGGGCGCGGAAGCGCCGCCGCGCCCGCCCCGCCGCGCTCGGGTGGTTGCCGCCGCCACCGTGCTGTCCGAGGGTCCCTTGCCTGCTCCTCTGATTGATGCTGCCTGGCGCAGCCGGCCGCGCCTGCTCCAGCCCTGCCTGGACGCAGTCCCTGACTCGGCACCCAACACCCTTCGCATGTCACTCTCGCTCGAAATCGACGCCCGGGGCGTCTTGCGTCAGGTGGCGGTTGAACTGGGCCCAGACGTGGGCTTTGGGGTTTCGCCCGCCTGGCTTGACTTTGAAGCTTGCGTTTCTCGCCGGGTGAAGTCCGGGCTGCGGGTGGCGCGGCCGACCCGCCACGCGGTTACTTCGGCTCGGCTGGAAATTGTGCTAGCGATAAGGCGTCAGGACGCCGACCCGTGACCATGAAGCCACAACAACGGCCTCGCTACATCGCGGTGGAAGGCCCCATCGGCGTGGGCAAGAGCAGCCTAGCCGAGATTTTGGCCGAAAGTCTGGGCGCGCGTCTGGTGCGCGAAGATCCGAGCGGCAATCCCTTCCTCGCCTCCTTCTATCGCGACCCGCGGCGCTACGCCCTGTCGACCCAGCTCTTCTTTCTTTTGCAGCGCTACGGGCAGCAGGCTGACTTGGCCCAGGGCCACTTGTTCGAGCAAGGTGGCCTGGTGGCCGACTACCTTTTCGCCAAGGATCGCCTCTTCGCCACCCTGACCCTGTCGCCCGACGAGTTGGCGCTCTACGACCGCGTCTACCAGGCGCTGCGGCCGCGCGTGGTGGCGCCCGATCTGGTGGTGTACCTGCAGGCGCGTGCCGAGGTGTTGATGGCACGGGTCGAGAAACGGGGACGGCCCGAGGAGAAACCCATCCGCCGGGAATACCTGCGCGAGGTTGCCAAGGCCTACTCCGAGTTCTTCTTCTCCTACAACGACGGCCCGCTGCTCATCGTGGATGCCTCCGAGATCGATTTCGTGGGCAACGCCGAGGACCGCGCGGCCTTGCTGGAAGTCATCGCGCAGACACGTGCGGGTGTGAACCACTGGAGCCGGCGGTAGGCGACGGCTGCCCGTGCAAGTCCTGCCAAGTCGTGGGAAAGTACGGGCAAATGCCGGCGCAAGGAAAGAAGATCACCGCGGTTTCACTGCGGGAACGCAAAGGCCAAGGCGACAAGATCGTCGCGGTAACCGCCTACGACGTGGCCTTTGCCCGCCTGGCTGACCGCGCTGGCGTGGACATCGTTCTGGTGGGCGACAGCCTGGGCATGGTGGTGCAAGGTCAGTCGAGCACCTTGCCGGTCACCCTCGACGAGATGGTGTACCACAGTCGCGCGGCGGCCCGGGGCGTGTCAGCCGCCCACCTGGTGGTGGACATGCCGTTTATGAGCTACCAGGCCAGTGTGGAAGACGGCATGCATGCAGCGGGTCGTTTGATGAAAGAAGGCGGCGCTGAGGCGGTGAAACTCGAGGGCGGCGAGGAAGTGGCCGAGCTGGTCCGCCGGCTGGTTTGCGCCGGCATCCCGGTCATGGGCCACGTGGGCATGACCCCGCAGTCGGTACACAAGTTCGGCGGCTTCAAGCTGCAGGGCCGCACCGAGGCGCAGGCGCGCACCATCGCGGCCGGCGCGCACGCCTTGGCCGACGCGGGCGTCTATGCCATGGTGCTGGAAAGCATCCCGGCTGCCCTGGCCGAGGAGATCACGGCAGCCGTGCCTGTGCCCACCATCGGCATTGGTGCTGGGCCCTGCTGCGACGGCCAGGTGCTGGTAATGCACGACCTGCTCGGGCTGGATCCCGATTGGTCGCCGCGCTTCGCACGCCGCTATGCCGAATTGGGGCGCGCGGCGGAAAAGGCGTTCGCCGGGTATGCCGCCGACGTGCGCGCCGGACGGTTCCCGTCGAAAAAAGAGTCGTTCTCGTGAGCGAAGTGCCAGTGATCGCCGATCCCGCGGCCATGAGTGCCTGGTCCGAGACGGCGCGCGGACGGGGCGAGCGCATCGCCCTGGTGCCGACCATGGGCGCGTTGCATGCCGGGCATCTGTCGCTCTTGGCTGAAGGCCGGCGCCGCGCTCAGCGGCTCGTGCTGTCCATCTTCGTCAATCCGATGCAGTTCGGACCCCAGGAAGACTTGGCCAAGTACCCGCGCGACCTGCCTGGCGATCTTGCTCAGGCTGCCAGGGTGGGATGTGACCTGGCCTTCGTGCCCGAGGCAGCCAGCGTGTACGGCCCCGGTTTCCAGACCGCCATCGAGGTGCGCGAGGTGTCGCAGGGGCTGTGTGGGGCGCGCCGGCCCGGTCATTTCGTGGGCGTGGCAACCGTGGTGTGCAAGTTCTTGAATATTGTGCGGCCGCATGTCGCGCTCTTTGGCGAAAAAGACTTCCAGCAACTCGCGGTCATTCGGCGCATGGTGACGGACTTGAACCTGCCGGTCGAAATCGTCGGGCTGCCGACCGTGCGCGAGCCGGACGGACTGGCTCTGTCATCGCGCAACGCCTACCTTTCAGCCTCTGACCGGCAGCGGGCAGCGGCGCTTTTTGCCGGCTTGTCAGCGGCCAAAGTCCTGGCCGAAAAGGGCGAACGTCGCGCGTCGGTCTTGCTCGATGTCGCCTTGGCCGAAATGGCGGCCCGGGTAGACCGCATCGACTATCTCGAAGTTCGTGCGGCTGAGGATCTCAAGCCGCTCGACCGCATCGACCGGCCCGCCGTGATGTTGGTGGCCGCCTTCGTGGGCGGGACGCGCCTCATCGACAACCTGAGGATGGGATAGCTAGATTTTTCACCACAGAGGGCACAGAGAACACAGAGGTCGGAGAAGAAGAAGGGGGTCGGACCGGACGGGAACCCATCTTTTCTTCTTCCGGTCCGGCCTCTGTGGCCTCTGTGCCCTCTGTGGTGAGAAAAGCTAACTACTTCAGTAAATTCACCTAGTTAGTCGATGGCCACTCGCTTCACGAGGATCGTGGAGCCAGTTTTTCTTGCGGCAAGCCGTTGACTCTCGCGCGCCTGTGCATATGTTTGCGGCCTGGCAGTCGCGAGGGGCGACTGCTAATCAGCACCCGGAGGCAAGAGACGATGAAAATTCGCCCAGTACAAGATCGCATCGTGGTTCGCCGCGTGGCCGAAGAAGAGAAGACCAAGGGCGGGATCATCATTCCCGACACGGCCAAGGAAAAGCCCGCCGAGGGCGAGGTGGTGGCCGTGGGCCCTGGCAAAGCCAACGACAAGGGCGTGGTTCGTCCACTCGACGTGAAGAAGGGCGACCGCGTACTGTTCGGCAAATATTCCGGCAACGAGATCAAACTCGAAGGTGTGGAGCACATCATCCTGCGTGAGGATGAAGTGCTGGGCATCATCGAGAAGTAACGACAACCGAAAGCTAAGGAAAAGGAGAATACCCAATGGCGGCGAAGGAAATCCTCTTCGACGAGAAGGGCCGTACGCAGATTTTGGCCGGCGTGAACATCCTGGCGGACGCGGTAAAGGCGACGCTGGGGCCGCGCGGTCGCAATGTTGTCATCGAGAAGTCCTGGGGCTCACCCACCATCACCAAGGATGGCGTGACCGTGGCCAAGGAAATCGAATTGGAAGACAAGTTCCAGAACCTAGGCGCCCAGATGGTGCGCGAAGTGGCGTCCAAGACCTCCGATGTGGCGGGCGACGGCACCACCACCGCCACCGTGTTGGCCCAGGCCATCTTCCGCGAGGGCGCCAAGATGGTAGCCGCTGGCCACAGCCCGATGGAGCTCAAGCGGGGCATCGACCGCGCCGTGGAGAAGATCGTCGACGCGCTCAAGAAGGCATCCAAGGCCACCAAGGGCCAAAAGGACATCGCCCAGGTGGGAACCATCAGCGCCAATGGCGACGAGGCCATCGGCAAGCTGCTGGCCGAAGCCATGGAGAAGGTGGGTAAGGATGGCGTGATCACCATCGAAGAGGCCAAGTCGATGGAAACCACCCTCGACGTGGTGGAGGGCATGCAGTTCGACCGCGGCTACCTCTCGCCCTACTTCGTCACCGA
>PMBS01000215.1 GCA_003153015.1 Myxococcales bacterium
GCCCGGACATCATCGAGGATCAGGTCTCGTACCCGATCATCACAGCGCTGCTGGGCGCGCCCAAGGTCAAGGCCATTCGTGGCTACTCCGACTTCGGATTCAGTTACGTCTATGTGATATTCGAGGACGGCACCGACATCTACTGGGCGCGCACCCGCGTGCTTGAGTATCTGTCCAAGATCGCGTCGCAACTTCCGGCGGGCGTGAAGACTGAACTGGGACCGGACGCCACCAGCCTGGGCTGGGTCTTCCAGTACGCGCTCGTGGATCGGACTGGCAAGCACGCCAGCGATGAGCTGCGCAGCTACCAGGACTGGTTCATGCGCTACGCTGTGCAGGCCGTGCCTGGCGTGGCCGAGGTCGCCACTGTGGGTGGCCAAGTCCGCCAGTACCAGGTGACGGTAAATCCCGACGCGCTCGCGGCGTACAAGCTGCCGCTGCAGGCTGTGATCGAGGCCGTGCGCAAGGGGAACAACGATGTGGGCGGCCGACTGGTGGAGCTGTCGGGCCGCGAGTACATGGTGCGCGGTCGGGGCTACGTGAAGTCGCTCGGCGATCTGGAGAAGCTGGTGCTCAAGACCGAGAACGGCACGCCAATCACCGTCAAGGACGTGGCCACTGTGGCTCTCGGGCCGGAAATGCGGCGGGGNNCGGGGCATTGCCGACTACAATGGCCAAGGCGATGTGGTCGGCGGCATCGTGGTCATGCGCCAGGGGGAAAACGCCCAACACGTCATCGACCGTGTGAAGACCAAGCTGGAGGAGCTGAAGCCGTCGCTGCCCGAGGGGGTCGAAGTGGTCACGACCTACGATCGCTCAGATCTCATCGGGCGCGCCATCAGCACGGTCACCGACAAGCTGATCGAGGAGATGATTATTGTCTCCCTGATCATCCTGCTCTTTCTCTGGCACATCCCTTCGGCCATCGTGCCCATCCTGACCATCCCCATCAGCGTGGTGCTGGCCTTCATCCCCATGTACTTGATGGGACTGAACGCGAATCTGATGTCGCTGGCCGGGATGGCGATCTCCATCGGCGTGCTGGTGGACGGCGCCATCGTCGAGGTGGAGAACGCCTACAACAGGATCTACCTGTGGCAGGCGGGCGGCAAGAAGGGCGACTTTCATGAAGCGCGGGAGGACCGGCGGGCTTTGCCCGACGGGACTCAGCGCGGGAGATTGGAAGAACCCTCCCAGGGTTCTTTCCACAAAGTCCGTTTGGACGCGCTGATGGAAGTGGGGCCGTCGGTGTTCTTCTCGCTGCTGGTCATCGCGGTTGCCTTCATGCCGGTCTTCACTCTGGTCGACCAGGAAGGGCGGCTGTTCAAGCCACTGGCCTATTCGAAGAACCTGGCCATGGCCATTGCTGCGCTTCTGGCCATCACTTTGGACCCGGCGATGCGCATGCTGTTTGCGCGGATCGAGCCTTTCCGATTTAGGCCGCGACCACTCGCCTGGCTGGCCAGCCAGCTCGCGGTGGGCAAGTACTACTCCGAGGAGCGGCACCCCATCAGCCACCTGCTGCATCGGATCTACGAGGGGCCATGCCGGTTCGTGGTCCGGCACGCCAAGCTCACGGTGATCGCCAGCCTGGTGGTAGTAGCACTGACCCTGCCTGTCTACTTCAAGCTCGGTTCGGAATTCATGCCACCCTTGCGCGAGGGATCGCTGCTGTACATGCCATCGGCGGTGCAGCCGGGCATGTCGGTGGCTGAGGCGCAGAAAGCCCTACAGGTTCAAGACAAGATCCTGATGAGCTTCCCGGAAATCGACCGGGTCTTCGGCAAGGCGGGCCGGGCTGGGACCTCGACCGATCCGGCGCCCTTCACCATGATGGAGACCACCATCCTGCTCAAGCCGGAGTTGCAGTGGCGCGAAAAGCCGCGCTGGTATTCGAGCTGGGCGCCGAATTGGCTCAAGCGGGTGCTGCGGACCGCGTGGCGCGACCGGATTACCGAGGAGGAATTGATCTCCGAGCTGGACGCGGCCTTGCGCCTGCCCGGCATCAGCAACGCCTGGACCATGCCCATAAAGGGCCGCCTGGACATGCTGTCGACCGGCATTCGCACGCCCATTGGGATCAAGGTCAGCGGCGCGGACCTGAGCGTGATCCAGAAGATCGGGCTGGAGGTCGAGTCCGCCATCCAGAAAATGCCCGAGACCCGCAGCGTGTTCGCCGAGCGGGTTGCGGGCGGCTACTTCCTCGATTTCGTCCTCGATCGCGACAAGCTGGCGCGCTACGGCCTGTCCGTCGACGATGCCAACATGATGGTCATGACCGCTGTGGGCGGCGACAACCAGACCACCACCATCGAGGGCCGGCAACGCTACGGCGTGAACGTGCGCTACGCACGCGATTTTCGCGACGACGTCGATGCGCTCTCACGGGTGCTGCTGCCCTTGCCCGGAGGCCAGGGCCAGATCCCGATGGCGGAAATCGCGGAGGTCAAACTGGTGGAAGGGCCGTCCATGATCCGCGACGAGAACGGACTGCTGACGGGCTACGTGTACGTCGACTTTGATACCTCGAAGATCGACGTAGGCCGCTACGTCGAGCGCGCCAAGCAGGCAGTGGCCTCCGGGGTTAGGCTGCCCACCGGCTACGCCCTGTCGTGGAGCGGTCAATACGAGAACATGCTTCGAGTGAAGGAACGATTGAAGATCATCCTGCCCCTTACCTTGGTGCTCATCTTCGGGCTGCTCTACCTGAACACCAGGTCGAGCTTCAAGGCCGGTGTGGTCATGTTGGCCGTGCCCTTTTCTGCTGTTGGCGCCATCTGGCTGCTCTATGTTCTGGGCTATAATGTCTCGATCGCGGTCTGGGTCGGCATGATCGCGCTCATGGGCCTGGACGCCGAAACCGGCGTGTTCATGCTGCTCTTCCTCGATCTGTCACACGACGAGGCCAAGGCGCGCGGGCGTCTGCGCACCACCGGCGATCTGGTCGAGGCCATCATCCACGGTGCGGTCAAGCGCGTGCGGCCCAAGGCCATGACGGTTTGTGCCGCCTTCATCGGCCTGCTGCCCATCATGTGGTCCACCGGCACCGGCGCCGATCTAATGAAGCGTGTTGCTGCGCCGATGGTGGGCGGCCTGGTCACGTCCTTCGTGATGGAGTTGCTGGTGTATCCGGCCATCTACTTCCTGTGGCGACGCAAGGAAGTCGCGGAAGGCCCGGCCACGCTGGGGCCGCATGGGGGAAATGCAGAGCTGTCAGCCGTGGTATCGCCGTGAACTGCAGCCCGGCGCGGCGCTGGCTGTCAGTTGCACACGCCGATTTCCGAGATGGTAGTCTCGACGACGAAGTCGGACGCGATCACGTGACGCTCGGCGAAGAAGATGTGCATGGGGTAGATCGCGCCCTTGCTAAGGCCGAGGGTGGCGGCCTGGGCGTCAAGATCCACGGTCTGGCTCTCCGCCTCGTGGATGCCACCCAGGTCGATGGCCAGCCTGCGGTTGATGAACACCCACACGTCGTCATCGCCGGAGAAGGTGAACGTCTCACCGCCTTGGTAGCGGAAGCTGGTGGCTACTTCAGCAGTGAAGTGATAGTTGTGCGGGTCCGCTTCATTGCCGAAGAGCTGATTGTCAATGGGGAAGAAGGACGTGTTTTGGTAGGCGTAGACGCCCGGCTTGGTTGAAGACGGCGAAAGCGGAAGCTTGATGGTGGTGGAGAGGTTCACGCCAGGGACGTCCCGATACCACTCGGCAAAGCTGGTTGGGCCGCTGACTGTGAGGGTGGCGCCCACGTGGGCGTAGACCGGCTTGTCGTCAGGTCCCAGCTCGGAAGCCACGATGCCACGGTCGTCTACGTCATTCAGCGGTTCCATGTCAGCAAAGCTGGTGTGGAAGTCGCGAATCGTCGCTGGCAGTGTGGGCTGCTTGGGCAGCGGGGCATTGCACGCGCCCCACACATTGTCGGCGCAGGTGCGGGTGCCGCTTCCGCACACGCTGGTGCATGTCTCGACCACGGGCGCGACCTCACAGATCCCCATTTTCTCGTTCTCACAGAGCTGAGTTCCCTGGCCGCAGTTGTTGCTGCAAGCCAGCCGCGTGCTGGGAACAATGCACGCCTTCCACTGCTCGTTCTGGCATTCCTGCGCCCCCTCGCCGCACACGCCCTGGCACGAGCGCGTGGTGATAGGTACCTCGCATCCCTGCCAGGCGCCCTGATAGCAGGTTTGCACGCCCGCGCCGCACGTGGCTGAACACGGACGCGTCTCGCCCGCTTTTCCACAGCTTTCGATGCGCAAGCCATGCCCGGAATCACAGGCAGCCACGCTGATCGCAGTCGCGGCGAGCAGGATATGGGTAGTCTTCATAGACATCTAGAATACTCCCTGCCGACCCAACAAACCATCATGCCAAACGGCCTCTCCCTTTTCCGGCGCAAGGGCGACCTTTCCTATGGCCGTCATGACAGGTACACTTGCAGTCCCTGCAGGCTGCGAATACTCCAAGGAGCTACGCATGACATCACTGCGCGACGGAAGACTTCTCTTTCTGCTGCTCGTCGTCGCATCGCTGGGTGCGGCCTCTTGCGGCAATTCTGGTTCCTCCCGCCAGGTGAATCCGGGCGACGCTGGCCAGGCTGGTGGCGCATCCGTCACGTCGGCGCCGAATGGCGGCGCTGGGGTCGGCGGCACGCGCTCTGGTGGCACGACCAGTGGAACTGCGGGCGCAGGCGGCGGGGCGGTCACAGCTACGGGTGGCGTTTCGGGTAGCGTGGGCTCCGGAGGGCGAGGCGGCGCGGGGGTTGGTGGATCGAGCAGCGGAACCTCGAGCTCTGGCGGTTCCGCCGGTGGAACGCCTGGCTCTGGCGGTTCAGCCGGCAAGACGTCGGGCTCTGGCGGATCCGCCGGTGGAACGTCGGGCTCGGGAGGTTCAGGCGGCAAGACCTCGGGCACGGGCGGTTCGGCCGGTGGAACGCCGGGTTCAGGTGGTTCCGCCGGTGGAACGTCGGGTTCGGGCGGCGCGACCATGTCCACGGGTGGAAGCAGCACTGTGGATGCCGGCTCTTCGGCCCCAGACGGCGCGGCCGGACGCGATAGCAGAGGAAGGGACGTCGGGGCCGGAGGCACTGGTGCGGACGCCAGAGTTGGCATCGACGGTCCGGTGAGCTTCCAAAGCAGCAGCACTGGAAGTGATAGCTGCACCGATAGCCAGGCAACCAACCTGACCCTGCAGCAAATCGCCGTCTATCAGTCGGTCAAGATTCCCATAATGACCAACGGGACCGAGGTGGCGACTGGGTCGCGCAACAGCAACGTGGTCGAGGGTCGGGACACCATGTTCCGCATTTTCGTGACCCTGGGCAGCGGGTGGACGGCGCGCGAGCTATCTGCCCGGCTAACCCTGACGCCTTCAGGAGGGCAGGGTACACAGTACTATGCCAAGCAGACGCTCACTGCCTCGTCGACCGACGCCAGCCTGGCGTCGACCTTCCAGATCTACGTCCCAGCCAGCGCCATGACAGGTTCGTTGACCTACTCAGTCGAGATCGTGGAGTGCGGCGCGCAGCCCACCACTGCGGGCACGGCGCGCTTTCCCGCCACCGGGGACGCCGACCTCGGGGTGAAAACCACGGGTGGGCTGAAGATCACCATCATCCCCTTGCAGGTCGGCACCTTGCTGCCCGACACCTCGCAGGCTGCGCTTGCTATCTACGCCAGCCAGATGGCTGCCATGTACCCGATCGACGCCATCTCGTTCACCGTTGGCGACACGCTCACCGTGACCTCGCCGGTGGACTGGAACACGATGCTGGATCAGGTGCGAGCCAAGCGCAGCAAGGACGCGCCTTCCGCAGACACCTACTACTTCGGCCTGGTCAAGCCGGCCGACACGCTGCGCGTCTACTGTCAATCGGTTTGCACCGCGGGAATCAGCTTCGTCGTCACCAAGGTCAGCCAGGCGTCCATGCGTGCCGGGGTGGGGGTCGCCTTCGCCGATACCGAGTCGGCCTTGACCATGGCGCACGAAGTGGGGCACAGCCATGGGCGCTCGCACGCGCCCTGCGCGCTCAAGGGCGAAACCATCACGGGCGTCGACCCCAACTATCCCTATGCCAAGGCAGCGCTGGGAAGTTGGGGCTGGGACAGTCGCAGCCAGACGCTTTTCGATCCCACAAAGGCCACCGACCTCATGGGCTACTGTAACAACCAGTGGGTGAGCGACTACACCTACGCTGGCATCACCACCAGGGTGGCGGCGGTCAACGGCCAGCCCGCGGCCATGGTGCTTGCGCTTCCCCAGACACTGTCGAAGTGGCGCGTGCTGCTGCTCGACGCCAAGGGGCCGCGCTGGGGAGTTCCGATTGAGCAAGAGGTCGCTCCCGAGGGCGAACCTGAGACAGCTACCATCTATGACAACACCGGCGCGGTCTTGACCTCGGCCGTGGTGTATCGAACCGAGATCGGGGACGTTCCCTCAAGCATGGTCTGGGTGCCTGAGCCCAAGCCCGACTGGTACGCCGTGGCGGTGACCGGAGCGCCACCGCATCCCTTTGCCGCGCCCATCACCGTACCCAGACCGTAGTTTCTGTACTACTGGCGTCGCGTTTCTTCGCAAACGGCGAAAATTCTCGACGGCGCCACGACAACCGCAAGAGGTCGTGGCCGTGGCCGTGGCCGGAGCGATCCCTGTGGCCGACAGGTTCTACTTCGCGCGCGCCTGCTTGACGATCTCGACGAACAGCCTGGCGCGCTCGCTGATCAGCTCATCACGTCCTTCGCGCAAGGCCTTGCCATCGACCAGGTCGCCGCCCACGCCCAGGGCCTCGGCTCCTGCCTTGATGAAGGCCGCAGCGGTCTGCAATGAAACCCCGCCGGTGGGGACCAGCTTGACCTGCGGCAGCGGCGCCTTCAGCGCCTTGATGTAGCTGGCCCCGCCCACCGCACCCGCGGGAAACACCTTTACGAAATCGGCGCCGGCCGACCAAGCGGTCACCACCTCGGTTGGGGTCAGCACGCCGGGCATCACCAAAACGCCTTGCTGTCCACAAAAGGCAATCGTCTCGAGATTGAGCGCGGGGCTCACGATGAACTGGGCACCAGCCTCGATGCAGGCACGCGCGGTTTGCGCATCAAGTACTGTGCCCGCACCGATGATCACCTCTGGATCGACCTCGGCGCTCAACTCCGCAATCATGCGCACCGCCCCGGGAACCGTCATCGTGATCTCCAGGACCGAGATCCCGCCCTTGAGAATGGCGGCCACGGCCCGGCGGCCCATCTCAGTGGACTCGGCGCGGACTACGGGAATGATGCCAATCGCGGTCAGGCGGCTGCTTACTTCTGCTTTGTCGCGCGACTTCATGCTGCCTTTCTTCGGGAGTTCAACGGGCTACGCGAGGGCTGGCGCCCTTCATGACCTTTTCGACTTCTGCCAGGGTTGCCATGGTGGTGTCGCCCGGCGTGCTCATCGCCAAGGCCCCGTGCGCTGCCCCACATTCCACCGCCCATTCTGGCGATCGGCCGGTGAGAAAACCGTAGATCAGCCCGGACGCGAATGAGTCACCGCCGCCGACCCGATCGTAGATCTCCAGATCGTTGCGTACCGTGGCGGAATAGAGCTGCCCTTCGTAGTAGCAGACGGCGCCCCAGTCGTTGCAAGTCGCACTTCTCACATTGCGCAGGGTGGTGCCCACCAACTTCAGATTCGGGTACGCGGCGACCACGCGCTCGATCATGCGAAGGTAGCTTTCCGGGTCAAGTTGCGACAGGTTCTCGTCCACGCCTTCCACCTCGAAGCCGAGTGCCGCGGTGAAATCCTCTTCATTGCCAAACAGCACGTCGACCTGGGATACCACCTCGCGGTTCACTTCGATGGCGCGCTTGCGCCCGCCAATGGCCTTCCACAGCGACTCACGGTAGTTGAGGTCGTAGGAAGCCACGGCTCCATTTCCTCTTGCGGCTTGCAGCGCTTCCTTGGCCACCAGGGGTGTGTTCTCCGACAAGGCGCAAAAGATCCCGCCGGTGTGGAACCAGCGCACGCCTTCCCCGTGGAAAATCAGTTTCCAGTCGATGCTGCCGGGTTGTAGCTGCGACACCGCGGTATGGCCGCGGTCGGAACAGCCGAGCGGGGCGCGCAGCCCGAATCCGCGTTCGGTGAAATTCAGGCCGTTGCGAACCGCTCGTCCGACCCCGTCGTAGGGAACCCATTTGACGTGAGATTGGTCCACGCCGCCCTGGTAGATGAGGTCCTGCACCAGCCGGCCGACCGGGTTGTCGGCCAGGGCGGTGACCACCGCGGTCCTTAGGCCGAAACAGCGATGCAGCCCGCGGGCGACGTTGTATTCGCCGCCGCCTTCCCACACCCGAAATGAACGGGTAGTCGCGACCCGGCTATCCCCGGGATCGAGGCGCAACATGATTTCGCCCAGGCTGACGAGATCCCACTTCGCGCTTGTTTCAGACTTGATCTTGAGTGCTTGCATGTGCAGACCACCGACGAATCAGTTCATCCGTGAGCGTACAGGAGATGGGGCACGCGATCAAATGTGCGCGCGGGAATAAGGCGTGTCGGGGTGCGGTGTCGGTGGCAGAGGCGGTGACCGGGACAGAGGCGATGGCCCGCCGGTCGTCGGCCTGGCTCACCAAGTATGAAACCTGGCCCTCCAGCGCCGCTGTCGCGATCGGGTTGTCCTTTGCGTCCCGCGGGACGATGTCCAGCTCCTGGTAGTCACCCTCGACCACCCGCCGCATGCGCGGTCAGAACCCAGCTCATGATCTGGACGAGGGCCATCACAACGACAAACCGCATAGCGCGGATACTATGTTTGAAGAGCCATCCTTGGGGTGTTTTTTTCGCTCACGACCTGACTGACGCCGCTGGCAAGGGTAGGTCCGGCCCCGCGCTCGCGCTATAGTCGCGTCCTACCCATGACCGAGCCCCCCAGCCTTTCGCCGCCCGCGCCGCCTTCCGACGGGGAACTGCTGCGCCTGGCAGGCAAGCTGCGCGAGGTAGGGCAGGCGCTGGACCGGCGCTTTCTCGACAAGGGCGAGCTGGGGCGGCTGATGCTCATCTCGCTCTTGGCGGGTGAGCACATGCTCATCGTGGGGCCGCCGGGCACGGCCAAGTCGGCGCTGGTGCGCTATCTCGCTCGGCTGGTGGACGCACGCTATTTCGAATACCTGCTCACCCGGTTCACCGAGCCCAGCGAGCTGTACGGGCCCGTGGACATCAAAGCCTTTCGCGAGGGCCAGTATCTGCGGCGCAGTGAGGCCATGCTGCCCCAGGCAGAGATCGTCTTTCTCGACGAGATCTTTCAGTCCAACTCGGCCATCCTGAATTCGCTGCTCACCATTCTCAACGAACGCCGCTTTTTCACCGGTCGCGAGGCAGTGAAAGTGCCGCTCTGCTCGCTCTTCGGTGCGACCAACCAGGTCCCCAACGATGAGGTCCTGCAGGCCATCTTCGATCGCTTTCTCATCCGCGCCTTCTCGCAGAACCTGGACAGCTATCACTTCCGCGGACTGGTCGAGCACGGGATTCGCGCCGAGATTGCCCTGGCCACGGCGGCGGACGAAAGCCTGCAGCCGCTGATCAGTCTGGCCGAGCTGCGCGCCGTGCACCGGGCGATGGACCGACTGCTGGTCTTCCCCGACGAGTTTCTCGCCACCTACAAGGGGCTGGTCTTCCAGATTCGCTCCGAGGGCGTGGCGCTCAGCGATCGCCGCGTGGTCAAGCTGCTCAAGCTGTTTGCCGCCAGCGCATTGCTCGACGGCCGGCGCGTGCCCAGCCCGGGCGATTTCTTCGTCCTGCGCCACGTGTGGAACAGCACGGACCAGGCGCAGCTTCTCGACGACATCGTGCAGCCGGTGCTGGAGCGCCACGGCCGCGAGCACCCCGAGGAGCGGCGGCGCGGCTCGGTCCCGGTCGACCTCGACGCCGTGCTGGCCGAGCTGGGCACGATTCGCGGCCTGCTGCTCGGCGGTCAGGCGCTTTCTGACGTGCAGCTCTTTTCCCAGCTCCGCAACCTGCAGGACATCAAGGTGGCGCTTGCGGCCATCCCCAATGAAAACGCGCAGAAGATGGTGGGTGAGGTAGACAAGCTGCTCGAGGGCATCTTCGAGTCATCGCGATGGAACGGATAGGAAAGAGGGATCCCCAGCGCGCCGGCGGGACGGCGAAGGCCCCCAGGGTTCCCAGAATCCAGCGCCGCAAACAGGCGTTCTCAGCCTTGGGCGGTGCGGTGGAGCAGGCCGGCGACGCTGAGGCCGCGGCTAAGCTGGCCGAGCTGCTGGCCCCGGACCCGGGCCTGGCGCGTGCACTCACCCATGGCTTTCACAGCTATGCGGGTCGCATGCACCCCTCTGCGGCGCGCCTCGCGATCGCGCGCTTTTCGCGGCCCGGCCAGGACGTGCTAGATCCTTTCTGCGGCAGCGGCACGGTCTTGGTCGAGGCCATGGCCGCAGGTCGCCGGGCGGTGGGCAGCGACGCCAGCCCGTTGGCTGTGATCATTGCGCGCGTGCGTTCGACCACCTTGGGGCCGGAAGGCCGCCAGCGCCTGGTGGAGGCTGCGCGCCAGATTGCCGAGGCAGCGGCGGAGCGCGCCCGCAAGCGCCTGCGGCCCGACATCCCCAAGTGGGCGAGCCGGGAGAGCGACCGTTTCTTTCCTCATGTCGCGCTTGAGCTCTACGGCCTGCGCGCGCTCATCGGCGAGACCAAGGAGGACGATGTGGGCCACGCCTTGCGCGCCTGCCTGTCATCGATCCTGGTGAAGTTCATGCGGGGCAGCGACGAGGCAGAAGCCCGGCGCATCGGCCGGGGCGTACCGTCGCACTTCTTCGCAAGCCGCGCCGAGGAACTGGCCCGCGGTCTGGAGGCCTTGGAGCGGCGCACGCCGGCCGGCACGCCCGTGCCGCAGATTCACGTGGCCGACGCGCGGGATCTGGGCCTGCTCGCTGCCGGTGGTTTCGATCTGATCCTGTCGTCTCCGCCTTACGCTGGAACCTACGACTACGCTGAACACCACGACGTACGCTTCCTTTGGCTGGGGCTGCCGCGCGAGAATCTGGATCGCGTGCAAGTCGGCGCGCGCGACGAGGGGTTGGGCTCGGCGGCCCAGCGCTGGCGCCACGATCGGCGGCGCTGGTTGTCGGAGATGGCGCGCGTGGCCCGGCCGGGCGCGGGCATCATCTTGCAGGTGGGCGATGGCGTGGTGGCGGGTGCGCCCGAGGACGCCGCGCGCGCGGTGGAGGACGAAGCCCGGCGCGTGGGTCTTGTCCCGGTGGCGCGGGTCTCGCAGACGCGGCCGCCGCATGACTATCGCCTGCGCCAGATCTTCGCCGGCCACCCGCGCCGGGAACACATCGTGATGTTGCGCAAGCCCTGACATGCTCTCCCAGGTGCTGCATACCATTCGCGAGCAGGCGCTGCTTGCTGGCGGCGAGCGAGTGCTCGTGGCTGTCTCGGGCGGCTCTGACTCGACGGCACTCCTGCATGCGCTCATGCATCTTGCGTCCAGCTTGCACATCGATCTGGTCGCTGCGACCGTGGATCACCGCTTGCGGCCGGAATCAGGAGCCGAGGCCGCGCTGGTGGCCGAACGCTGTCGAGCTTTGGGCGTTCGCTGCGAGATTCTCGCGGTCGACGTCAAGGTCGCGCGCCGTCCTCATGTATCGTGGCAGGAAGCCGCTCGCAACGTACGCCTCGTTGCTCTACAGGAAGCTGCGGCCCGGCTGGGATGCGCGCGCGTGGCTCTCGGACACACGGCCGACGATCAGGCCGAGACGGTCTTGTTTCGCATCGTGCGCGGCACGGGCGTTGCCGGCCTTGCGGGAATTCCGTATCAGCGGGGGATCTTCATCCGGCCGCTGCTCGACGTTCGCCGCAAGAGCATCATCGTTTTTCTAGCCAAGCGGCGCATACCGTTCATCGAGGACCCCTCGAATACCAACCGGCACTATACCCGTGTGCGGATTCGTCTTGACCTTTTGCCCCTGCTTTGTCGCGAAAACCCGCGCGTGGTCGAGGCGCTCTTGTCCCTTGCACAAGATGCGCGCTCCGTCGCCGTGGGGGCGACCCGTGGCCCTAGTGGCGCGCTCGATCTCACCTCGCTCCCGCGGCGTTCGGCTGCGCTGATCCAACGGATGGCGATGCAACGTCGGGGGACGCGGCGGGTTTCGGTGCGCGACGGCGAGGTGGTAGTTAGCTACGGAAACGTCCGCTTCCGCCCGCGCGCGGAACTAAGGCAAGACCCTTCCCTTTGCCCGGGTTCGCCCGAATCCGTCTTGGTCGCGGGTCCAGGGATCTATCGCTTGCCGGGCCGAAGCGAGGGGCGCGCCCTGCAAGTGGAAGAAGGGGAGCACCCCGCGGACCCGCCGAGTGATTTCGCGATCTTTGACGCCACCCGGATCGCGCGGCCTTTGCAGGTGCGCGCCTGGCGCCCGGGCGATCGCATGCGTCCGCGGGGCGGCCGCGGCAGCCGCAAGGTGTCCGACCTTTTGGTCGACGCCAAGATCCCCCGCGACCAGCGGCCCGAACTGCCGGTGTTGGCGGCCGCCGACGGAACCATCCTGTTTGTCGCAGGTCTCCGGCCCTCCGAGGTCGGACGTCCGCAGATCGGCAGCGAGCACTGGCTCGCTGTGCGTGTCGTCTGACAGCGTTGCCGACGGCAACTCTCGTTGACGCCGCGCCTTTTGCGGTCAATATTCTAATCAGATAGCAAAAAGTATCAGGGGACCGCGCGTGCGTCATAGCCACAAGACCATCCTCGTATGGGCGATGCTGCTCTTCACCTTCTTCTTGGTGTGGCAGCTCATCAACCCGCGCGCAGCAGAGCAGAAGCTGGCGTTTTCGGAGTTCATCCAGAAGGTGGAGAAATCGCCGGGCGATTTCAAAGCCGTCCCGCTGCAGATTCGGATGAACGCCAACAATGCAGAGTTTCGCGGCACGCTGAAGAAGGGTGACGAGCAGTTCGTCACCACCGGCTTCATCGGCGAGCAAACCCTGGAGAAGCTCAACAAGGCCAACCTTCCCTACGAGATCTCGCGCGAGGCCGAGGGCGGGTTCTGGCAGCAGATGTTGATCACCTGGCTGCCCATCATCGTGGTCGCGGTGGTCTTCCTGCTCTTCATGCGCCAGCTCCAGATGGGGGGCGGCAAGGCCATGAGCTTCGGCAAGTCCAAGGCGCGCCTTCTGTCCGAGAACCAGAAGAAGATCACGTTCGCCGACGTGGCCGGCATCGAAGAGGCCAAGGACGAGGTCGAGGAGATCATCGCTTTCCTCAAAGACCCGAAGAAGTTCACCCGCCTGGGCGGCCGCATTCCCAAGGGCGTGCTCATGATGGGGCCGCCCGGCACAGGCAAGACCCTGCTCGCGCGCGCCATCGCGGGCGAGGCAGGCGTGCCCTTCTTCTCGATTTCTGGCTCCGACTTCGTCGAGATGTT
>PMBS01000194.1:0-506 GCA_003153015.1 Myxococcales bacterium
AGCCCGGTGCCGCCCACCGCGACGACGAGATCGATGCCGTGGCCGTCGGCGTAGTGGCGCAGGCGCTCGGCCAGCGGGCCGCGCTCATCGGGCAGGATTTCGGTGCGATAGATGTGCGCGGGCAGGAACTCGCGCAGCAGAGCAGCCACCGCAGGGCCAGCGGTGTCCTGTGTGAGGCCGGCGGCGCAGCGGTCACTCAGGGTCAGCACCACGGCCTGAAAGGCTGAGCGCGGAACCGTCTCTTCGATCTCGACGGGATCGCCGACGGCCACGGCACCGCCCGCTAGCACGCGGGCAAACAGNNAGGTCGAGCCCGGCGACGATCAGGTTCTCGGCAAAGGCGCCTGCCTGCAGATCGAGGCGACCGGTTTGCTTGAACGACTCGATATCGTCATGGCCGAGGATGCTGACCTGACGATGGCCGGGCCCACCGTGCGCGTCGCCCTCGATGCCGTGATCCGCGCGCAGCCGCGCGGCGGAAAGCGCGGTCTTGGGCATGCCCCTGC
>PMBS01000194.1:602-3573 GCA_003153015.1 Myxococcales bacterium
ATCTCGACAACGTCGAGGGGCAAAGGATGGCACAGGGGGATAAGGTTCGCGGTCTGCTTGGCGCCCTGGATGCCGGCCAGGCGTGCGGTTTCGAGCACGTTGCCTTTGGACAGCGCTCCCGTGCGCCGCAGCCGCGCGGCAAGGGCGCGGCCCAGGATGACGACGGCCTCGGCGCGCGCCAGGCGCGCAGTCGGCATCTTGGCGGTCACGTCCACCATGCGAGCGCGGCCGGCCTTGTCGAGATGAGAGAGGAGCGGTTCTTTCATGTCACACGCTAGCCACCCACCGATGACATGGGCATGGGGATGCGGAAGCAGCCAGACGGGCGTTTGCACGCGAGGGCGACGTGCAGGGCGGCGGCGATGCGCTCGTCGGCAGAGGCATCAGGGTCGCGCAAAAGGCCGAGAATGCCGAGGTGGTCGCCGCGGCCGAGGCAGCCGAGCAGGCGACCATCTGCGGTGAGGCGCAGACGGCGGCAGCCAAGACAAAAGGGCTGGCTGTTGGCAGAGATGAAGCCGATCGTGCCTTGCCTACCGTCGCGGGTGGTCACGCTGAAGCGCCGGCTCGACGAGGCGATCTCGTGGGCAATGGGCGCAAGATCGAAGGTGCGGGCCAGGCGCTCGCGCAGCTCGGCGGACGNNATCAGCTCGATGAAGCGTTGCTCGCAGCCGCGTTCGAGGGCGCGGGCGACGAGAGCCTCGGCCTCGTGGTCGTTCACCCCGCGCATGACCACGGTGTTGATGCGCACGGGAGCGAGGCCGGCCGCGAGCGCGGCATCGATGCCGGCGAGGGTGTGCGCCAGCACGCCGCCCTGAGCGGCGCGGGTGAATGTTTCCGGGTCGAGGGAATCGAGACTGACGTTGACACGGTGGAGTCCGGCCTGGCGCAACGGCTGCGCGAGCGGCGCCAGGCGCTGGCCGTTGGTGGTCAGCGCCAGGTCGGGCACGCCCAGGGGCGGAAGGGCGGCCACCAGGTCCACGATGTCGCTGCGGCCGAGGGGCTCGCCACCGGTGAGGCGGACCTTGGCGACGCCGGCCGCGGTCTGGGCCACGCGGACAAAGCGTGTGATGTCATCGGCACGCAGGCGATCACGGGCGCGCGCACGCTCCTCCTTGTACGGACGGCAGTACACGCAGCGGAGCGGGCAGCGGTCGGTGACCGAGATGCGCAGGACGAGGGGAGCTGGCACGGGCGTCATGGCCACACCCGCCAAGGGCGAAAATCGACCAGCGCGCCCTGCTCCAGGCCGCGCGCGTCGGCGGGCACGATGACGGCGCCGTCCGCGCGAGCGCCGGCCGCGAGGTCGGCTGAGCTTTGGCTGTCCACCGGCGTGACCTCGGGCCCCGACGTGTTCCACGCCAGCGTGGCCAGGACATAGCGCTGGCAGCCGGGCGTGTTGGCGATCGCTTCGCGCAGGCGCGCGCGCACCAGTGGGCGACAGTCCGCCTCGGGCCAACCGGCCATGCGGCGCAAGGCCGGCAACACGAATTCGTGCAGAGTGGTGGCCGCGCTCAGGGGATTGCCGGGCAGGCCGAAGACTGGGCGAGAGTCAGGCGCGGTGGCGAAGAGGAATGGCTTGCCCGGCTGCATGGCCACGCCGTGAACCTGGGGGCTCGCGCCGACGGCAGTAACGGCCGCGGGAACGAAATCGTACGCGCCCACGGACACACCGCCGCTGAGCACGACGGCGTCTGCGCTCGCGAGGCCCTCCCGCAGCGCCGCTGTCACGGCATCGAGATCGTCGGAAACCCGGCAGGCAGACGCTACAGAAATTCCCGCCGCGCGGAAAGCCGCCGCCAGCATGGGGCTGTTGGCATCGCGCTCCTGGTGCGCGCCCACCTCAGCCTCCGGGGGCAGAAGTTCGCGCCCGGTGGCGATGATCGCGACGCGCGGTCGGCGAAACACGCGCAGGCGCGTGCGCCCGGTGGCGGCGGCGATGGCGATGTGTAGGGCGCCGAGCATGCGGCCCGCGGGGACAAGCTCGCGGCCTGCCCGCGCGTTTTCCCCCTGGCGCAGGATGTTTGCGCCCGCCGGCTCGGCCCTAGCAAAGGTGACTGCACCGGCGCCCGCCGAGCGCGTGTCTTCGACCTTGACCACGGTATCGGCACCGGGTGGGACGTTGGCGCCAGTGAAGATGCACGCGCAGGTTCCCTCGGTCACTACCGGCGCCGCGAGTGAGCCGGCCGCCACTTCACCGATGATCGGCAGGGTGATCGGCATCCGTCGCAAGTCCGCAGCGCGGACCGCGAACCCATCCCTCGCTGAGCGGTTGGCAGGAGGCATGTCACGATCCGCAAGCAGGGGCTCGGCCAGCACGTAACCAAGAGCCTCGTCGGCGGAGATCTCGGTCGCAGGCAAGCACGTCGTGTGCGCTAGGATGGACGACCAAGCCTGTTGTGGTGTGAGCAAGACAGACCCTACTTCTTGCAGGTCACCTCGAAAATGGTCACCGGACTGGGGCTGCCTGGCATCTTGGCCTCAAGTTTGTGAACGAACTCCTTTTCGCTCTTCTTGATGAAGCTGTGTTTGCTGCTCATCTTGCCCATGAAATTCGAAGCTTGGTGAATCGCATGCGAACCTCCTAAGAATGGATTGCTCGATTCCGGCGCAAAATCCGCGCCACGTATCCCCGGGATTGTAGTTCGCCGGCTTCTGTCTCTTTCGATTCCCCGCTTGGCAAAAACGTTTCGCAATAGATGGAGATAGCAGCCAGCCAGACCTGGAGCTAGCCCTTAGCCCGGCCCGCGGCCAGACTGAGGGCAGAGGCGAGGCATGTCCAACCGACTCGCGCGGGAGATCAGTCCATACCTCTTGCAGCACGCCGAAAATCCGGTGGACTGGTACCCTTGGGGTGAGGAAGCGCTGGAGCGGGCCATGCGCGAAGACAAGCCGATCTTTCTCAGCATCGGGTACGCGGCTTGCCACTGGTGCCACGTGATGGAGCACGAGAGCTTCGAGAATGAAGCGGTGG
>PMBS01000194.1:3613-3790 GCA_003153015.1 Myxococcales bacterium
ACCTACTTCCCGCCCACGGATCGCTATGGCCGGCCTGGCTTCTCCACATTGCTCAAGCGCATCGCCCAGCTCTGGCGGAGCCAGCGCGACGATCTGCTTGCGCAGGCAAGCGCGCTGGTCGCACAAGTTCGAGCGGGATACGAGATCGCGGCGGCCGCTCCGGTCAGCAGCGCGATG
>PMBS01000287.1 GCA_003153015.1 Myxococcales bacterium
CATCAAGCCTACGGTTCCATTGTCACAATGGATCAGGACATCGAGGACGACGACGGCATGGCCCAATACACCGTCATTACGAAGGACGCTGGTTTTCCCGAGGCAACAACCCTCACGAACCAGGACTTGAAGTACGCAACGGCTTGGCCATTCGACGAGAATCGCTTCCTTGTCGTGCACGATCCGAATAGCAATCAGAACGGCGTGACCAACAAGCGCTTCGCCATCTACCTGATCGACAGCCAGGGCAACAAGAAGCTCCTCTACAAAGATTCCGCTCACTCTTGCCTGGACCCGATTCCCCTTGCCCCGCGCCAGACTCCTCCGGTGGTTCCCATGAGCCGGACCGCAGCGAACAAGACCGATCCGGCAGAGGTGAACCTGCTCAACGTCTACGACAGCATGTTGCCCGTGCCGACCGGGGTAGAAATCAAGGCGCTCCGGGTGGTGCAGCTCTACCCCAAGTCCACGCCGCAAACGATCGCCCCGCGGCTGGGCCACGGTGCGGTCCTGTACAATGACCAGAATGGGCGCGGCTCGCTGGGCACGGTGCCGGTGGAGAAGGACGGCAGCGCACACTTCCTCTTGCCTCCGGGCAAGCCGGTGTACTTCCAGGCGCTCGACGGGGATGGCACCGTCGTGCAGTCCATGATGTCCGCCGCTTACGCTGTGCCCGGCGCGACTCGGATCACCTGCCAGGGCTGCCATGAAAGGCGCTACCGGGCGCCGAAGGCCCGCGCGGACATGCCCATCGCCTTCGGGAGAGCGGCTTCGACGCTGCAGCCCGAAGCTGACGGCACCAATCCGCTGTCCTTCGCGCGGCTGGTCCAGCCCATCCTGGACAAGAACTGCGTGAGCTGCCATGGGAGCGCGAAGCCGGGCGACCTGAGCAAGGGCAATTACCAGAGCGACGCGGACAAGTTCTACACCTCGTACAAGAACCTGAAGCCCTACCTCAGCTACTACAACTTCGACTACGGCTGGGGGCCCGTGGTGACAACGCCGGGTAACTTCGGCGCGCGCATATCCAAGCTCTACCCGCTTCTCAAGGCCGGCCACCAAGGGGTGACGCTCTCAGATGCGGACCTTCGGGCAATCACGGCGTGGCTGGATCTGAACTCCGACATGTACTCGGACGACGTGAAGCGGGATTCTCAGGCAAGCGGGGAGGCCGTGACGCCCAGCCTCGAGTAGACAAAACCACGCGAGCGAGACTTCCATCGCCGGAACAAACGGAATCCTTTTCCGAAGAACATGCGCAACACATTACTGGTTGTCATTTCCAGCGTGACCCTTCTGTGTGGTCTCGAAGGTTGCCAGATGAATGGGATCGGCATTCCAGCGCGTGACGGTGGCACACCCGTCGGTGGAAATGGCGGCGCCAGTGGCGCGAAAGCAACCGGAGGAGGGACGGCGCTGGGAGGCTCAAGGGCTACCGGTGGCGCGACCGCAGTGGGAGGAACGACGCCGATCGGCGGCGCAACCGACGGCGTGACAGGCCAAGGTGGCGCGTCAGCCTCGGCAGGCGCCACGAGTTCGGGGGGAATAGCAATGACTGGCGGTGTGACCGCCGCGGGTGGCACGGGTGGCAGGGTAGTCACGGGCGGAACGACCGCAGGTGGCACGACCGCGTCGGGCGGCACGACCGCCAGGGGCGGTACGACCGCCAGGGGCGGCGCGACCGCGACGGGTGGCACGACCGCGTCGGGCGGGACTCCAGCCTGTCCCGCCGATGTCTCGCAGATCACGGGCTGGCCCTGCACCGAGGGACTGACTTGCGAATACGGCACCGATCCTCGCCCCAGTTGCCGGGACAGCGCGACCTGCACCAATGGTAGCTGGACCGAAAGCGCAGCCAGGTGCGTGGCCTTGCCGCCCGTGACCTGTCCGGCCACACGCGAGGCCGCTGCCGGGCAAACCTGTCCGACCCAAGACGCCTATTGCACCTACGCAGATCTTACCTGCGCGTGTACCAACTGCACCAACGGACCCGTGGTTTCGTGCGTGGGATCGCCGACCTGGCATTGTGCGGTTCCCAACCCCGACGCGAACTGCCCCGCGGGCATCCCGCTGCTAGGCTCGGCCTGCACCACGGCGAACAAGACCTGCACCTACGCCTGCGGGCTCGGCGGCGCGCGACTTTGCAAGCAGGGCGCTTGGTACACCGCAAACGGTGGCCCATGCCCGGTGTCGAGCCGCCGGGCCAAGAAGAACATTCTCTACTTGACTGAAGCCGAACGGCAACGCGTGGCTGAAGACTTGGCGCGTTTCAAGCTGGCCACCTACGAGTATCGAGATCCTGCCCTGGGCGACCGGCGCTATCTGGGCTTCATCATCGAGGACGTTCCTGGCAGCCCAGCCGTGGACCGCGATGGCACGATGGTAGATTTGTACGGATACACCAGCATGATTCTGGCCGCGGTTCAGGCGCAAGGCGAAGAGCTTGCCAAGTTGCAGGCCGAGCTGGCGCAGGTGAAACGTAGGCTGCGCGCGAAGTAGCGCAGCGCCGATACGGGGTGCCAGACACGGGTCGATGTGGAATTATTGCGGCCCACACCTCTGATCGCGAGAAGATGGGCAGATGGAGCTATTGAGCGTGAAAGTCCTGCGCGGGCCAAATGTCTGGGGCAAGGTTTGCATGCTCGAGGCGCGGGTCGATATCTCCACTTGGCAGCACCTAGGGGCTGAGGACGTTTTCGCCTTCCAGCAACGGCTCGCTGCTCGCCTGCCTGGCTGGTCTCCTCGGCGTCCTGCTGGCGAGAGAGGGCTGCCGGGCACACCGATCGCGGAGGCGCTACCCGACGTCGCGCTGGCGCTACAGACTCAGGTGGGCACGCCCGTGAGTTCGGGTGGAATCGGTCCACTTTCAGCGCCGGGAGTGCTGGATGTCGCGGTCGAGTACGAAGAGGAGAAGCTTGGGCAGGCATGCCTCAAGGCTGCTCAGCGCCTTTGTCTGGCAGCGCTCACCGCTCAGCACTTCGATGTCGCGGCCGAGCTGCGGCGTCTCCGGGCGCTGGCTGAGGACGTCTGTCTAGGCCGGGCGACCGGTCCTCTGGTGGCCGCCGCGCGAGCCAGGGGCATCCCCTTTCGTCGCCTCGACGACGAAAGCTTGGTGCAGCTTGGCTACGGTAGGCAACAGCGCCGGATCCGGACCTCAGTCACCGACCGCACCGGCAAGATTGCCGAGTGGATTTCGCTCGACAAAGATCTCACCAAGAAGCTCCTGGCGGAGTTGGGGCTGCCGGTCCCCTTGGGCCGGCCGGTGACCAGCGGAGAGCACGCCTGGGCCGCTGCCTGCGAACTGGGAATTCCCGTGGCCATCAAGCCGCGCAACGCTGACTATGGCCACGGCATCGGCCTCAACCTAAGCACCCGTGAGCAAGTTGTTGACGCGTACGCCGCCGCCCGGGAGTATCGCGAGGAGGTGCTGGTCGAGCGATTCGCGACCGGGGCACAGTATCGCATCACAGTGGTCGGCAATCAGGTGATCGCGGCCGTGCGGCGCGAGCCAGTGCGCCTGGTGGGCGACGGCCAGCACACGATTTCGCAGTTGATCGAGCTGGCCAATCTCGATCCTCGGCGCGGGGACGACTTGCGGCTGCCGCTTGAGCATGTCTGCGCCGATGACGACACAGCGCAGGTGCTGACCGAGCAAGGGGTCAGTTTCGACACGGTCGTGCCCGCGGGTGTGCAGGTGGTCTTGAGCCGCATCGCCCACTCCTGGGCCGGAGCCGGCGTCACCGACGTCACCGACCTGGTTCATCCCCGGGTGGCAGCACAGTGTGTGCGGGCGGTTCGGCTGATTGGCCTAGACGTGGCAGGCCTGGACGTGGTCGCCGAAGACATCAGCCGTCCGCTGGAGGACCAGGGCGGCGTGATTCTGGAGGTGAACGCCGAGCCGACGATTGCTTTTCATTTTCCGCCCCTGTGCGATCGCTATCGCCCGGTGTGCGAGGCCATCATCGAGTCGTTGTTTCCAAACGGCGGAGACGGCCGGATTCCTCTGGCGATCATCACTGGCTGCGGCGATCTTGTGGGTGCCGGGCGGCATCTGGCGGCGTTTCTGCAGAAATCCGGTCACCGAATAGGGCGGGCGTCAAGCGAAGGTCTCTATGTCGATTGCGAACAGTCAAAATGGGGCGACCAGGCCAACCTGGCAGGCAGCCTGGCGGTATTGCTTTGTCCCGAGGTCGACATCGCGGTGCTGGAGCGCGGGCTAGCGAGCATCCGCCACCAGGGTCTGGGGCTCGATCGCGTGGACGCGGTCATCCTGACCCGTCTCACGCACAACGCTGAGTCTGGCCTCGATGCCGACTTGGAACAGGCGGCTCGCGTGTTGGTCGCGGCCATTGATCCGAAGGGCGTCGTGGTAATCGAGGCCAATGACCCGACTGCGGCGGCGATCACGGCATCTTTTGGCGGCACGGTGGTATTGACGTACGGCCCGGACGAACCGTCGCCCCGACCTGGCCAGGGTCTGGCTCACACGGCGGTCTATCTTTCCCGGGGAAGCAAAACCTGGGTGGTCGTCTCGCCACCCGGCAAGGCTGAGCAAATCGTGGCGCTTGACCAACGAGTGGTTCCCGAGGTGGTTGCTTCGGGCGGGCTGTTGGCCGCGGTAGGCGCGGCCTGGGCCATGGGTGTGCCCACAGACGCGATCGCAAAGCGGCTCCATTTGGCACTCCCCGACGAAGCCGGCTAGGGATTACTCCATGCTGGCAGACTACGTTCCCTACCTTCGCTCGGACACGCGGCACACGGTCAGTGGGCCAACCACGCCCGGCCTGGCGCTCATCGGAGGGCCGCCTGAAGGCCCGCCCCCGGAAGTCGACGCGGCCTTCACCTGGCTGTTTGCCAAGTCGGGCTGGGGTCGTTTCGTCGTGATCGGAGCTGACGGCGAAGAAGAGTATGGCCGCTACATCTACGACCACCTGCCCGCGCCCCACCCGATTTCAGTCGAGACCCTGATTTTCAAGACGCGAGACGCCGCTTCGAACCCGGCCGTCATCGAAACCATCCGCCGCGCCGATGCGCTCTTCATCCAGGGCGGTGACCAATGGGACTACCTCAGGCTGTGGAAGGACACGCCCGTCCAGCAGGCCATTGCCCATGTCATCACCCGAGGTGCGCCGCTTGGCGGTTCCAGCGCGGGCTTGGCCGTGCTGGGAGAGTTTGTCTTCTCCGCGCGCAATGGCACCGTCTACTCCAGCGAGGCACTTGCCGACCCGTACCACGAGCGTGTCACGCTGGAGCGCATTCTGGTCGACTCGCCCAGGTTTGACCTTTCCCCCTACCGCTATCTGAGAAACCTCATCACCGACAGCCACTTTCAGGATCGCGATCGAATGGGGCGGTTGCTGGCGTTTCTGGCGCGGCTGGCGCAGGACGGATGGACCACGGCAGCCAGAGCCATCGCGGTCGACGAGATGACGGCGGTGCTGGTGGAATCCGACGGCTCCGCCACCGTGATCGACAATCGCCCTGCGACCAACCCTGGGGCAGCGTTTTTCCTCAGCACACCGGGCCCGCCCGAGCTTTGCCAACCCGGGCAGCCGCTGACCTACGAGAACCTGAAGGTCCACCGCGTCTGCGCCTCGGATCGAGGAGCGAAGTTCGACCTTGGTACCTGGAAAGGCCAAGGCGGCGAGCGCTTCTCCGTGTCCGCTCGCCAAGGGACGCTCGTCTACGGGTCGCCCGTCTCAACGCAATCCGGACATGGCGTTCTCTGACTCGCCTCGACTCAGCGCGGGTCTTGCCTGGGGTTGGGCATGGGCGATCTTTCTCCTGGCCGTCATGCCGCTCGGCGCCCGGAATGCCTTGCCAGGGGCCTTGGACGCCCGGAAGCTATCTCGCGCAAGCGCGATGGATCGCGGGCCAGCAGGCGCAGCAGGTTGCTCATCGGAACGCTGACCGCTTGTTTGCCGGACTCGTACTTCTGAAAGGCCCGCGGCCCGCCGCCGAGAACCTCGCCGGCCCGGCGCTGGCTCAGGCGCAGCTTCTCCCGCACCTGCGCCACTTCGTCGGGGCCGAGCACCTGATCGATGTCGGCCTTGAGTTGCTGGAACGCCCGATCGCGGGCTAGTAGCGGCTTGCCCGCAAAAATGGCCTCGCCACATTGCGTGCACCACCAGGCCAGTGTCTTCCAGGGCCGTTCCTGGCCCTTGTAGACCAGTACGTCTTCTCGCCGCTCGTACCGCATCGTGCCCCCACACTCTGGACAGGGCTGTGTCTTGGGTCGAGACATCTTCATTTCTCCTTCAATGAGATCACGAGGTATCCCTCGGCGTCGGTGGTGAACTTCACGTACAGGACCGTCTGGCACCAAGGGACGTGGTACACGTCCTGCCAGACGGTGCTTGATTGCTGGCTGGTCATGGACTTGTAGAAGGCCTTCGGTGTGATGGCTTGGATGATGGCGACTATGTCTTCGAGAGTGATGTCCAGGGCTGCGGCACAGCTCAGGGCCGTCTTCGTGATTCTGAGTGCCGAAGTGGTAGAGAAGGTCGCCTTGATTCGCTCCAGCGAGTGGTGAGGCTTCCTCTTCTCCACGATGGCAGTATGGCACCTTAAAGGTGCCAGCGCAAGAGTACCTGGCCGGGTTCCGCAGTAAGGACACGCAGCCCGCGCCACCCGAGGAGGTGTTCGGCGCCTTGAAGCGCCGCTGGCTGCTCGGTCGCGACGGGGAACTCTGGCGCCTGCGCGTACCACTGATGCAGCGCTGGCTGCGCATCAGGGGTTAGCCTGCGTTCTACGCCGCGAAGTCCGCCGGTCAGCGTCTTCTCCGCGACATCCCGCGATCCATTTCGCGCTGGGCTTCGCGCTTCTTGACGTCCTCGCGCCGGTCGTACTCCTGCTTGCCGTGCACCAGCGCCAGCTCCACCTTGACCCGGCCGCGCCTTTCGTAGAGCGAAAGCGGGATCAGGGTGTAGCCCTTCTCGCGCACCTTCGCCACCAGGCGGTCGATTTCTCGCCGGTGCAACAACAACTTGCGCCGCCGGCGTGGCTCGTGGTTGCGCGCGTGGGCAAAAACGTAGATGCCGATGTCCAACTGATGCAGCCACGCCTCGCCACCTTCCACGCTGGCGTAGGCATCGATGAGGGTGATTCTTCCGTCGCGGATCGACTTGACCTCAGAGCCAACCAAGGCCAAGCCGGCTTCCAGGGTTTCGTCGATTTCGTACTCGTGGCGCGCCTTTCGGTTGCGCGCGAGCACCTTGGTATCGTCTGCCCGGCTCTTGCGCCCGGCCCCGCCCGCCACGGTTCACCCACCCTAAAGCTTGCTGCCCTCGCCCGGGAGGCGCATGGCCAGCGGTGTCTCGCCGGCCATCGCCCGGCGTAGGTAGGTGGGCTTGTCGAATTCGCTTTCCTCGATGCACAGGTGGTCGGCGGCCAAAACCACCGGTACCGTGCCGGTAGTGCGGCGCGGACCGCTGCCCGGTGCTGAGCCTATGGGCGAGGTGACCGCGGGACGGATCACGGGCCGCGACTCTGAAAGCGGGGCCGCGACCACGGCCACGGGGACAGAGGGTGCGGGAGTGGCCCCGAGCGCAGGAGGCGGCGTATAGGTCACAACGCCGGCCGGATACGAGGTCGGCGCGGAGAACTCGTCGACCGCGGTGTCGGCGAACTCGACGATTTCCGGCACCGGGTTGCGCGCAGGCGCTGAAATCACCACGGGCGGCACCGGGCTGGCGACCGTTGCTTGCGCCTTGGCTAAGGCGGGCACCGGCGGGGGCGCCGCGGTCAGGGGCACACGCGACGGCGCGGGATTCGGCGCTGGGGCCGCGTGCGCGATGGGCAGCGACATCTGGTAGTCGGCGGGCTTCTTGCTCGAGCGAGTATTCAAGCTGCCGGCAGCAGTTGAGGCCTCGACGGCGGTGCGACTCTGGAAGCCGGTCGCGATCACCGTCAGGCGCACCTCGTCGGTCATGTTGGGGTCGATGACCGAGCCGAAGATGATGTTGGCATCGGGATCGGCGGCTTCCTGGATCAGGGTGCAGGCCTCGGTGACCTCGGCCAGCATCAGGTCAGGGCCGCCGGTGATGTTGACCAGGATTCCGGTGGCGCCGTTGATCGAGACGTCCTCGAGCAGGGGCGAATTGATGGCCATCTGAGCCGCATCGAGCGCGCGCTTGTCACCCTTGCCGTGACCCGAGCCCATGAGTGCCCGACCCATGCCGGTCATGATGGTGCGCACGTCGGCAAAGTCGACGTTGATCAGGCCGGGCATCATGACCAGATCGCTGATGCCACGCACCGCCGTGGCGCACACGCTGTCCACCATGTTGAACGACTCGCGCAGGGTCATGTGCTTGCCGGCGAGAGCGACGAGCCGGTCGTTGGGGATGACGATGAGCGCGTCGACTGATTTGGCCAGCTCGGCCACGCCCGCATTTGCCTTCTTCTTGCGCTGCAGGCCCTCGAAGGCGAAGGGCTTGGTCACCACCGCTACGGTGAGCGCGCCCGCCTCGCGCGCTACCCGCGCGATCACGGGCGCCGCGCCGGTACCGGTGCCGCCGCCCATGCCCGCGGTGACAAAGACCATGTCCGCCCCGCCGACCACGTCGGCGATGCGCGAGGCATCTTCCAGGGCCGCGGCGCAACCGATGTCGGGGTTGGCCCCTGCACCGAGTCCCTTGGTCAGGTTTTTTCCGATCTGAATCTTGGTGGGCGCCTGGTTGGTCTCCAGCACCTGGCAGTCNNAATTCGAGCATGTGATCTCTCCCTGGACTACTTGGATCGCATGCCTAGACGAATGCGCCAAATTTTTCACACGTCCTGGTCAAGCTCAGACGCTGACGTGCGGCGGAGAGGGGGCTGGTACCTGATCACCTGTACAGGGGACCTGGCACCTGTCCGGCACCCCGGAATCATTCCAACGCGCAACCCCACAAAATGCGAAGACCGGGCGTCGATCAACGATAATAGTAGCTGCATGTGCCTATCTCTCTGCGCCAAGCTCTTCCGATCCATTCCGCTTTCCGCCTGCCTGCTGGCGGGCCTTTGGGGATGCGCCAAAGCGCCACAGCACCCTGACGCGAGTCCTGTGCCGGATGCAGCGGCGGATAGCCCAAGTGACACCGCGGCCCCCGTGGTGGATGGCCCAAGTGATACGGCCCCGGTTTCTGGCGCTGTCGCCATCGCGGCCGCGCCGGACAAGCGAACCCTTCGGCCCACCACAGGACTCGGCACCAGCTACTGGTCCTGGGTCCCGATCTGGGGAGACATGGTCGCGGGAACCGAGGACCAGATCCTCAGGCTCGCGCCCTTCGTGACGCGCGTCGGAGGCACCAACAACGACGAGAACTCCCCTGCTACGTTCGACGACACCCAGATGGACCTGGCGGTGACCTACGCCCAGGCCATCAAGGCCGATCTGATTGTGCAGGTGCCAGTACTCGCCGCCCACAATGCTAGTGCCGACTCCGGCGCGGCCGATGGCCCCGCCTTCGCAGCGGCCATGGTGTTGTATGCGAACGTAACCAAGAAGTACGGTGTCAAGTACTTCTCCGTCGGCAACGAGCCTGATCTCTATCCGGACACGAAGGGGCTAGCTGGCATTGACGGCTTCACGGCGGCGGACTATTGCGCAACGGCCACGGACTACGTCGCAGCGATGAAGGCGGTCGATCGGACGATCAAAATCGTTGGACCGGATCTGTCATGGAAATATCAGACCGGCGCCAACGACTGGCTCACGCCGATCCTGCAAACTTGCGGCTCCATGTTCGACATCGTTGCGATTCACCGCTACCCCATCGACCCGACCAAGACAACCATTGCCGCCGCTGCCGCCGATGCTCCCGCCCTGCGAGGCGTAATCGCGCATGTTCGATCCATCCTGCAAGCGACCGGCATTGACAAGCCGGTCGCCATCACCGAGTGCAACATCACGTGGGACGGCGATCCTGTTAATCCCGTTTTGCCGGCCTCCCCCGGCACGGTTCCCGCCGGGCTGTGGGCGGCAGATGCGTTCGGTGTTGGCCTTGAAACCGGGCTGTGGGCGACGGTGTTCTGGAGCACTCGCGAGAGCTGGACCCTGGGCCTTTTCGCGAACGTAACAGGTACGCCCAAGCCGCAACCGGCATACTGGGCGCTCGATCTTTATGCGGAGCACTTCGGTTTCACGCTGCTCTCAGTATCGTCGACGCCCACCGGGGTTCACGCCTACGCCAGCCGCAACCAGGCTGACGACAGGACCCAGATCGTCGTGGTCAACTGGAACAGCGTACCTGCCATTCTCACCTTCCGCGTCGATGGCCTCGTCACGGCTCCGACGCCTCCGACCTTCGTGCTCCCTGCACTTGCGGTCGGGGCGATCGAGATCCCGGACAAAGGCACCGCATCTGCTTTGGTCTATGGGGAAACCCAACACCAGGCGAACCTGCCCCCGCAGCCGTTGCTGGTCCAGTAGGGACTTCCGCAGAAGCTTCTACGTATCGCGGCATGACATGTCTGCTGGCAAGATCCACCTCCTGCCAGAGTTGCTTGAACTCAACGCTTCATGCCTCGTGTGCTTGCCCATGAACCGGAGCGGCCGGTGACGGTGCTATTCTGGGCGCCTTGTCTCGGGATATCCCTTCTTCAATGATTCCCCGGCGCCGCTATCTCGGCTGGCTCGTCCTTGCTTCCGTGCTCGATCCGCGGCTCGCTGAGGCGGCCATGACCGATTCCACCGGAGACTGTCCGGCCAGCGCGGAGGTCGATGTGGCTTTGGGCCAGTTGCTGAGTCACAAGTCGGACCGCACATCTTCTGCGGCCGTCATGGTGCGCGACCTGGGCACAAGCTGGTCAGTGGATGTGGCCGGTCGCTCGGCCACATACTCCGATCCTGATCGCAACTGCCCTGAGCGAACGAAGATTGCGGCCGTCTTCGCCGCGCTGGTGCTTGAGCCTCCGGACATGGGAGAGTCCTCTCCCCCGCCGTCGCTGCGTGAATCCACCGGTTCGCCGCAACCTCGCTTGCCCAGCGTCTACCGGCTCGACCTTGCGCCCGAATTCGTGATCGCGCCAGGAGCGGGCGAGCGCGGCTCTGCCTTGAGCTGGGGTGGATCGCTGCGCTGGCTGGCCTCGGGCGAACGCTTCGGTGTGACCGCCGGCTTGCAGGCCAGCTATCCAGCCGTCGCCAAGGTGAAAGAATACGAGATGTCGCTGGCGCGGATATCCCTCGATGCTTCAGCACGCCTATCCTGGCGTTGGGGTGCAGCCGAACTCGGAATTGAGCTCGGGCCCTATGGGGCTTTGCTGCTTGCGCACGGGCGCGGGCTCGACCCGAGTGCGAGTTCGACGCACATTGATGCGGGAGGGCGATTCGCACTTCGCGTTCAAACTACAGGTAGTCGGGTGTCGCCTTTCCTCGCCTTTCAGGCGGAACTCAGCGCACGCCACTTCTCCCTGACGGTCGATCCGATCGGAGAGGTGGGCACGGCGCCGCGGCTCTGGTTGGGCCTGCTAGCAGGCGGCAGCTTGTCGCTTGGTGGTCATTCAGATGGGAACCCTGGGAGGGTTCCCAAACCCTCCCGCGATGGTGCGCCGCCGGCAAGGCCGGCGGGCTCCCCACGCGACTAGAAGCTTTCCGGGTTCTGGTGACATACTTAGACTGTGCAAAGGTGGACTAGTGCCCAGCACGAGGAAAGCAGCGCTCCCGGCGCAGCGGAGGCCCCTCGCCTACCTGAGATTCCCAGTCAGCTAGTCTTCGAGAATGTCTACCACGCTTACTTTCGGCAGATGGTGGCCTGGATACGCGTTCTGGGTGTGCCGGAGGCCGAGATTGAGGATGTCGCGCAGGACGTTTTCCTGGTCGTGCGTCGCAAGCTGCCGTCCTTCCACGATGGAAACCTGGCGGGCTGGCTGTATCGCATCTCCCAACTGACGGTGCGAAATTTCCGCCGCCGGGCCTGGTTCAAGAACTTGTTCTCGCGGGGCCAGGACCTGGCTGCCACGGAAGTGCTGGACATGAGCGCCTCACCGGCAATGGCACTGGAGACGAAGCAGGATCAGCGCGTGCTCGCCCAGATGCTTGCCCGCATGAGCGACAAGCGGCGCGCGACCCTGGTGTTGTTCGAGATTGAAGGCTATAGCGGCCAAGAGATCGCCACATTGCACGGTGTGCCCGTGAAGACCGTCTGGACCAGGCTTCACCACGCACGCAAGGATCTGGTGGCCATGGTCGCAGCCCTGCGTAGACAGAGAGAATCTGAAGCGGTAAAGCCATGAAACAGCGATTTCTCGAAATGCAAGAATTCCGCGATCCCGACGAAGCCGAGACTGCGCGGCTGCTGCGATCGCTGCTGCCCACCGCCCCCAACGAGTTGGCGGAAAGGAGAGTGTACGCCAGGATCTGCGCAGGGCGCTCCCGCGGCCCGCGCGTGGCGCGGGTTGCTGTCCTGGTGACAGCCCTGCTCGTCAGCACCACCATCCTCAGCGCCACGCTGGCTCGTCGCTGGCTTGCTGGTTCGGACCACAATTCGTCGGGGTCGACCATGCTGAGCATGCCCACCGCCCAGCCAAAGCACCCGAGCGCGCTGCAAGAGCAACGAGTGGAACCGGCCCCGGCTGACAGCATTCCGACCTCGCGCTCGGCAACGGACCAGGGCCGCTTGGCGTCCGCGTCTGCCGCCCATGTTGGCACCCGTCGCGACCGCCCGAGCGATTCGTCGGCCGGAAAGCGGCAGGCCGTTGCATCCGGCGATCTGAGCGGCTCGCTCGAGCAGGAGCTTCCGACAGAGGTGGCCTCGGCCCCGCCACCGCCCGAGGAAGCAGCGCTGGTGATGGCGGCCTTGCGATCCCTACGCCGCGAGCACAACCCCGTGCAAGCCGACACCCTGCTGCAAACCTACCTCACGCGCTTTCCCGAAGGCGTGCTCACCGAAGAGGCGCTTGCCATCGGCATCGAAGCGGCCGTAGCTCGCCACGATGCTGCTTCCGCCAAAGCGCTGGCCAACCAATATCTTGGGCGCTACCCGGCGGGCCGCTTCGTCGGTCTGGCGCGCAAGACAACGAGCACGACCAAGCCTTGAATTTACGCGTTGCCTACCTGGTTTCGGCAGTCGCGGGGCTCATGGCCCTCGGTGCGTGCAGCGATCAGATCCATCTGGGAAGCGACCCGAACTACTACTGGTTTGCCGATCACGAGGCCGGAAATCTGTCCCAGTGGGACGAGGGTGGGACCAATGCGGGCGGACGGATCCTGTCATCAGATGGCGCACAGCTGACGCTCGTCAATTCTCCCACGCACAGTGGACGATTCGCGGTCAGCTCAGCCATCTACGCCGCCACCAGGACCTCATATGCTCGGCTGTACAGGTCGGGGGTCTTGCCGAACGATGCCTACTTCCGGGTGTGGATGTACATTCGGCAACGCTACACCATCGGGTTGTATTGGAACGTGTTTGAGTTCCAGGGGCGAACCGATCCTGCGGACCCTATGACATATAGGTACCTATGGAGCCTCGACCTGGAGCAAGCCTCGAACGGCGAGATGTCCTGGTACGTGTTCGATGACCAGCGCCAGTACAAGTACCTTCCCTCGGTAACAACCGTGGCTCCCATCGGGCGCTGGTTCCTGGTCGAGGCGTTCATGCATCAGGCGATGGACAACTCGGGACAGGTTACGTTCTGGATCGACGGCGCTCTGTTGGTGGATGTGACCGGGGTACCAACCGTACTCAGCACCTGGCTGTCCTGGAACGTGGGTGGTTCGGCGTCCAACATCACCGAACCGCTGGCCGAGGTCTTTCTCGATGACGCCGCCATCACGCGCACGGGCCCTGAGTAGGAACTGTTGTCATGGGAACCCTCAAAGGGTTCCCAAACCCTCCCGCGATGGTGCGCGGCGAGCAAAGCTCGCCGGCTCCCCACGCGCCTAAAACGCGCTCGACAGGACCCGGCGCAGGCGGGTGAAGATGCCACCGCCGTTGCGGGACGGAGCACTGGGTGTGCGTCCGGTCAGGCTCTGTTGGCTGGCCCCATACTGCACTAGGCCGACGCCGGTAGAAAACGCCGGCGATTTGACCACGTCGGCCAGGCCTCCGACGCCCTTGGGCATGCCTACCCGCACCGGAATTCCCAGCACCTCTTCCGCCAGCTCTGCCATGCCGGGAAGCTGGGTGGCGCCGCCTGTGATCACCGCACCAGAGGCCAGCATGTCCTCGCAGCTCAGCCGCATGATCTCCGCTTTGACGAAGGAGAAGATCTCCTCAATGCGCGGCTGGATGATGTCCCGGCACAACATCTGGCGCGACAGCACGCGGGGAGCGCGGCCGCCCACCGAGGCCACCTCGATGGTCTCGGTCGCAGACACCATGCTGGCCAGGGCGCAGCCCCAGCGGTGCTTGATCTTCTCCGCTTCGTGCGGGGGAGTGCGCAGGCCGAATGCTATGTCGCTGGTGAGCTGATGACCGCCGAGCGGGATTACGCTGGTGTGGGCCACCGCCCCCTCGGTGAAGATGGCGATGTCCGTGGTGCCGCCGCCAATGTCGACCAGCGCCACCCCCAAGTCCTTCTCGTCTCGCTCCAGCACCGCCTCGCCCGAGGCTAGCGGCTCGAGCACGGTGTCCACCACTTCCAGGTCGCACCGGCTGCAGCACTTGATGATGTTCTGCAGGGCCGCCGCCGCCGCGGTGACGATGTGCACGCGCGCCTCCAGGCGTACCCCGCACATGCCGAGCGGCTCGCGTACGCCGTCCTGGCCGTCGACCCGGTATTCTTGCGGCAGCACGTGCAACACATGCCGGTCCACCGGCAGGGCGATGGCGCGCGCTAGTTCGAGCACCTTGGCCACGTCGCTGGGCCGGACCTCCTTGTCCTTGATGGCCACCGTGCCGGTGGAATTCACGCCCTTGATGTGGCCGCCCGCGATCCCCACGTAGACCTGCGAGATCTCGCACCCTGACATGCCCTCGGCCTCCAGCACCGCCTGCTTGATCGCCGCGACGGTGGAGTCGATGTTGACAATGACCCCCTTCTTCAACCCGCGCGAAACATGGGTGCCGATACCGATGACATCGAGCCCGCTTTCAACCATTTCCGCAACGATGGCCGCGATCTTGGTGGTGCCGATGTCGAGCCCAACGATGATGTCGGAGCTTCGTCTCGCCATGTTTTGCTCGTCTCCGTTCCTTCGGTCGGTTAAGTTTTGGCCGGCTTGGATGCCGGCTTCTCGGCTGCGGCGTCTCCGTCGCGGCCACGCAGCAACACCGGGACTTGTCGGCCGCCTAGATCGAGGTTCACGACCCGCAAGGCAGACAACCCGCCCAAGTGTTCTTTTTCCACAGCTTCCAGGATCTGATCGAATCGCGCCAATTTCTTGCTGTATTCACCCCGGCCCAGCCGGATCTCGGCCCCGCCCTCCAGCAGGATGAGGGCAAAGCCAAAGCGCGGGTCGATGCTGACCTCGGAGAGCGCCGGCCGGCCGGGCCGCGCGCGGTAGTCGTCGAGGACCGCCAGGGCCTCGCGGAAGGCCCCCGCGCTGGCCTCGGGTAGCTTGGCGTACGGTTCCCGGCCGACGCCGGTCAGAACCGGCAGGCCTTCGGCTTCGTCCATGCGCGCGCGCTTGAACGGCCGGCCATTCTCGTCGACAAGGTAGAGGCCGCCCAGGGATGCGACCGCGGCTGCGTGCCGCTCGACCAGATCGACGTGCAACACCGATGGCAGATGGCGTTTCACCTGCGCGGCCGCGACCCAGGGGTGGGTGGCCAGCCGCGCTGCTACCGCATCGGTGTCGATGCTGAGCAACCGGTCGCCGAGCGCCACCCCGGCCAGCGCCACAAGCTCCTCGCGTCGGACATGCTGGGCCGGCGTGATATCGATCTGCTTGACCTGAAAGCGGGGCGAATCCACGACGTAGCGAACCGCCCAGCGGCCGCCCCAGGCGCCGCCTGCCAGCACAGCCAGCACGGCGATGACTTTGCCCATCACCTTGCCGACCAGCCACGCCCCGCGGACCAGGCGAGCCAGCGCCGCCCAAAGCACGAGCAGCAGGCTGCGCCTCTGCACCACCGCGCGCCGATTGCGCCGCCGGCCGAACCAACCGCGCCGGGAAACACGGCCGTCGGGCATGGCCTCGACCGTCGGCGCTCGCCCCGTGGTCAGCCGCGCGACAGGGCTCACCCCGCCGGACAGGGCTACCCTGCCCGCCAGGCTGATGGCCGCGTCGTTGCGCACCCCAAGACGATCACCCCGTCCGGGCTAACCGCCAAATTTTCGATGCGGAGGTTTGTTTGCCCCACCGGCGCCATCAAAGCGAACCGACCACGGAACCGTTGAACCACTGAACCCGCGCCGACCCGGCGCCTTGAGAGGATGGAGCTATTGCCGAAGTGCTACGGAATGCTCCCATGCGATTGCGACTTGATTTGGTCAGCGAGCCCCTGATCGATCACACCCTTGGCAACGGCCAACGACAGAAGGTAACCTTCGAGGTTGACCGATTTGCCGTCGTACACCGCTCCGGTCGTCCTGCGCAGAATCGTGCCCTCGCTGATCTCGGTATCCTCGATCACCCTGTCGCCGGCAGATGCTTTGATGTGCATCCCTCGATACCCCAGACGGGCTGGTATGATCGTCTCATTGGCACTGGCCATAGGCCGGACCAGGGGCGCGCTGTCCAGGCGAGCCTGCACTTCCGCCACTTCAGATGGTTCAAGGGTGAAGACCGGGTTCGGCACACCGGAGAACACGTCGATTGTAACCTTCCACACTTCAGCCGGGGGTGCGTCTGCCGGCAGCGAGCCGCCGCTAGCGGTCACCGTGCTGCTGCTGGCATCGGCACTTCCCCTTGACCCGCCGCTGCCGATGATTCCGCCCGTGCCAGCGCTCCCATCGGGACTGCCGCCCGTGCCTCCGGCTGCGTCGCGTCCGGCGTCCGCGGCGCTGCAGTACATCGCGCAATCGACCACGCTCAGCCCCCAGCCCCTGCTCCCGCAGTCCCAGCACCCGTGATTGATGCAGACTGTTGCGCACTCGGGGTGTTGCGGCCCTTCGCAGGAGGTGCAGATGACCATCGTGGCCATAGGGAGGCAGACTGGATACCCGGAGGGGTTGGTTGGCAGCGGGAGGCCGTTACACATCGACCCGGCACTACCGGCATCGACTGCCCTGCCTCCGCCTCCTGTGATTCCGCCCATCACGATGCCCCCAGTAGGAACGCCGCCGGTCCCTCCACCTCCGATGATTCCGCCCATTGCGATGCCCCCTGCGCCGAACCCCCCTGTACTGCTGTCCTGGCCAGCGTCGCCCGGTCCCTCCAGGCCCGTGTGCAATTCGCCTTGGCAAGCAGCGGCGCCAAGACCAAATACCAACGAAATGACAACCGACGTTCTTCGAGTCTTCATGCTTGAACTCATGTCCTAGGGGAGGCGGACCTTTCCCAGATTCGTCTCACTGAAAAACATAGCTGACGCCGATGGACCCTTGCACATCCCAGGATGGCAAGTTCGCTGTGGTCGCCGTGCCGGTTGTGACTGGATCGATCTGCACGCTCTGCTCGCGTAGCCACTTGACCGCGCGTAGGTCCACCCAAAGCCGGGTTCGGCCCCAAGGCATTCCCGCTCGGATACCAGCGTCAAGGCCCCAGGCCGGCGACCAGTCGGATTGGTTGGCCACGTAGCCCCGGCCCCAGGCAAAGGTCAGCCCCGCCGCGCCCCCCAATTCCCCGTCGACAAAGAACCTTCGCGTGGCCCAACGGGCGTCGATCCCAACCCCGGCAGAAATGCGCATCCAGCGGGTTGTGCCACCCCCGATATTCACCTGTCGGGCCGCGGGGACCGTGAGGTCGACCCGCCAGCCCAAGCCGCTGCCGCGCCTCATCCGGCCGAATTCCACGCGAACGCCCGGCACAATGCCGCCGGCAATTGCCGCCAGCAGGCCAGCGCCCATTTCACTGTGGCGGGCGTCGGCTTCTGGAATCGCCTCCTCCGGCTTCTTCACTGTCGGCGGCTGCATGACAACCGCGGAGGGCTGAAGCACTGGCGTGCCCGCTGCCTCGATCGGGAGTTCTCCAGTCCAGGTGGTGATGACCAAAGCAACAGACGTGGCCCGGGCCGCGCAGTCGGGACCCACGGTGAGCTGCCTCGAATTCGTCTTCTGTGATCCGATCTCGACAACCAGCATCTGTGAAGTAGCGCGGATCGCCACCGACAGGGCAGGCCATTGTCCGACCGGTCGAAGATCAACCAGCGCTTCGCGGACCGCCTCGGCCGACGGGCAGTCGGAGTCGCTGACGATCACAAGCGTACCGTCTGCGGAAGGGACGTCCGGGCCAGCTTCGGCTGTCCGGGCGACGAGCATCGCAGCCAGCAGGGCTGACAGGACCAGCGGCCGCACCCGTGGCGCAGGCATGGTCAACGGTGCTCGCCGAGCAAGCGCGTCGCTTCGGAGGCGAAACGTCCGCGAGGAAAGCGGCTGAGACATTCCTGCAGATCCGCGCGCGCGCCGGCGTCGTCGCCCAGGCGGCTGCGGGTCAGGGCTCGGCCCCACAGCGCGCGTTCGAAGCGGTCGCGCGATTTCATCGTCGCGCCGATCTCGGCCTGTTGGCCGCGCAAGACGACGTCGAAATCTCCCAGGGCTTCCCGCCAGCGGCCAACGGCGGCGCGCAACTCTCCCCGCAGAAGGTAGCGCTCGTCGCTGTTGGGCATCTGACCGAGCGACAGCCGATCCAGCTCGGCGAGCGCATCGCCCTTGCGCCCGATCTGCAAGAGCGCCTCCGCGCGCAGCATGGCTGCCTCGGGAGCGAGTCCACCGCTCGGGAAGCGCACCCGGTAGTCGTCGAGTGCCGCCAAAGCAGACACGGGATCATGCGCCGTCCGTAGCCTTCGCAGCGCGGTCTTCAACAGGGCATGTTCGTCAGGAAGTGGCGCCACGCGGGAAGCAGGTGATGGCGGGCGCAGCAACGGGCTCGCCGACGAACCCGGCTGAGTCGGCAAGGCCGGTCTGCTCTCAGGAGGAGTATTCGGCTCGCGAGCTGGCACGATGGGCGAATCCCTCAGCGCAATTCGCCCCGCCGGAATCTGAGAGGGCTCCAGCGTTGGCAGGGCGGGCGGTGGCGGCGACAGAGATGGTGGCTCCGCCGGCCGAGCCTGTGTCCTTTGCACGACCGTCGACGGACCACCCCTTTCAAAGTTATGGCGCCGATCCGTTTCCGCAACCCTCTCCCCGACGGGAAGAGGGCCGGGTGAGGGGGCCACCACTGGCTTCGTTTCCGGTAGCGCTGCCGGGGCTGGAAGAGCAGATGGCTCGGTTGCCACGAGTGGCTCGTCTGCGGGTGGCGAAGGGATCGCCGGCGCGGGCGCACGGCGGTGGGCGTGGCGGGCCGCCTGTGATGGCGGGGAAATCTCCACCGGTTGCTGCGGCGCCGGGCGTGGTCGCGAGCGGAGAAGCGGCCCCGCAACCGCGCCGACCACGCCGCCGATCAGAAAAACCAGCGCACCCACCAGTGCCAGCCGCAGCCCACGACGATTCCACTCTGTCCGCCGGCGCAAGGTGTTTTGGATCCGCCATTTGACCAGCGGCAGAGGCTCGTCGGGCGCCTGCCTGGCGCTCTGGATCAAGAGCGCCACCTTCGTCGGGTCATTTTCCGGCGATAGGTCGGCCAAACGAGTCGGTTCCCGAAGCCCTGGCCTCATGGTTCTTCTTCCTTGCTCAAGAGGTCGAGAAGCTTGGCCCGTCCCCGGTGCAAGCGAACCCAAACCGTCGCAAGACTGATGCCGCTCAGCTCAGCCACCTCTTCACCCGAGAGCCCTTCAATTTCGTAGAGAATGAGGGGGGTTCGGTAGGAATCGGAGAGCTGATCGAGTGCATGGTAGAGCCGGACGTGGCGTTCCCGTCGTTCGATTTCCTCCTGCGGCGTGGACGGTGTCGGAGCCAGAGACACGAGTGCGTCCTGGTGTCTGCTGAAAAGCAACCGCCGGATGAACCCGCGGCGCATCCGGCTGCGAACCACATGGTGGGTGATGCGGAACAACCAGGTCTTCACGCTCGCATCGCCTCGGTACGAGAACCGCCGGCGCAGGGCGATGACGAAAACGTCGTGCACCAGATCCTCGAGATCGGCGCGCGGCCCAGCCAGGCGCCGGGTCCAACGTTTCACGTCGGAGGCATGCTGCTCGTACAACCCATCAAGGGGCTCTGGCCGATTGCTGGCCCTTTCGGGAGAGGATATCGATTTCACGACGTGCAGGCGCATTCTGCTCCGTGATGCCCTTCCTATCGCCCGAGAGTCGAAGACCTTACCAATTTCACGTCGATTGTGCGACCGCGCAGCTAGGGGCTCGCGTCAGATACGCTCCCACGTCCCGATTCGTCGAAGCCGTCGCCGCGCTAAGGCGGATCGCCCACATCGAGCGCGGCCACCAGAGCCGCGAGATTCTTCGCCCGGACGTCCAGCGCCACGCCACTGTCATCCCAGGAGTGGTAGTCCATGCAAGTTACCCCCGCGGCGCTAAGCTTCTGTGCGGTCGCGCGCACGTCGTACTCGATTCCCCCGAGAGTGACGGTCCCCGGTACACTGTCGTGGATGACGACCGGTGCGTCTCCTTCCACCTCTACCGACGAGTAGGTAACGCTCGCTCCTGGCGTGCAGCCAGAAGGATTCACATTTGCAGCGGTGCAATCGGGTGTCACAGCGCCGATCCGGACCGGCGACGCGGCTGCATTGAAGTCGTTTCTGGCCGCGCCGAAAAGCAAGTCTCCACCCTGACGATTCCGCACGGAGATCGACCACGGCGCGATTCCGTACATGAGCACGTCGGTTTCTTGCTTGCCCGCCGGGTCCTTGGAAAGCCAGAGCTTCGCACCGGGCGGCAGGAGGGGCATCGGATCGAGCCCGATGATCGACGCGTGCATGGCCTGGTTGCTGGCGGGCAGACCGCCGTCCGGCCCGGTGCCACCCGTGCCGCCGGTTGCACCGGTGAGGACGAAATAGAGAAGGAGCTCGTCGTTCGTGCTCCCCTCGACGATCGCAGGACCGTCGTAGGGACTGCCGCCGGCGGACCCAATCGTGTATACCGCCAGGCTGGGACCGAACCGGTCGTGAGTTCCGCAGGCATTCGCGCCGGAGGTTCCGCCGGTTCCGCCGACTGCGGCGCTGCCCCCAGTGCCAAGCCCACCTGTGCTGCCGCCCTGGCCAGCGTCGCTCAGGTCTTCCAGGCCATTGTTCAATTCGCCTTGGCAAGCGGCGACGGCAAGACCAAATAGCAGCGAGATGACAACCGACGTTCTTCGAGTTTTCATGCCTAACCTCATGTCCTGGCTACGGGCCGATGAGAGGAACGGTTTGAAGAACGCCGCTCATGTTGGAAAGCGCAGCGACACGCAGTTGGGCGTCGCTGAAACCATAGACCCAGTCGTCCATGAAGATGCTGCGTTTGACCAGTGACTTGGAATCGGTCCACCACTCGTCACAGTTGGCGGTCGCGCTGACCGTGGATGGATCTAGGAAAGGCAGGCGGCCGTGCTCACTGATGCCGGTGTCGAGCGAAACATCAAAGACCATGAGACCGGCAAAGGTCAGGTTCTGGGCATAGACGCCGTTGCCGCCGCCTTCGCACACCGTGATGGGCAGGGCCAACATCTTCTTGGGCGCAAAGTAGTTGAACGCCAGGTGATTGGTGAGGGCCTCGGAATTCGACCCACGGGTGCCAATCACGGTCTTCCACTCCAGCTTGGGATTTGCCAGGTCGGTCACGTCGAAGATTTGGATCTGGATGCCATTGAAGAAAGCGAAGGTAACCTGATCGTCGGCGGTGAACCCGATGGCGAGCAGATGGCTGGCATCCAGGCGTTGCATATAGGTCGAGAAGCCCGGAATCTGAAGCTCGCCCAGCAGTTTGGGCTGCGCAGGATCGGTCAAGTCGAAGACGAAAAGCGGGTCTGTCTTCTTGAAGGTGACCACGAATCCACGGTCGCCGTCGAAACGCACCGAGCGTATGTCCTCTTGCGGGGCGATGCCCCCGATCTGTCCTAGCTGGGCGAACTTGCCGCTCTGTTCGCCGAACGTCGTGAGATAGCTCGCCACCGAGGGGTCAGGAACCCAACCCTTGGTCGAGGCTACGCGCAGAACGCCGTTGTCTTCGTCCATGGCGAATTGGTTGAGGATGTGGCCCGGCAAGGTGACACTACCGATGTAGCTCGTGTCGGTGCCATTGAGGGCGAACTTATGGACGAAGGAATCCGTGGGCTGGTAGTAGGAGTAGTAGCTCCCGCTGGTGTAGTCCTGTTCGTAGGTTCGGTCGACTGCCATGTAGAGCGCGGTCGGCGAGGAATACACATAGCCAGGGCTAGAACCCAGGATAGTTCGGGTCGGGCTTTCCAGTTGGTTGAGGTCAAAGGCGTTGAGTGAAACGAAACTTGCGCCTTGTGCATTCTGCGCCACCAGGGCGTGCTCACAATTCGAGCTGAGCGTGGCGGTTCCGCCGGGTTTGGTGGTGCTCGACCAGGGCAGGAAGTACGCATCGCTGGTGTTGTCGATCTTGGTGTTGTTGTCGATCACCCGCTGGTTGAACTTGGTTTGCAGGTCGTCGTAGCTGGTGGCTTGCAGGGTGTAATCGAGGCCTGGGATCTGCGTGGCACCGGTGTCATGGACCAAGGTGTACACGACGAACCCGATCCGGCGCGAGTCGACGTAGCCGCCCGACATCTCGTAGCGCACCAGTTCGACTGGAGTTGCCAGATTGGTTACGTCGAACACGACGATCAGGGTGTGCCCGCCCTCACTGGAGAAGCGACAGTTGTAGCCATAGGTGCAGCCCTGGTCCGAGGGATTGGAACTGCCGGCGCCGCCGCTGCTGCCGGTGGACTGCACCCGCGTGTAGACCACCAGCCGGTTGTCGAGCAAGTACATCCTACGCGGCTCACCCGTCAGGGTTAGGTGCGCGATCTCGTGGGTCTCGGCGGCGGGCCAGGCGTCGATGATGTGCAGCCCGTCGGCGCTCAGCACGAAGATGGTGTTGCTGTCGTTCTTGATGTAGTCGGCTTCGTCCACGCTCGCCACCTGGGTGTTGGTGGTCGAATAGTCGGTGGCGCCGGAGGTGCCTCCTGCTCCACTGCCCCCACTACTGCAATTCCCACCCATTGCGCTGGATCCGCCCCAGGAAGACACTCCCCCGTCCGCAGCCCCGTATCGGGAGGTGCAATTGTAAATGCTCACCTCCAGCCCATTGCTGTCGAGGCAGTGTGTTTCAGTCTTTCCCGTGCAGTTCGTCTTGATGAGATTGGCGCGTGTATTCTCTAGTGCGGTAAGACTCTGCGACTTGAGTAGCGGCCTGCGGAGGTTTGCCAGCGAGGCGCAGTCCGTGGCGCTGAGCGATGGGTCTGTGGGTAGCGCGCTGGGGCTCGGGGAAGGAGTACTGAAGGGAAGAGACGTGTTCGAGGGACACGACCAGGCGGGCGGGTAGGTGATGGTGACCAGGTTGTAGCCGTTCTGTGGGGATACGCTCACCACCACGCCATCCGTGGAGGTGGAGGTGGATGTGATGGTGATCGTCTTTGGAACGGTTTGCGTCGCCACACCCGTGGTGGTGGAAGTCTGCCCCGCCGTTGTCGTGCGGATCCCGGTCGTTGTAGCGGTCGCGGTAGCGATAGCGGTAACTGTGACGCTGATCGTGCCGGGCGGCGAAAGATCGGTACTGGCATCGATCCCGGCGGAAGTGTCGGGCGGCCGAGCCCCCGGCGAGTTGCCCACTCCCGCGTCGTCCGTGCAGGCTGGACCAAGCGCAGTGAAGAAAACCACGACACCAATCGACAGAGCCTGATTCGTTGCGTTCTTGGTCATGGTCATTCCCTCCGGCCGCCCAATCAATGCATCTGGTGTGCCCACCGGACTTGTGCAAATACAGATACTTGCGAACGTGAAATCGGCATTCCGTGCCGGGAGTCCGCCAAGGCACGGCACGGACGTCGTGGTCCCGTCGCGCCCTCCCGGGCACGGGCAAAGGCCGATCTCCACCTAGCGCTTGGGCGGAAGACCTGGGGGAACCTGGTGGCGGTGCACGGCGGTCAAGTGAGCAGCAGGTTTCGGAATGGCCGTCGGTTCTTCCAGCGGTAGGTGTGGAAGTCGCGCTGGTCGGTCGAAAGAATCCGGCCGCTTCCCATCTCCTCTGCCAACACCACCAGCGACGCGTCTGCCAGGTCCATGGGCAAGTCCGCATGGTGCTGCATCAGCTCCTCGATGCGCGGTAGGTGCCCATCGCCGAGCTGAAACACAGTGCAGGCACCGTTGCGAACCCCGCGCAGGAATGCCAACTGCGCAGGCACTCCCAGCCGACTGAGCAACAGATGACATGTCTCGGTCAGAACCGGCCAGGTGGTGACCAGTCCCTCGCGCAGGCCGGCCATTGCCGAAAGCGCCGCCTGATGATGTCGATCGGCGCGGTTCGCCAGCGCCAGCCAGAGACCCGTATCGGCGATGATCATGCCTTGCGGCCCAGAGAGCGCGTCAGGTCCTTCTTGTAGCCAGAAGACAGGTCTTCCGGCCCGTCCGCGCAGCCGACAAAACCGGCCGATTTTAGGATAGAGAGCGGCTCACCGCCTTCGCTCAGCTCCTCATCGCAATAGCGCGTGAGCGACTCCTGCACGACCTGCGAGAGGCTTCGGCGGGTGCGTTTTTGCACCAGACCGACCTTGCGGGCCAGCGCTTCGTCCAGCCTCGCATTGATCCGGCATTCGCTGCCCATGTAGCTGTCATACACGATGTCTGACAAATCCGGTGCGGTCAAGGCCCTTCTTCGTCTGATGCCGTGGGCGAGGCACAGCCCTGTCCGCGTGGCGCGCTCTGCGCCCTATTGGAGGCTCGCCAGCACCCGTTTGATGACCTCACGTTCCCGCGGCGAAGCCTTGTTCCACATTCTGTCCAAGAGCCGGTGCATGGTCGCGGGCGCAGCGGGTGCTTCGCCTTTCTCCGGGGATAGTTTCTCCGCAATGTCCGTCCAGACCCAATCGAGCGCGGCAAGCAGCCGACCAAGGGTTTCCACGCTGACCGCAGAACGTCCGGCTTCCAACGACCGGAGATACCGCGGGCTCATCTCGCACTGGGCAGCCGCTGCCTCCTGAGACAGGTGCAGCTCCTCCCTACGGGTGCGGAGAATGCTTGCGAGTTGACGGCGGAATGGCGCGGCTGCTCCCATGAGCGGTGGTCTAAGAATCGCCGTCTCTGGTGAATTGCGCGAGGCACTAAAGAGCCTCTTGTGAGGCTCTTACGAGCCTGTTACCATCTCAAGAGTAGAAGCGGAGCGTTTCGGTAGGCGCGCGCAACGAAAGGTGTGCCATGTCCATGATGTCCAGGGCCGTTGGGTCACGGAGATCGCGACCCCAGTTGAGTGGTCTAGCAAAGGAAGACCATGGGTTGCGATTCTGGAAACGTTCCGTAGTATCCGCGGGGATTTCAGGAGTTCTGCTGCTTGCCTCAACGTATGCGCGGGCGGCAGGAAACGATCAGCCGTACCCGGTGGGGGAGCTGGCGAGCACCATGGGTGGCGCCGCCGTAGCCATTACGCACGATGGGACCGCCCCCTGGTACAACCCGGCGGGCCTCGGTCGCGTCACCGAGGAGGGGATCTCGGCCACACTCAACGTCTATGGGGTGCAGATCGAGAAGACGACAGGCTTCGTCGGAACCGCAGATCTCAAGGGATGGACCACAGCGATCTTTCCCGGCTCACTCGGCTACGTGAAGCCTCTGGGTATCTTCGGCGGTGACATCCGACACGCGCTGGGCATAGCTGTCGTCGTTCCCGACTTCGCGCGACACGAAGTTGCGCTTGATAACACGATCCAGCAGAACTCGACAAACTACGAGTTGCACCTGCGCGAGCAATTACTGGAGCAGACTGTGTGGGTCATTCCAGGATGGGGAGCCTGTTTCGGCCCACGCTTCTGCGTCGGTGCCTCGCTGCACGTCGGCTACTGGAGTTCTACCGGACTTTACTCATACTTCGAACAGTATGCGGCCGGTCCCGGAGATCAGTTCGCCGACTCGACCATGCAACAAACTCAATACTCAGCCCTCGAGTTGGCTGGCGGTGCGGGCCTACAGTACCAGCCGCTGGACAACGTGTGGATCGGGGTGAGCTTGCGCTCACCGGCGCTAACCGTGTGGAGCAGCGGCAAGGTTCTCATGCTCGACAGCAGCTATGACACCTTGGCCACAACTCCGGATGCCAGCTACGTACGAAGGGCGTCCGACGACAACCTGAAGATCGACCAACGTTTGCCGCTCAGGCTGCGGCTCGGCGTCGGCGTGGAACTGGGAGACTGGCTTCTAGCTGCCGACGTGAACGTGTCGTTGCCGCAGTCCCAATATCAGGCAGTGCGAACACATGACGGCCAAACAACGATCCAGCCGATGGACGCCGAGGGCAACCCGGTCTCCCCCAACAACCCTCTAGATATTGGGCAGCCCGACGGCCGCAACACCATTGTCAACGTGAACGTGGGGGCGCAGTACCACTTCAGCAAGAAACTCGCGGCCCAGGCTGGCTTCTTCACCGACTTCTCCGGACAGCCTGATGACCTGATTGACGAACTCCATCCACACATCAACCACTACGGCCTAACCGCAGGTATCGCGATGAAGGGTGCAAGTTCAATGACCTTCGTCGGCGTGATCGCCACTCTCGGAATCGGCAAGTCCTACGGGGTTAGCATCGATCCCGGCACTGGAGAATTCCTGGACCGCACGGCCGACGCGCAATCCGAGGCCATCTACTTCACCCTCGGCGGCAGCACCCGCCTCGGAGATCCACCGGAGAAACCGCTGGCGAACACCGCCGAACCGAGCGAGTCGGCTCCTCCCGTCCCCGAGGTGGCGCCACATGAGCAGCGCGACCCACAGGCAGCGCCAAGTCCGCCGCCAGAAGAAGATCAGTCAGCAAAATCGTCGCACGCCAAAAAGAAGGTCAAGAAAGCACGAAGAAAGGATTCCGAATGAAACCAACGCACTTCCTGGTTCTGATTTCTTCGCTGACAGCCGGCGCATGTGCGACGGTACCCTTGGCGCCGACAGACAATCAACTTGGTGAGCCTGGACCCAGCCGATACAAGGTCACCGTAGTATCGGCGAGCATTGCATCCAAGACGCCCAAGGGCCAACCCTGGCACCGCGAGAAGCCCAGCAGGCTGGTCCCACTTTTCAAAAGCTTGGCAACCCTGTCTCGCATACCATTGGCCTCGGAAGCGGTGGCAGCGCTGGTCGCACCCACGACAGATGCCGACATTCCACCCATCCCATTGGTCGAAGTCCGAGTTGGTGGCGAGATGCTTGGATCGAGCATCAGCCAGCCGACCTTGACGCCGAAATGGAACTGGCCCTTCGCCCTGGACACACGTGACTACAAACCCGACGGTCAGATTTCGTTCATCGTCAGGGATGGTGACGGTGAGAAGCTACTTGGCAAGTTCGAGACGTCGGTTGGCGAAATCCTGGCCAAGCCCGACCATCAATTCCCAGCCGCCGATTCCGTGGAGATCCTGCAAATCAAGGTCGAGCCGCTTCCCAATTCACCCGAGCATCGCGTATTCCATTTCAGCGTACCCGGCAACGAATCGCTCATGGACCTAGCCAGCCGTCCGGGGCCGCGGTCGGAGAATAGCTGGCAGCCCATCTCCGTGCTGAACGGCGATGCGATTCGAATACGAGCCACAGGTACGGTGACGTTTTCTTCTGGCTTCCCTCCCTTAAGCGACACGGTGACCCCGGAAGGAAGAACATCGGTGGAACGTGGTAGCTGGTCCCATCCACTGGAGCAATGCGAGAAGATGAACGATCATGCCCTGGTAGCTTTTCTTGCTGGAAAACCCGTTTTCATCGGAACCAAGTACGAGGATTCCAAGGTCGAGCAGTCCGGCCAGCTCCTGCTTGGCGTGAATGACATCGACGTCGGCAACAACAGCGGATCTTTCGATGTCACCGTCGAGGTGAACCCGGACGACCTCAGCAAGCAGCGACACCCCTCGCCGGCGTACCAAGCACCATCGTGGGGACACTAGCCTCGGCGGTTGGCTACGCCTTTTTCAGACGCCCCAGGATCTCGTTTCCCACCTGGGTGATATCGCCCGCGCCCAGGGTCAGCAAGAGATCGCCGGAGCGCAGGCGGGGCACGAGACTCTCGGCCAAGCCCTTACGCGCCAGGTAGGTCACCGCGCTTTCGGCCGGGAATGTGGCTAGCAGACGCTCGATGGTGATGCCTTCGATGGGCGCCTCGCCGGCTGGGTAGATGTCGGTCAGAATGATCTCGTCGACGCCTTTTAGCGCGGGCGCGAAATCTTTGAGCAGGTCGCGCGTGCGCGTGAAACGATGGGGCTGGAAGGCGACGATCAGCCGCCGGCCGAAGAGGCGCGCGGCGCCCAGGGTCGCGGCGATCTCGGTCGGGTGGTGGCCGTAGTCGTCCACTACCAGAACCCCGCCCGCCTCGCCGCGCACGGAAAAGCGCCGGTCCACCCCGGCAAACGATGCCAGCGCCTCGCTATAGATCGCAAAAGGCACCTCGAAGACGTCGGACACGCACAGGGCCGCCAGCGCATTCTGCGCGTAGTGGATGCCGGGCATGCGCACCCACACCTCGCCGCGGGCCTTGCCCCGCACGGCAATCCGCAAGCGCGTGCCCTGCGAGTCAGCCGACAAGATCTCGCCGCGATAGTCGCCGGCGGAAAGGCCGTAGGTCACATGGCGCTTTTGTAGGTCCGCCGCCAGGCCGGCCGCCGCCGGGTTGTCAGCGCACAGAACCACCAGGCCGTAGAACGGAACCTTGTTGGCGAAATCGACAAAGGCCTCGCGCAAAGCTGCCTCGGTCCCATAGTGGTCCATGTGCTCGCGATCGATGTTGGTGATGACTGCAACCATGGGAATGAGGTGGCGGAACGAACCATCCGACTCGTCGGCCTCGGCCACCAGCACCTCGCCCTGGCCCAGGCGCGCATTGGACCCAAAGACTTTGGCCTTGCCGCCTATGATCGCGGTCGGGTCTAGGCCGGCGTGGGCGAGAATGCTGGCGACCATGGTGGTGGTGCTGGTCTTGCCGTGCGAGCCGGCCACCGCGACGCCGTCCTTCACGCGCATCAACTCGCCCAGCATTTCGGCGCGCGGGATCACGGGAATGTTGCGCCGACGCGCCGCCAGCACTTCGGGATTATCGGGTTTCACCGCGCTGGAGATCACCACCACGTGAGCACCCCGCACCTGCTCGGCGCGATGACCGATCTGGATCTGCCCGCCCAAAAACTGCAGCCGGCCGGTAGCCTCGCTGGCCCGTTGATCCGAACCAGACACGTGATAGCCGAGGTTGAGCAGCACCTCGGCTATTCCCGACATGCCGATGCCCCCGATCCCAACGAAGTGTATGGCTACGTCACGCTTCTTGAACATCGGGGGAAAAACCGCTCAGGGGCGACCTGCAGGGTCGCCCCCGCGCGAGGCGGGACACGCCCAGGACGAAAACTCTTTGCTGTCCGGGCTGATGCCTCCGCCCCCGTTGGAACTACTTGCCAGCCGGCTTGCCACCCAGGCCTTCCAGGCTGGGCAGCTCGGACAGATTGGGCTCGACCACGATCTCGATGCGGCGATTCTGCTTCTGACCATCTGGCGTGTCATTGGAAGCCGCCGGGTCGAAGTCGGCGTAACCTGCAGCCCCGAGCTGGCTGGGCTTCATGCCGCCCTCGACCAGCAACCGGGTGACCTCGACCGCGCGCTGGGTGGAGAGCTCCCAGTTGGAACGGAACTTCTTGGTCTTGATGGGCACGTTGTCGGTGTGGCCAGCCACCAGGAAGTGGCGGTCGGCCATGCCAGCCAGCACCTTGGCCACATTCGCAATGGCGGTCTTGCCTTCTTCCTTGAGTTCGACCTTGCCGGAATCAAAAAGAATATCGTTGGGCAGCACCAACAACATGCGCCCGTTGCGCACGGTAACCTTGATCTGGCCGGCGTCGACCATCGAACGCAGCTTCTCGGCTAGGCTCCTGAACATCGCTTCGCGTGCCTCGGACGCCGCCTTGGCCTTCTCCAACTCGGCCAGCTTCCTCTGCAAGGCTTCCTTCTCCTCCTGGGTGCCCGTGCCCCATGCCTTGAACTTGTTAGCCGCCGCGCTTGCCTCCGCCAGCTTCTTGCTCAGGTCATCGTTCTGCGCCTTCAGCTTGGCGTTCTCTTCCTGTTGGTCCTTCAAGTCCTTCTGAGCCTTTAGCTCGAGCTCAGATGGGCCGCAGCCCACGGCGAAAAGCACGCTGACCAGAAACATTCCTACGAGTTTGCTTGTATGTCTCACGATGTCCTCCCGTGTTAGTGTGCGCCACTTTACCGCACCTTGGACGTCGGCGATAGTGGTATGGCGTCTAGGCGTGTTTGCTCTGCGCGAAGAAAATCCTCGGCCCCGCGGCGTCGAACTGCCTAACCATCGCCCCGACTCGGCGGCCGGGCCAAGAACTGAGCCGGCGATCCTTTGCCGAGCCTGCGGCTTCGTGGTGACCACGGCCCGCCACCGCATCGCGGTGCGCGACAGCCACGAGCACCGGTTCATGAACCCTGCCGGGTTCCTCTATCACATCGGTTGCTTCGCCGAAGCCGTGGGCTGCCGAATCGTGGGCCCGCCCAGCCACGAGTATCCCTGGTTTCCAGGCTTTCTCTGGCGCTTCGCCTTGTGTGGCGGCTGCCAGGGCCACCTGGGCTGGCACTTTCGCGACGAGCACGGCGCGGGTTTCTTCGGTCTCATCTTGGACCGTCTGCGCGAGGGGGACGTGGAGTAGAAAAACTTCACAACGGGTCTATCAACGAAGGCGACTACGCGACGCTGACGGCGTGGCTGCGCTGACCTGCAGGGAGCGTCGTGGGTCGGCTACGCGCACTGCGGCAGCGTGATCTGCCGCGTTCGTCTATCGGCCCTTCCCCTCATGGGCCAATTGCGTGTAGATAGTGGCTGGCAGTTCCCCGGCGGGCACGGCAACGTCCGGTTTCGCCGCTTCGTTGACAGGAGATCCTCATGATTCAGCAGCGCGTTCTTGCAATCTTGTCAGTCTCGCTCGCTTTCGCGGCCTGCGCCGGCACGGGCACCGGGGCGCCGGTTGACCCGGCCCATGCCGAGGCCTCACATCGCAACCCGTTCCTCGACGTCAATTTCTTCATCAACCCTGAGTATGTCGAGAATGTCGAGGCGACTGCCAAGGCGTTTCCCTCGGAGGCAGAGGCCATTCGCAAGGTCAAGCAGTACCCCACCGGGCTGTGGCTTGACTCCATTGCCCACGTCGCAAATCTTCCCTTGTGGCTCGGCGAGGCGAGGAAACAGCAGCAGGCGAGTGGCAAGCCCACGCTGTCACTGATCGTGGTCTACGACCTACCGAACCGCGACTGTGCTGCCAACTCGTCCGCCGGAGAGCTGAAGATCGAGGAGAACGGCGTGGCCCGCTACCAGACCGAGTTCATCGATGTCATCGCAGCCCACTTCAAGAGCTTCTCCGACCTGCCCATCGTGGCGATTCTGGAGCCAGATTCTCTCGGCAACCTGGTCACCAACTTGAATATGCCGAAGTGCAGCGACGCGCGGGACGTGTACGTCAACCAGACTGCCTACGCCATCCGGAAACTCGCCTTGCCCAACGTGAGCATCTACCTTGATGCAGCCCACGCGGGTTGGCTGGGATGGGATCACCACCGCGAGAACCTGATCAAGGTCTACAAGAAGGTGCTCAGGGCTGCAGGCGGCCTCGACATGATCCGCGGCTTTGCCACCAACGTGTCGAACTACACCCACCTCTACAACCGTGACGGCGCGGCCATGGAATCCAGCGATCCCTGCTACAACGAGCTGGTCTATGTGAAGAAGCTGGCCGTGGGACTCGCTGACCATGGCGTGCGAAACAAGGGCTTCATCGTCGATACTGGGCGCAATGGCAAGGGGCAGATCCGCAAGGTGTGGGGTCACTGGTGCAACATCAAGGGCGCTGGTCTGGGCGAACGGCCGCGGGCCGCGCCAGAGCCCTTCATCGATGCCTTCTTCTGGGTCAAGCCGCCGGGAGAATCGGATGGCATATCCGACCCAACCCAGCCCCGTTTCGATGCAGAATGTGCATCAAACGAAAGCGCCAAAGGTGCACCACAAGCAGGAGTGTGGTTCCAGTCCTACTTCCATGATTTGGTCAGGAACGCTGTGCCGCCACTCTGAGAGCGAACGCTTGGCTCTGCGGCATATTGTATAAGGACGACCCGCGGTCGCCCCTGCGGCGTTTCCGAGATGCATTACGCGGCCACGGAGGCCAACTGTCTTGTCCGCCTACCTGATGAAATTGACGTCGTCGACCCAAATCTCGAAATCGTTGGGTACAGGGGTCGGGCCCCCGAAGGTCGCATTCACTTGGATCGCCATGCCGGTCAGGTGGGCCACATCCAATTTGTCCGCGGCGGTGTGAAACCCGACATTGTACCTGTCCTGCAGGGTATCAGCGAAGAAAACGTCGAACCGCTTCCAGGTGGTGTCGATCTGGGAGTCCTGATAGGCGGGGAAGAATTGGGGATCCGCGCCGAACTTGACCAGGTAGGGGCTGCAGTTGCTCTTGGGATCAGGGGCGTATACGCAAGACGTAATCCCGCCGTCAGGGGCATCGGGAAGTCCAGCGAAGGTGGCCTGACCATCGGTGTAGACATCTTTGAGAATGACCTGCACCCCTGTAAGCGGAGCGGTCGCCATGGCCCAAAACGAGATGCCCTTGTACTTGGAAGCGTCGTACGTTCCTTTGACGCCCCCCTCGCAATCCAACGGGTCAGTCACGATCTTCGGAACAAAGTCCGTCCCCAGCGCCGCCCCCCAGACGCCCCAGCCGCTGGCCTTGACGTGGAACGAACCCGGGCCGGAGCACTGGGGATTCCCTTTGGTCGTGTCAATGGGGTAGGCCTGACACTTAACATTGGGCGGATCGAATTGCCCGGCCAGGCTTAGGTCCCCATAGACATAGAAGCCGCCCTGGCGGCCGTCGGCGGGATTCAGGCCGTTATCCTTGGCGAAGTCTGCTATCAAGTCGTCCGCGATGCTGATGCACGTGATGACCGCCGCATCGGGTGCAAGGTCAGTCACCTGCCCAGAGTCAATCGGTGTCACCTGCCCCGAGTCGTTCCGTACCCCTGGCCCAGAGTCAGCCGATGGTAGCCCCAAGTCACCGTTGGCACAAGCCAGGAGAGCCATTGGCAAGGCCAAGCCAAACAACGCGTACTTTGTTGTCATTCCAAGATCTCTTGCGGCGAATCTGGCAGCATCAGTATCGTGGACAGAATTCTCGCGGAATGGGTCTAGTGTATGAAAGCGCCGGTCATGATGAGGGCGGTCAACAAGCCAACCGTAGCATTGTAGTACGAGTACGGGGTCTTTCCGGCTGCATCGACCGGAGCCATGGTCCCGCGGGTAATCCCATCGAACACGGCCTGGTAGGCATCATTGAGGAAGGTCTGGTTGCCGCTGGCCATCGCGCCCACTGCAGCCGTACCAAGAATCGAGGAAGAGTTGGGTGCGGTGCCCGACACGGCGCCACCACTTGGCGTGTACATGTCGAGGACGTAGCCAATTCCGTTCGCCGCGGCAGTGGCAAAGAAGGCGGTATTCTTGGTCGTGTAGGTCTTGGCAGCAGCGGTTCCGTTGAAGCAGTAGTCCATGCCGATGCGCATCGGGATGCGGTGCGAGTCGTACTGGTAGTCAGTGTCAGTCGGCGCTCCGTTGCTGGCGGCCTGAGTACATGAGCTGCTGCACCATGCAGGGATGAGGCCGTTGCTTCCGGAAATGGCACCATTGACGGCGTTGAGTGCTGCGGTGGCGACCCCGCCCCAGTCATGGGCGCTATCCACTGAAGCGAATACCCGGTACATTGATGGTGCGAAGTACGAAGCGTTGGTGATCGCGCCGGTTGGGCTGCCGTAGTTGCTGCCGCCCTTGGGAAGCTTGGTGCCGCTGCCATCGATATCGCTGGTCCAGATGTCGTTTATCATGGTCGTTGCGGCCGTCTTGTAGCCACCCCAGACCTTGTCCGCCATCCAGAGAGCATAGGCAGCATCCTCGTCCGCATCGGTAGCCGAGCCGCCCGAGGCAGTGCAACTCCCGCCGCCAGCCGGAATACACCAAGTCATCAGACTGCCGGCTGTGGCGTGGCTCGTCCAATAGCTGTGCAGACTGTCGAACAAGGTCTGGTCCTTCATGATGGCCGCGATCATCATGCCGTAGGCGATCCCCTCAGAGACGGTGTCGTTGCCGTTCTCCGGACGAATCACCTTGCCGCCGCTGGCGAAGGTCTTCTTCCATAGGTTGTAGGCGGGCACCAGGAACTTGGCAGATGCATTCGGCCCTTGGGGCGTCAGGCAGCTACCCATGCTGCCAGCGTTGGCCGGGGGGAAGCCCGTTTGCGTCTGTAGTCCCGCGTCTCCCTTGACGAACTGCACGTCGTCGATCCACAGGTCGTAGGTCCCTGCCGTCCCGACCTTTGGGAAACCGGGGTCCTGGTACATCGAGATCTGAATGCCCAGAACGTTCGCCGGAACAAAGGGCTTGGCCTGGCACTTGCCCCCGCCAGTGCTGCCCGTACAGCCGGTAGAATCGGGAACCCAGCGAGGAATCAAGGTCCCAAAAGGCACGGTGATGGTCTGATAGCTGCTCGTGATTCCCCCCGGCGTCCAGGGGTCATTCAGCATCTGACCGCGGGTATTGTAGAGATCGATCTTCGTGTTGGCTGCTGTCCCGCCCGCGGTCGTAGGCTGGTTGTCCTTGGTCAGCATCTCGAAGAAGACGGCTGGCGTGGTGCTGCCCGACTTAATCTTGAAACTGACGCCCGTGTACGCGGTGACATCGTAGGCATTGCTGATCTTGTAGTTGGCGGCAGTAGGCGAGAAGGTCGCACCAACCCCGGCGTAGTTGTTGGGGGCGGTGCCAAAGCCGGAGCCCGTGGTGTGTAGCGCGTACTTGCTGCAAGTGCCGCCGCTAGTATCGGACGCGACCGCGATGGGCTTGCCGTTGTTGAGCGCCGGCGTCTGGCTCATCCCACCCGCAGGGACCGCCGTAGTGTCCGAGTTCGGGAAGTATACGTACCAGAAGCCTGTCCGCGAGCCCTGCTTGATCATATCGCCCGTGCCTGACTCGAAGTCGGAGATCACATCGGCCCCGGCGGGGCAGGCGGTATTGCCGCCGCTGCTGGTGGTCGTTCCGCCGCTGGCGTTGCCGCCTTGGCTATTGCCACCGCTGTTGGTGGTGGTGCCGCCGCTGTTCGTGCCGCCGCTATTCGTGGTGGTGCCGCCGCTGTTCGTGGTGGTGCCGCCGCTGTTCGTGGTGGTGCCGCCGCTGGTGGTGGAGCCGCCCCGGTTGGTTGCGCCGCCGCTGCTGCTGGTCGTGCCGCCGCTGTTGGAGCCGCCGCTGTTGCTGGTCGTGCCGCCGCCGCTGGTGGTGGTGCCTCCCTTGTTGGTTGAGCCGCCGCTGTTGGTGGTTGTGCCGCCGCTATTGCTGGTTGTGCCGCCGCTGTTCGAACCGCCGCTGTTCGTGGTGGTGCCGCCGCTGTTGCTGGTCGTGCCGCCGCTGTTGCTGGTCGTGCCGCCTTTATTGCCGGTGGTGCCGCCGCTGCCGGACGAGCCGCCCGACCCGGTTGAACCTCCGCTGCCGGAGTTGCCTCCTTGCGCCACGCCGCCGCCCTTGGCGGGCGAGCACCCCAAGGAAGACATGAGAAGCCCCACTGTCAGGGGGATGAGCAGAAAGTACGTTGAGCGGTGCATGCGAGTTTCTCCTTCCGGCGATAGGGGACAGAAACGTTTCTTGGGCGCGCTGCGCAGTCGATCTGCAATGCGAGATTGAGGATATCCAGCTATCACAAACACTCCCGCGCATCCACAGCGAGCTAACAGCTACCACGGGAGGAAGGGGAAAAAACAACTTGGATCGCCTGACGGAGCGGTGTGTCTCCAAGAGCATTGCGGTAGCCTGATGCGCCATCGACGGCCCCGTTCCGATAGTGAACGACGAACCGAGGATCAGGGCCAAGTGGAGCAGGAATGGAGTACATTCCCGGCGTGGGAGGCCGCGAACAGTGCGTCCCGAGCAGCAACTGACGATCCGAACGTAGCACCGTGACCGCCTTCCTCGTCATGCTGCTGGCCTTGGTCCTTCGGGTGGGCTGGGTCCTGCTCGTGCCGACCAAACCCGTGGGTGACTTCGCGATGTATGTCGAATCGGCGGCCCACTTGCTCAAATTCGGCTCGCTTGATCCAGAGTACATCTTCATGCCCGGGTATGTGCTGCTGCTCGCGGCGGTACAGGCTCTAGGCGGGGGATGGCTGGCCTGCAAGCTCGTGGGTGCGGTAGCGGGCAGCCTGGCTGCCGGCGCGGTCTACGGGATCACGCGCCGGTTGTGGGAAAGTCGGGCAACCGCGCTGGTGGCCGGGCTGCTGTGCGCGCTCTGGCCGGCCGGCGTGGCCGCGGCCAGCGTAACCGGCACGGACATGCCAGCAGCAGCGCTCATTGCCTTTGCTTGCTACTTCTTGCTGCGCCACTCGCCCAAGCGGCCCTTCCTTGCTGCGATACTTTTTGGCGTGTTCATGGGTCTGGCCACATATGTCAGGGCCATTGCCCTGCCCCTTTGCACACTGGCGGTTTTCTGCCTTCGCGCCTCGGGGCTGGGCTGGAAGTCGGCTTTGCGCAGCACCGTCATTTCCTGCGCGGCGGCCGCGCTGCTGCTCTCGCCCTGGGCCGTGCGCAACCGGCTCCGCTACGGGGAAACCTTTGTCACTGACAGCCACGGCGGCGAAACCGCACTGGTGGGCGCCAACCCGAACACCGATGGCCGCTATTCGCGCTCGCTGAATCGGATGTTCCACGAAGCAACGGGCTACACGACATTGGCCGAACCGCACCGCGAAGCCGATCGCGCTGCGCTTTCCCTGGCCAAACGTTGGGCGCGTTTCGATCCCGCATTTACCCTTGGCCTGGTTCTCGGCAAAGCCGAGCGGCTGCTGGTTCACGAACGTGCCTTGCTCTACTGGCCGCTCTTCCGTGCCGGCGTACTGCCCGAACCGGCGCTCAGCTTGGCCAGCCGTTGGCGGTCGGCCATGGAGTCGGTGGTGGACAGCTTCTGGTTGGCAAGTGTGGCGGCTGCGCTGGCCGGCCTGGGCGTTGCGCTGGCGCGACGGCGCTGGCTAGCCCTAACGCTGCTGCCGTTCATGGTGGTGCTAGCCGGCCTATACGCAGTCATCTTTGCGGACCCGCGCTACCGCCTGCCCATCAGTGTACTGGTGTTTCCTTTCGCTGCCGGCGGGCTGCACTGGGCGGTCCAGGCGGCTAGGGACTCCATACGCGAGCGTCGGTTTTCACGGGCCACGCGCTGGGAGGCCGGCCTTGCGTTGGGCTTGATCGTCATCATCTTCGCGGGCTCTCCCGCGCTGGCTTGGAGCGGCGGCAAGTTGCGCGAGCACCACCGCTGGGCCGTGCAGGTCTGCCATGTGAACCGAGAGGCACGCCTATGTTCCTGGCGCAGGACTGGCCCGCGTGATGACGATGGAACGCCCTGGGTGCGCGGCGTGTGGAATGGCGTGGGCCTGGCCATCCCGGCAGCCGTGTCGGATCAGGCACGGGCGATCACTGCTGAAACGGAGTTGGACGTGCCGCCTGGCGACTACACTATCGAGGCATCAGTCGACATCGCGCCGCTGGACGCATCGGCGAGCGTTCCGACAGGCGAATTGAGCGTGCAGGTCGGCGCAGACGCACCTGGCACAACCGTCTCGTTGGCCTTGGTGGCGCAAGTCACGCGGGAATCGGGCAGGTTGCTCTTGCGAGCCGAGACTCACCACCAAGGGGGAAAGCTGCCTGTGCGGTTGCGCATCGCAGTCCCACCAGGCGTACCGCCTACGACGCTGCCGGGCCGGCTTTGGGTGAATGAAATCGCGGTCGTGCCCCTGGCGCGCTAGCCCCAGTCAAATCTCTTCTCAATGGCCGATAATCCGCTAGAACTGCCACCCCGTTCATGAAGTTCGAAAACGTCTCCATCGTCGGCGTGGCCCATGTGGATGCCCCGCACCGCATCCCGTCCGAAGATCTGGACGCGCGGCTGGCCCAGACCTACCGCCGGTTGGGCATGCCTGCCCGGCTTCTGGAAAGCCTGACCGGGGTGAAGGCGCGCCGGTTCTGGGATGTGCAGACGCAGCCCAGCGACGCGGCCACGCTGGCGGGGCGCAAGGTGATTGCCGACACGGGCGTGGATCCGGCGCACATCGGCGCGCTCATCAACACCTCGGTGTGCCGCGACTACGTCGAGCCTTCGGTCGCGTGCTTCGTGCACGCCAACCTGGGCCTGCCTGAGACTTGCCTCAACTTCGACATCGCCAATGCTTGCCTGGGCTTCATCGACGGCATGCACCTGGTGGGCAACCTGATCGAGCGCGGCCAGATCGAGTATGGCTTGGTCGTCGACGGGGAAAGCAGCCGCACCGTGGTCGAGGCCACGCTCGCGCGTTTGAGCCTGGGCAGTTGCGATGCGCAGATGCTGCGCGACCAGCTCGCCACCCTGACCGTGGGGTCGGGCGCCGCAGCCATGATCCTGGCGCACACGCGCTTGGCTCCGGCCGGGCATCATTTCCATGGCGGGACCAGCCTGGCCGCAACCGAGCACAACCAGCTCTGCCGGGGCCAGCTCGACGTGGGGATCACCGACACGCGCAGCCTGTTGCTGCACGGGGTGGCGCTGGCGCAGCGGACCTGGGCGCAGGCCCAGAAGGAACTGGGCTGGAGCGCGGATTCCGTCGATCTGTTTGCCTTGCACCAGGTGAGCGAGCTGCACACGCAGGAGCTGGCCCGCTCGGTCGGCTTCGATCTCGCGAAGGCTTTTCTCATCTACCCGGAACTGGGCAACGTGGGTCCTGCGTCGGTTCCCATTGTCCTGTCCAAAGCGGTGGAGGCCGAGCGCGTGTCGCCAGGCGACCACATCGTGCTTGGCGGCATCGGCAGCGGGCTGAACTGCACGGTGGCGGGCGTGACCTGGTGAAAGCACGCGGTCGTGATGGATCGCTCCCGCGTCCCGCAGTCGCTGTATCCCTTCGCCGACCACTTTCTTGATCGCGGTGGGCTGCGGCTGCACTACCTCGACGAAGGCCAGGGCGAGCCGGTGGTCATGTTGCACGGCAACCCTACCTGGTCATTCCATTTCCGCGCGCTGGTGCTGGCCCTGCGCGGTCAGTACCGGGTGGTGGTGCCCGATCACATCGGCATGGGTTTCTCTGACAAGCCCAATGATGGCCGATACCGCTACTGTCTGCAGAGTCGCGCCGATGATCTAGTGGCGCTGCTCGACCACCTGGGCCTGGTCCGGGGCGTGACCCTGATCATGCACGACTGGGGCGCGATGATTGGCATGGCCTGGGCGGTGCGGTTCCCTGAACGCGTCGCTCGCCTGGTGGTGCTCAACGGCGCGGCCTTTCACGTGCCACCCGATGCGCACGTGCCCGCGGCGTTGCGCATCGTACGCAATCGCGTGCTCGGAGCGCTGACCCTGCGTAGCTCGGACTTCTTCATCCGTACCGCCGCGCGCACCTGCTGCACGCGCCAGCCTTTGCCAGCCGAGGTGATCGAGGCCTATCTCGCGCCCTACCCGAACTGGGCCGATCGCATCGCGCTGCTGCGCTTTCCGCAGGACGTGCCGCTGGTGCCCTCGGACCCTTCCTACAGCCTGGTGAGCGCTATCGAGGCTGGCTTGGCGCAATTTCGGCAAACCCCTGCCATGATTTGCTGGGGCGAGCGCGACGTGGTCTTTCCACCAAGGGTACTCGACATCTGGCAAGGGCACTGGCCATGCGCCGAGGTCCACCGCTTCCCCGACTGCGGCCACTGGGTACTGGAAGACGCGCCCGACGAAATCGCCGCCTGCGTGCGTGCGTTCCTGGGCGCCCCACCCATACCAGCTCAGAACAAATAGTCCGTATTAGAACCCCCTCAGGGCCGAGAGGGTGTGCTCGGCGCCGCCGCTTGATGGCGGTGTGATGACGAACGCCTGCGCCACGCGGTACATCTGCGTCCCCGAGAACGCTGCCGACCGCGAAGGGGGTGGCTGCAGCCAGGCGTGGCTGAACATGGGCTCCAACTCCTGCTCGGTCACCGTCGTTGCTGTCACGGGCGAGCGACGGACGGTAGACGTGCGCCGGTTCTTCACGGGGCACCACACTTGCCGGGCCGGGTGCGGCGGTCGGTGGGTCGACGTTCCGGACTTCGCCACCGATCCCGGAGAGATCATCGTCACCTTCGCTCTGCCCGACGGAGGATCGGTGAACGACGCCGACGTTGCAACCTGCGAGCCGTCGGCCGACGGCAGCGCGACCTGCTGGGGCGACGACTCGGCCGGGCCGTCCACTCCCCCGGCAGGCATTTGAGTCGGCTTCTTGCCAGGTGCTTGGAAAACCACGGCCCGCGCCTCGTCGGCGCGCCGCCGCAACGGCGGGGAATCATGGACGTGCAGTTCGTCGTGGACACCGGCGGCGAGGACCGGCAAAATACCAGCCTATCGGTGACGAAGTAGTTCGGTCCATCCGTCCCACGGATCCTGCCGAGGGAAAGAGCATGCATCGCGCGATCTCGTTCTTGTTGAGTCTACTGGTGGTGCTGTCGTTGAGCGGTTGCCGCACGTTCGTCGAGTTGAACTCGGATCGATACGTCCCCAACATGCCCGACACGATTCGCGGGTACCAGGGAACTCAACTCTTCCTCCAGGGCTTCGAGAACCGGGCGAATGACACCACTATCTTCTACTACTACTCACCCAGCTCGGGCGCCTCCTATGGTGGACCAGTGCTCGCGTCCTATCTCTGGTACAGTTTCCAGAAGGCGCTGCTGCGACTTGGAATCCATGTCTACGATTCTGCGCCCGGAGTTCCTGTTCCAGAGATGCGACTCGCTTTTTCCTCGTGGAGCGACCAGCATTTTGTGTGCGATGTCCAGTTGCTCTTCCCCGGGCAGGCGCCACTGGCCAAGCGATATGATCTTGCCTTCTCCGACCCGGGGGAAGATCCAGACCACATGGAGCTGCGGGCCTATCGACAGGTCGATCAGATTGTGGGTCGGATCTTCGGCGATCCCGAGTTTGGTGCGGCGTTCCTCCGGGGTCAGCCGCGCTGGCCCGCACAGCCCCCAGCCTTGTTTCCACCTCCGCCTGTGCCTTCGCCACCCTCACCTGCTCCGTCTGGCTTGGCTCCACCCGAGAAGAATCCAGTGCAGGCGCAGCCGACCGTGAAGGCGCACGGGGTGGTGCCAGACGCACGGGGTGGTGCCACGGGGAGATGCCCACGGGGTGGTGGCAGACCCCACGGGGTGGTGCCAGACCCCACGGGGTGGTGCCCCACGGGGTGGTGCCCCCACGGGGTGGTGCCAGACGCTTCCGCCCCCACGGGGTGGTGCCAGACGCTTCCTGAGAGCTTCTTGAGACCCCAGGGTGGCGTCGGATTCCGGATGGTCCACAACTTTTTCCCGTGGTTGCCGACAACCAGGCATGCCACGACCGCTGCGCTTCGTCCCTGAGAATGGCCTCGTCGAAATCACCACCCGCACCCTGCAAGGCAGGCTGCTGCTCAGGCCATCGCCTGAGCTAAATGACCTGATCCTTGGCGTCATCGGTAGGGCCCAAGACCGCTACCGCATGGTTATCCACGCCTTCGTCGTGACTTCGACCCATGCGCACTACATCTTGTCGCCCGCCAGTGCCGAGCGACTCGCCAGGTTCATGCAGTTCGTGAATACCAACATCGCCAAAGAAGCCGGGCGGCTGCACCTGTGGCCTGAACGGCTTTGGTCGCGACGTTACCGCTCCATCGTCATCGCCGACGACCAGGCCGCCCTGGCCCGCCTTCGCTACGTGCTGGCCCACGGCGCGAAGGAAGGACTGGTGGACGACGGTCCGGGCGCTTGGCCAGGCGCGAACTGCATCGCTGCCCTGGGCAGGGGTGAGATGCTGCGCGGAACCTGGTTCGACCGCGGAGCCGAGTACAAGGCCAGGAAACGGGGCGAGACGGTCCTGGCGATGCAGTTCGCCACCACCTACGACGTCAAGCTGACCCCGCTGCCGTGTTTGCAGCACCTGACCGAGAGCCAGCATCAAGCCGAGATCCGGCGGATGGTGAAGGAGATCGAAGAGCAGGCCAAGGCGGTGAATCTGGCCAAAGGACGCACACCGATGGGTGTGACTGCGATTCTCAAGCAGGATCCACATTCGCGGCCAGCAACAACCGATCGCAGTCCGGCTCCCTTTGTCCACGCGTCGGACAAGAAGACGGAGCTGGGGTTTCGCGCGAAGTATCGCGCGTTCGTCGACGCGTTCCGCGCCGGTGCCGAGCGGCTGAAAAAACGTGCGGCCGCCTTCGCGGAGATGTTCCCCTTGTGGTCTTTCCCGCCCGCCTTGCCCTTCAACGCCCCGGCCTGATCTGGGACAGCTGCCACTACGCGCCTGCCAAGCCACTTGACGAACCAGCGACGGGACGAGTCTGCCCGGATCTCGCAGCCCCAGCGAAGTTCAGGCAGGTCGGGCCTCGCTTCATGTCGTCGCTGACCCCACGAAGCCTTCGCACGGGTCTCCATCTATTGTTTTCGTACCGCGCAGACCCCTGCATCGGTGCTTTCGGTCGCCGCTGGTTGGCGTCCGCGAGAACCTCCCGCAAGACTCTGGAACCACTCTCGGGGCGAGAACCTCCTGCAAGACTCTGGAACCACTCTCAAGGAACCACTCTCGGGGAGGAACCACTCTCGGGGAACCACTCTCGGGGAACCACTCTCGGGGGGCGTATCTGTGCTCAGGTTCGTGGCTGACGCTGGTACTCCGTCAGCGCCAGCTGCGACCCTCCTTTTGCCCGTGAAGCAGGAAGTGCTCGTATGGATCCACCTCCGCCTCGAACAGATCGGCATAGTTCAGGATGTATCGAACCGGGTCGAAATCGGCGGGTAGGTGGGCTGCGTTGCGGTGCGGCGATGTGCGGACTGTTTCCATTATTCGTCCGAACCGGCTCTTGTGGGGCTCTTCACCCTTCAATATCTTTTCATGCAACAGAGGAATTCTGTTCAATGCGGCGATGTCCGCCATCTGATCCGCAAGCGTCGCGATTCGCAGCTGGCGGATCGGTAGACTTCTTCGCAACGAATAATTCACCGACGCATCCTGCTCGGTGACGTAGGGCCGGGGGCGAAAGGAGAGTTCTATCCAGCACCCGAACAGAACCCTGGCGGGAACGAGTACCACGTAATCCGCAACCCGCGGCCGCTCCCTGAAATCCACGAAGGCCAGGAACTGCCCGTTGGCAAAGACATCAAACGACGCAGCCGGACTGGCGAGCCGGTGGTCCGCGAAGGAAATGGTAAGCACATGGTCAGCTCGACTCTGTGTCGGGACGAGCAGGCGAATGTCAGCTCGATCGGCCCAGAAGCAAGTGTGCTCGGGTTCGGGCCAACCCCATCCCGGCCCGCCAATCAGGTCCATTCTTGCGCAATCACGGAGGTCGTAGCTTGTAGTTGCACCATCGGACCTCGCCAGGGTCCGCGACATTGGACCGAAAACTCCGAGGAGCGTCCTCTCCACGATCGACAGGCGACCGAGCGCCTCCCAAGCGCGATAGAGGGCTGGGTGGCGCAGGAGTGAACGTTCCTCACGATCGCGAGGAACGCGAGAGGCCCGACGCTCCTGAATGGTTTCAAGCAACGCCCAGCCGGTCGCGGCACGTCGGTCGCGCTCGTGATGCGCCGACCCTTCTGCGCCGCCCCCGATATCCACTGGGCACGGCCTGCCCGCAGAATCGAGCAAGCCCCGCAAGATCTTGAACTCCACATTCAGGCCACCTTGTGCCAGGAGTGTCGCCAATTGTTCCTGGTTGCAACTTGGCAGCAGATCAACGGCATCGACGATCGTTTGCAAAGCATCCGCCCGGGTACCCTGTCGAAATCCATGGGCAAGTGCGCCGAGAAGAGACATCTCCGGGCTCGGCAGCAAGATCCGCTCGCCAAGAAGTTCCGCACTCCGCGCGTTGTCCCACATTCCCCTCTCAAGCTGCCTTTCGGCAGGACCTTCCAGCACACGCCAGTGAAGATCCAGGTCCATCCGGCCCTTTGTCAGATTCCAGCTATCACGCCGGAGCGGGGTACGGTAAAGCAGAGACTTCCAGGTCATGCCGTACTTCGGCGTCCACCCGTCGTCAGCCAGGAAGCCACACGCTTGCCCCAATTGGTCGAACGGCACGAGGATATCCACATCCCCCATCGGTCGGCGCGCCCAGGCGTTGGAGCGCACGCAGGCGGCGAGTCCCTTGATGACGACCGTCGGCACCTGCCGGCTCAGGCGGGCCAGTAGGGGCAGGACATCCCGCGCGCGCAGTGTGTTGTGGGTGAATGTGGCCCTCGCCTCTCCGCGCAGCTTCTGGGGCAACTCCAACTGCGGTGCGACTTGCCCAAGGTGAAAATGGACCGCCGGCAGCAATCGAGCTTCAGCCTGGGGCGCGGCCTCAATCGATACGTTCGCGTGCCAGGACTTCCAGCCGGCAGCCGCGATTTCGGGGTCTGGATGAAGAGCCGCCTTCAGCAGCCATTCCTCATGCAAGGTTAGTTGCATGTCACGGGCTTCGATTGCGGGCATGGTGGTCCCGAACGATTCGAAGTAGGTCGCGCCGCGCGGCTACTCGATCGCGGATGCCCATGTTTCCGCCGTGTATGCGCCGATAGACGACAACCCTATCCAGTATCGCGAATCGCAGCCCCGCCAGTTCAGCGCGGCTGGTCCAATCGATATTGAACGCGTGCGCGACGTCAGTGCGAAACGGGCCGACTCTCTGAAATGCTGCCCGGCGTATGACACCCGCCGTGTGGATCCTCGAAGCCAGCGGTTTGGCGACGGGGCGCAGATTCTCATCGGTATTGACCACCTTCCCGTACACCGCATCAGATTTCTGGTCAGCGCAAAGGGCCTCCAGCATGGCCCCTAGCCTACCGGCGGGCCAAACATCATCAGAATCGAGAAAAGTCAGAAACTCGCCCGAAGCATTGCCGATTCCGTGGTTCAGGGCCACTGCAACCCCAAGCGGCCCTTGGTGCAGGACAGTTGGGGCCAAAGCATGCGCCAGGGCAATCTTGACACTGTTGTCAGTGGAGCCGTCGTCAACGATCAGGATCTCGCTCCCGGGCACGTCCTGCCTGCCAATGCTGTCGAGCGCCTCGCCAACATACCGTTCGCCATCTCGAACGCACATGATGATGCTAACTTGCCTATCCACTCGCTACTCCGCCTCCGACACTGCTCGAACCGCATCCGTCACACCTCCGATGTCCGTACCCAGCATGAGATGGTACAGCGGCACGCCGCAAACCGTCCTCAGGATAAGTCCCGGGGTCGCAGCAGTTCCCCCCATGAGACCGCCGATCGTACTGGGCAATAGCGCGGCAATTGCCTCCCGTCGTGATGCCCGGGAAATCGTTGTCCGCTCGCCGCCGGCCAACCTGGGTAGGACAATCGCCGCCAAAGGTGCCGATGCAGCGACGGATACTTGGGACGAGTCGAGGAAAATGACACCCTTCTCTTCCGTGGCCCGCCTCGGATTGCACAGCCATGCACGGGCTTTGGGCAGCATGTCCAGCGCTGGCTGGAATAGCTTCGCGGTCCTATACAGAAGATGAACCATGTTCATGCCGGGTTCCACGACGCAGTAGTCGTCACCAAGATACGCCATTCCCGCCATGGCGCATGCCAAGGCAGTGGTGGATTTTCCAGAGCCTCCCGCGCCTGCAAGCAGGACGGCCCGGCCCCCAATCGATACAGCCGCAGCATGCACGACCTGCATCCGATGCGCGTTCGCCAGCCAGGACAAGGGCACGCGCAGCGGCGATGCCAACGCCCATGCCGGCAAGTCGGCAAGCTTGGGAACCCAGACATAAGATGCGTCGAGCCTGCCATGGCGCACTACCAGCGAACTGGTGTGGATGTCGAACGCGCACCGCACGGTGTCGGTGCTGTATTCCGCGACAACTCCAAGCGGCTCGTGCGCCGTGGGTCCCCACGGGCGAGGCGGCGGCAAGAACTCCGGTCGGGTACCGTCCCAAGTCGCGAGGCAGTGCTCGCGGTCGGGTGCTTTGGCCGCCGGTACCACATTCGGAAGGAATGCTCGGCCTATCCACGGGCGCGCCTCATTGCAGGGAGCGACAAGCTTGAAAGACATCGCCCCGATGGAGAAGCGTTCGATTCTGCAGATCGTACTTCAGGCCGGCGCGGGTGCGTGCGCGACCGCCGAGATCTTCGCCCAGCGAGGCCTGCCTGAACAGTCGAAGCGCTGCAGCGGCAAACTCCTCGGGCTTGTCCGGCGATACGACAAAACCAGTCACGCCGTCACCGGCGGTGGCCGCAGCCGAGCCGAGCGAGCAGCGGATCTTCGTCGCCCATGGTCTGTGTGGCCCAAACATCCCGGAAGCATGGTTCGACCTTCATCCCGCTGTCGTCCACCGCCAGCACTCCGTTCACCCAGGCATCGTCCGACGCCCGCGATTTCGCTATCGCGCTTCCAACGACTCCGGTGAGCGTTACCCTTCCGTCTCTCACATCGACGGGAGTTGTGAAAGCTTCGCTGTTCCGCGCGAGGCCCGCGCGTCTGGATTCGGTCGGCCAAGCTGAGCGGGGCAAGATGTCACACGAGGCAAAGTGCCTCGCTATGGCCGTGCGTCCCGTCGTGGCCTGCGCCTCGAACATTTGTTGGGCGAGGCAGAGTGCCTTCTCTCATTCGAACTGAATGAGGCGGTCCATCATCTTGATTGAGGCCGGCGCTCCGGATCGCATGAGATTCCCCCACGATTCAGGGCGGGGCCTGGCAGGAGCATTCGGTCCTACGAAGCGTGTCTGCAAGCGCGCCGAACTCAGGTGGAGCGACACTGGCGTCACCGCCGCCGAAGCCAGCTCAGACGACCAACTTGGGACAGGCCGCGCAGCATTTGCAGGCGCTTGAACGTCGGCCCGTCGGTCCCCAGCATCGGCACAGTTGATGCAACGCTTTGATTCATCATGGACAAAGACCCCGCGATGGACAAGATGGTGAGTAACGTCAAGATCGGCCGTGGAAGGCGAGTGGTCATCGCGGCGGTTGCCGTGATCGTAGTCGCACTTCTGCTTGGGGTGGTGGCCGTAGGATTCCGTGGCAGGCACATCTTGCG